>JBAPOI010000677.1:0-35098 GCA_049279555.1 Candidatus Sulfotelmatobacter sp.
GCCAAGCTCCTCAGCTATGAAGTTATGCTGGGTGGGCTTGGCGAAAACCTGATCAAAGCCACTTCAGCGAAGGAAGCCCTCGAAAGTCTCCTCAAGACCGACGTTGCGGTTGTGCTCATGGATGTGAGCATGCCAGAACTGGATGGTTTTCAGCTGGCTGCGATGATCCGGCAGCATCCGCGGTTCCAGAGGACCGCGATCATCTTTGTTTCCGCGGTCCATCTTAGCGATCTCGATCAGCTCAGGGGCTATGAACACGGGGCCGTGGATTACATCTCGGTTCCCGTGGTTGCGGAAGTTCTGCGTGCGAAGGTGAGAGTATTTGCCGAGTTGCACCGCAAGACGCGGCAACTTGAGATTCTGAATCACGAACTGGAAAACCGCGTATCCGAGCGTACCGAGGAGTTAGCTAGCAAGGCAGAAATGTTGTTGAAGCTGAACACGGAGTTGGTACGCAAGAATCAGGAACTTGACGCGATCGTGCGTACCGCTCCGGATATCATTTTCAGCCGCCAGAACGACGGTTCTCGTGACTACATCAGCGATCGATTTTACGACTACACCGGCGCTCCTCCCGGTTCCGCGAATGGCTTTGGTTGGCTCGACTATGTGCATCCCGAGGACAGGGATCAGGCCATGGCGCAGTGGATGCGCTGTGTGGAGGCTGGGACTAACTACGAGGCCGAATATCGCATGCGGTCAGCGGACCAAACTTATCGCTGGTTCCGGGCTCGCGCCGTTCCGATTCGCAATGATGAAGGGAAAATTGTCAAATGGTATGGCACCTGTTCCGACATTCATGACAGCAAAGTGCTGGAACAATCCATCCGCGATAACGCTTCGGAACTCGAGAAAAAAGTGGATCGGAGGACGGACGAATTGCGGCGGCTTTCCATACGCCTTATGACCATGCAGGATGAAGAGCGCCGGCGGCTGGCCCGCGATCTGCATGACGGGTTGGGACAGGAACTGGCCGTCGCGAAGATGGTACTGGACAGAATGATGGTGCAAAAATCTGTTGAGCCGACAAACCCGGCATGGACTCAGGCCAGCGCCATTGTCGATCGCGCCATTCAGCAGGTTCGCACGATGTCTCACTTATTGCATCCACCACTGCTCGACGAGGTTGGTTTGCTCTCTGCGCTTGCCTGGTACGTGGACGGGTTGCGGAAACGGAGCGGCGTTGAAATCTCACTCGATGTGCGCGCCGCAGAGTTTCCAAGGCTCGCGGCGGAGGTCGAGACTGCTGTCTTCCGAATTGTGCAAGAGGCCCTGACGAACGTCTTTCGGCATTCCGAAGCCCAAAAGGTCTGGATTACGCTCACTCAAACGGAAGACTTGATCGTGGTGGCAGTGCGGGACGACGGCAAGGGAATCGGCAAAAGAATTGTTGAACTGCAACCGGATAGTGTTGGCGTAGGTATTGGCGGTATGAAACAACGCGCTAAAGAATTTGGCGCAGAGCTGCGGCTGACGAACGCCGACCCCGGAACTCTTGTCGAATTGACGATTCCCTGTTCTTCCGTGCTGCGAGAGCCAAACGCCGTCATGGAAGATGCGTGAGTTTGAGAAGAGCAGGATTGAGAAGATTGAAGGGCGATGAACTTTCTTTCACTCCGCGTGCCACAAACTTACAAGTCCTCTAACTGCACGCCCACAATCAATACCTGACAAACTGTATTCGCTGCCATTTTCGACCTTAGCAGGACATCAAACCTCCCACGTACGACCTTCCTACCCATGTATCCCCTTGCCCACTTTACAGCTTGAACCGGATAGCGGCGAGACGAGGGAAAAGTTAGTTTTGATCGGCAAGGGAATTCAAACAAATGCTCGCTTCCGGCTTTGGAAGAAGAAGAGGTCGGCTCATGACAAGAATTAATTCTGCATTACCGAGGTTTCTCGTAGCACTTGGCGCTGGTCTACTGATTTTCGGCAACTTGGCTTGGTCTGCCGATGATAAGGATGTATCGGATATCGACAAACGCCTCGATGCGTCTGCCAAGGTTTTGATCGAGATTATGGATACTCCGGATAAAGCCATTCCAGACAAGGTGATGAGCGAGGCGAAGTGCATCGCGGTGATCCCGTCGATGGTGAAGATTGCGATTGGTATCGGTGGCAGCCATGGCAAGGGTGTGGCGACATGCCGGACTGAAGGCGGAATGTGGAGCGCTCCGGCGCCCATCACGATCACCGGCGGAAGCTGGGGATTGCAACTTGGCGGTCAGGCCGTGGACATCGTCATGGTCGTGATGAATGACCAGGGCATGCAACATCTGCTCTCAAGCAAATTCAAGATTGGCGCTGACGCTTCGGCGGCTGCAGGGCCTGTGGGCCGTGACACAGGCGCCGATACGGACTGGAAAATGAGAGCTGAGCTGCTGACCTACTCCCGCGCTCGCGGACTCTTTGCGGGAATCGACTTGAACGGGACAGCCGTGACACAGGACAAAGACGAAACCAGAATTCTATACGGAAAATTCTTGCCGTTCAGCGACATCCTGGCGGGGAAAGTCCACCCTCGCGAATCGAGCCAGCCATTTCTGGCGGCTGTAAGGAAATATTCGGGACAGGCGAGGGCCGAGCACGGTGAGTTGAAACCCTCGGCTGGAACTCCGGAAGTCAGCAGTCGCTGAAGAAGTTTGTTACAGCTCGGTTCTTGGGAGCCGGGCCGACGTTCAAACGCGGTAACAGCTAAGGAGGCTTTTCATGTCGACAATTCTGCTAATCGTTCTTGTGCTGTTGTTGCTGGGCGCTCTCCCGGCCTGGCCGTACAGCCGAGGATGGGGATATTACCCCAGTGGAGGACTGGGTCTGGTGGTCGTAGTCCTGCTTGTTTTAGTTCTGGCCGGTCGACTGTGAGTCCGCGATCCTCAACGGTGTGTTCGGACCGAGCATTCGTGAGGGAAATAGTGGGAATGCGGTCCCACTATTTCTTATCTGTTTTGAAGGTCGCTTTCGAGTCAGTTGAAGCAACTTTCATTTCCCTTGCTTAGTGAAGTTTATTAGGAGCCAGGAGCGCCAATGTCCAGCAATCAGAGTTCTCGCCACGGGGCAAATACATTCTTCCCAGGTTCTTCCGCGTCTTCTGCAGCGGTGCTCGATCGGCGGTACGCGGTTAGTGCACTGCCGGCACGGCCAGCGCAACCGAGACCACAGCTACGGCTAAAAGCTGAGGCACCAGAAGCGATCTGGGGACAGTTTAACAACTATCGATCCAATGGTCTGGCGGGCTCCGCGGCGGTTCACGTCATCCTTTTGGCGCTTATCTTGGGTAGCGCAACATTCGGGCACCAGGTGGTGCAGCGCGTTCAGCCGCACGAGACTGTGACGCTGATCGCCCCGTCTCCGGACTCTTACGCCCTCCCTGTTGCGAAGAAAATCGTGAGTGGCGGCGGAGGTGGCGGTGAACACGACCCGTTACCTGCTCCGAAGGGAAGACTACCAAAACTTGCAATGGAGCAGGTAACACCTCCTCAGATTGTCATTCATAACCAACATCCAAAGCTTGCAGTGGAACCGACTGTAGTTGTGCCTCCGCAAGTTCACCTGGCGCAAAATCGGATGCTCAATCTGGGCAATCCTTCCGCCCTACCGATGCCATCCGCTCCTCCCTCGAATGGAACCGGTTCAGGTGGTGGCATTGGCTCGGGATCGGGTAGCGGAGTGGGCGTTGGTCACGGACCGGGTGTAGGCTCGGGCAGCGGCGGCGGCATTGGTGGAGGCGTATTCAAGGTTGGCGGAGGAATTTCCGCTCCCGAGGCGCTGGCAACACCCGATCCGGAATATACCGAAGAGGCTCGCAACGCTAAGACTCAGGGAGTGTGCGTGCTCGCGCTCATCGTTGACGAGAATGGAAATCCTCGCGACATTCGCGTGGTTCGCGGCTTGGGGTTTGGTCTTGATGCTCGCGCCGTTGAAGCCGTGAGGCAATGGCGCTTCAAGCCCGCGTTGAAGGATGGCCACCCGGTCAACGTGCAGATCAGCGTAGAAGTTGGATTCAAGCTTTATTAGCATTGTGACTTGAAATAGTGATTGCTTAGATTCGAGACTTGGTTCGATCTCCCATCTGTTTGGCATACGAACGACCGCCACGCCTCTTCGGGTGGCGGCTTCTTTTTGGGATCGGTGGCTCCATAGCTCGACCCACCAGGAAGACGCGCTCCAACACTTCTCTGCGCAAAAAGTTTCGCCTGCAGTGTCAAAGATTTACGCCTCATAAGTTAACTCTAAGAGTTGTACAGCAAGTCTCGGAGTCAATTACAGGGGCATCCTGATGTGCGGCGCGAGGCCAAATCGCTAATCTCATTTTGGAAGTTGAAGCTCCCAGTTACCAAAATGGATAAGCACTCTAGTTTGACCTTAAGGAGACTCCAGTGGCCACTTGTGTGATTTCCGCGACAGCAACCAATCTGATTCCGGCTGGCGAAGTAGCCAACCGCACTGAAACCCCCGAACGGAGTCTTGTACAGCGTGCCCAGCAGGGCGATGAAGAGGCCTTTGGCACGCTTTTCCAAGCTCACAAGAAGCGCGTCTTCTCCGTGTGCCTCCTCATGACAAAAGATACGGCGGACGCAGAGGACCTCACGCAGGAGGCTTTTCTGCAGGTATTCCGCAGCATCGGTTCTTTCCGCGGCGACTCAGCTTTTTCCACCTGGCTCTATCGCGTAGCCGTCAACACCGTGCTGATGAAACTGCGCCGGCGCAAATCGCCACCAGTCCTCTCTCTCGATGAGCCCGTCTCGGCGGAATCTCCTTCTCTGCGGCGCGATGTAGGGAAAGCCGATCCAAGCCTCAGCGGCGCGATCGATCGTATCGCGTTACGCCGCGCCATGCAGGAATTGCCTGAGGGATGCCGGCAGATCTTTTCGCTGCACGAGGTTCAGGGATTCCAGCATCACGAAATCGCAAAGATTCTTGATTGCTCAGTCGGCAATTCAAAATCACAATTACACAAGGCCAAGATGAAGATGCGCGACTTGCTGTTTCCCAAACGGAGAGTGCTGCGGCGATCCGCCGCTAACCCAGTCGCAGAATTTGCCGCTTCCGACTCGACGATGATCGGCCCCACTGTTAGCGCGGTATAGAAAATTCGACTGGAAGCCTGAATATAGGCGAAAAGACACGTTCAAAATCAGAGAGGACAAAGTTGTGGGGTTAGCGGCCATTGTGGTGGTGGAAACGGGGACAGAGGATTCTTATCCGGCAGCTCCGGCAGATACGAAAACCAAGCAGAAAGCTGGAGTAGCTGAAAGTCTTCCATGCGTAGAAATTATGGGGCGTTCCATGCTGGAGCGCACCATCGAGCGATTTGTGCATGCCAATGTAGACGTTGTCAGGGTGCTGATGGCCGACGACGCGGCTTGCGCAGCACAGCCCGCCAGGAGCGTATTCGATAGTGTGAGGTTTAAGAGCGTTAGCGACGTCGGTTCGGCAATCGGACAGGAAATACGAGAGTTTTCGCAAAGCGGTATCGACCACTCATTCATTGTTTCTGCGAATGTGTATGCGGAAACTGATTTATTTGATTTGTTTTCTTTCCATCGTGAGTCTCGGCAGAGGGCGACGAAAGCAGTCGATCGTGACGGCCCCTTGGGGCTAGGGATCGTCGATTGTGCACAAGCTCTCGAGATCGATATCGACAACATGCTCACGCGTGGCGATGGCGCCGGCAGTTCGTACTTTATTCGTGAATATGTAAGCCGGCTGACTCACCCGCGAGACCTACGCCGCACAGTTACGGACGCGCTAAGCGGGCGGTGCGCAATGCGTCCTGCAGGGACAGAAGTCAAGCCTGGGGTCTGGATCGATGATGGAGCACAGGTTCACCGGCGCGCGCGAATAGTAGCGCCGGCATATATCGGCCGTGGATCGAAAATTCGACAGGACACGGTTATCACGCGCTGCAGTAGCGTGGAGAAAGATTGTTACGTGGACTGCGGAACGGTGATTGAAGATAGTACGATCCTGTCTGACACACACATCGGAATTTCCGTGGATGTCTGCCATGCGGTTGTAAACGGAAACAGACTGCTGAATCTGGAACGCGATGTGGTGATCGAGATCTCTGATCCGGGCGTGATGCGGTCCACTAGTCCGATCCGGAAACAGCCGCGGAGCACAATCCATCCAGAGGAAGAGCGGGTTGTTGTTGCCGACTTGCAAGAACAAAAGCTTTCAACGCCAGAACCTTGGCAGTTAGGAACAAATCCTATTCAGGGGTGAATGACATGTACACCAGGGGTCCTGTGATCGTAATGGAGCTACCGGAAAACCTGAACCATTTAGAAGGAACGGCCTTTCTGGCGGAAGTGAAACCGCTGCTGGAAAGCGATCGTCCCCGGATGGTTTTGGATTGTTCTCAAGTCCAACACATTGACAGCGCCGGGATCGAAGTGCTGCTTGAGTGCATGGAACAGGCGATGAAACGAGACGGAGATCTAAAGCTGGCTGCGCTCTCGCCCTCCTGTGCGGCAATTCTGGAGCTTATGCGGGTCGATCGGTTATTCGAAGTGTTCGAGACCGCCGAAGAAGCAGCGCGAAGTTTCCGTGCGATGGCAGCGCCTGAGCTTGTACAGACAATGCCTTGGTATTCTAGCGGATATGGAATTGTAGACCTGAAGACCGCGAGTTGATTGTTCATCGGTAATGCCGGAGGCAAATAGTGGGAACACAAAATAGCTTGGTGCGCGCGGTCCTGTGCGGGTTGCTGGTCTCTGGGTTAGCGGGGGCTGGGTTGTCGGCTAGCGCACAGCAGCCCGCTAATCCAGAGAAGAATGTAGAGGTCGCGAATTCGGTTGAGCCGGGACGAACTTCCCCTACGGAACTGGCAGCGGAACAAGCCAAAGTCGAAGGGCTGCCAGATAGTCCCGGAGCTAATCTTTCGAACCAGAAGTCGGAAGGCGCGGGCTTCGCAACGCTCATGGTAGCGCAGAATCAGCCTTCCCAGTCTCAGTCAACCCAGCCTCAGTCGCCCCAGACTTCATCGAACTCGACTCAGCCTAACCAGAATTCCGCGCCCGACGCTCAGAAGCCAGTTGGAACAGCTGCCGCGGAGGCTCCTCACACAACTGGAGTCGCGGCTTCCCAACCGGCTGGCGTGGCAATTGCGCCAGCCAAACAGCACAGGGTTCGCACTATTGTGATCAGAGTTGGAGCGATTGTGGGAGCAGGGGTGGCCGTCGGGACGGTGATTGCACTAACCGAAGGGACTTCGGGTAAGCCGCCAGGGGCTCATTAGATACTCGACCGTGGGATCGAACACTCAGTCAGATGGTGTCGCCGAGTAACTAACGTGAAAATTGTGAGTTTTTCCGGAATCGACGGGGCGGGAAAGAGTACTCAGATTCATGCCCTCGAGACCTGGCTCCTTCAATCCGGTCTACGCGTAAAGGTATTGACGTTCTGGGATGATGTTGTGGTGTTCCAAAAACTTCGCGAGTCGATGAGCCACGCCGTTTTCAAAGGCGATCGCGGGGTTGGAAGCCCGGAGAAGCCGCTGAACCGGCGCGATAAGAACGTCACTTCCTGGCATTTAACCGTAGTGCGGATGTGCCTGTACTTCTTGGATGCTCTGAATGTGCGTCTAACAATTCGTAAGGCGAGATCTAGCAGCGCCGATGTCGTGATCTTTGATCGCTATATCTACGACGAGCTGGCGAATCTGCCGCTTAGTTCCTCGCTGTCGAGGGTGTTCATCCGATTCCTCCTCAAGCTGGCACCTATGCCAGATGTGTCGTACGTCATTGATGCCGATCCCGTCGCGGCACTAGCCCGGAAGCCGGAATACCCATTGGAGTTTCTGCGCAGGAACCGCGAAGCCTACCTAACCTTGAGTTCTCTCTCGGGTGCCATCACGGTGGTTGAACCGCTGCCGGTCGAAGAAGCGGAGAAGAAAGTCCGCGAATCCATTCCTGCGGACGGTCTCCGCGCCTGACCAACGGTTGGCGCAGCTGACCGCGTCGCTTTAACCACTAGACTATTTTCTGCATATGATCTTCTTGAAAAGACGACGATCCTTCCCCTCATCGGAGAGCCAACATCTGATGCGGCGACGACATCGAACCTGAAGCGATCGTTATCCGGAGCCCGGAGAAAGAATGAAAATTTGTCTGGTCACCACTTTTCCACCCAGCCAGGGAGGACTAAGCGAGTATGGACTGCACCTTGCCGAGGAATTGCGCAGCAACCCTTTTATCAGCCTGACGATTCTTGCAGACCACGTCGCCGGTGATCAGCCGGAACTCGAAGGCTTCTCCGTACAGCGGTGCTGGTCTTTCGACGATCCCTTGAGTTCGCTCCGGCTTCTGAAAGCGCTCAATGAATGCAAGCCCGAAGTGGTATGGTTCAATCTGCTGTTCAGCACATTCGGACGTAATCCGTTAAACGCGTTCCTGGGTCTGCTTACGCCGCTTATGGCGCGCCTGAGTGGCCGCTACACACACGTCACTTTGCACCACCTGATGGACACCGTTGATTTGAACGACGCGGGCGTAAAGCATCCCCGTGCTTACCGTTTGGCGGGTTCAGTAGCCACCAGAATTCTCTTGCTGTCGAATTCCGTTTCCGTTCTGATGCCGGGATACCGCAAGATTCTTTATGACAAATATGGCCGTGACAATGTTCACCTGCGGTCCCACGGTGTTCTGACGCGGAAACCTGAGTACCCGGATTTTTCCCGGCGGGGAAATCCGGAGCATCGGATCCTGGCGTTTGGTAAATGGGGAACCTACAAGCGGCTTGAACTTCTGCTCGATTCGTTCAAGATTGTCGCTGAGGCCCTTCCAAGTACCAAGCTCGTCATCGCTGGCGGAGACCATCCTCAGGCTGCGGGGTATGTGGAATCGGTGAGGGAGAACTGCGCAGGGAATCCCGCCATTGAGTTCACCGGATATGTACATGAAGATCTGCTACCTGGTCTTTTCCAGCAAGCCTCCGTCGCGGTTATGCCCTATTCTTCCTCGACCGGCTGCAGTGGAGTTGCACACCTTGCATGTGCATACGGCGTACCGATTATATGCGCCGATCTTCCGGATTTTCGCCAGATGGGTGATGGTGAAGAACTTGCGATGGAGTTCTACAAACCTGGAAGCGCACCAGACCTGGCGGAGTGCTTGATTAATTTTTTGACAAACCCGGAAAAGCAGCTGGCCATGGGAGTTCAGAATTTTTCAACCGCTCTTCGTATGACCATGCCCACGATCGTCCAAAAGTATCTACGCCATTTTGAACTGGCGCAAAGAACCGACGCGTTGCGACAGGTGACAAGATTCCGAAGGCTGCCGAAGTGGATGCCATCGAAGGCGTTCCTGTTAAGACTGATGACGCGGAAATCGAGTGGATGGATTTACCGATCGGCCAATCACGGCACCGTGAGTTATCGAAATTCGCAGAACAACTTGCGTGTTGGTTTATTGAACAACGACGCTAACGGTGGTAGAGAGCTGACTCGAGCTGGTATTCCCTTGAATGGTAATGGAGTAGTTGGTGGAAACGGGCACCGCAACGGCAGTGCTTTGGGCCGTCCCCACCTTGTTTCCGCCACAGGAAACGGTAACCATTCCGGTGCCGAGGAGCGCGACCAGAGCAAGAGCTCGCGCGCTGCGCTGGTAAGGAACCTTTCCAATGAAGGCAAGGCCGGCAACTCCGAAAGGTAACAGCCAGCCAGCATAAATTGGCGCCTTGTTCGGTTGAGGCAAGCCTCTCCCCACGACGGAAGCGGCAGAAATCGTGAGAACAGAAGTAGCGGTACCCGCGCCGGGAGTTATCGTGCTCGGAGAGAACGAGCAGTTCAGCGTGGTCGGGAGATTACCGCAGGAAAGAGCGATGGGATTGTTGAACGTGCCCGATTGCGATCCGGCAGAGACGGTGAAGGTTCCTGTTTGTCCGGCGAGAATCGTGACGGACGCAGGGGAGGCCGAAAAAGATAGTGATGGCGCTGGCGGCGGGGGTGGTGGCACAGGCGGCCCTCCGCTGGCAGTGCAAGACGGAGTGTAATCGACAGCGCTCGTGATCTGATTTGCCAGGCTGGGCTTACCCACTGCCTGTGCGAACAACTGATAGTTTCCTGCGGGGATTGCAAAGCCACATAAATTCAGCGAGTGAATCCCAGTCGCCGAATCTGTCAAGGACATCAGGTTCTCACCGTCGGAGCTGATGTACACGGAATAATGGTCGACCGTATTCTCATTCCCGGTAATCGTCCACTGCAGAGTATTAGTTGCAACCGAAGCGGAAAGCGTTAGACAGTTATCGATTCCCGACTCGATCTCCGTGGCTTCTTCGTAATCATTCCACGTCACAAGCTGCAGGTCAGGCAATGGTTTTCCTAAGTTATAAAGCCCATTGATTTCGGAAAATGTTTGCAGCCATGTCTGGCCGCATTGCTGTTTCATGATGCGGTTCGATCCCCATGATGCGAGAGTATCGTTGAATCCTTTGTATGTTGCGCCCACTGTTTCCTCGGAGGAAAACGAGGTCCCTGCATCGTAGAAGCTAGAGAGATAATCGATTCCGTAATCGGTGGTCGTCGGCATAACCCAGGAATAGCTGCCACTGCTAAGGGTGTGGCTGAATCCGTTGTTGTTCTGAAAGAGAAAAAGCGGATGCGTGCTTAGCGCAGCATCCACCGCGTTCCAATCGACCGAATAAGAGAGATCGATGTTGAAGTTTGTGACCACCGGCTGTCCCTGGCTCGTCATATACGCGGGCGAGGGAAAATACGTGTGTTCAATGTATTGAAGCTGATTGATCAATGCCTGTTGCGGAGAGCAGCCTGAGCAGGAATCCCATTCGATGGCCCCTTGATCGACCATGATGGCAAAGGTGAACCCCGGGTGGTTCTCAGCCTCGGCCATGACGAGTTGCGTAGCCTGATCCATTGCATTGTTCGGCCCATACCAGTCAATGATGACGCCGTCGATGCCGCGGCTAATCATGTCGGTAATCTGGCGCTTGACTTGTGCAGGGTTGGTGGAACTGTATCCGATATTCATGTGGTTCGACTCACCGAACCATAGCAGAAGGTGAGCGTAGACCTTCGTCGTTGCGCCGGAATAAAGCAATGTGTGGACATCGACCTTGCTTACATTCCCAGCGCCGCGGTTTCCATTCGACTGGGTCGTAAAACTATTGGCCGCACTCGCGTTATTGCCGGTTTGAGCGCTGAGAGTTGTGGTCGGAACAACGTAAGATGACGTGGCCGAACACACGGTCGATATCGCCAGGAGCAAAACTGCAGCAAGAGGAAAACGAAGCATTGGTCCTCAGGGGGCGTTAGGGGTTGAGGATCGTGCACGAGCTGTGGCCACAACGAAGAAGGCGCGCCCGCCTATAAATTTCCTCGTTACCGGCTGATTTTTCTTAACGGGATCTGTCTGGTAACGGGGTCAGCTTACGGTTGAAGCGCAAGGAGCGAAAGATAACATTCGTCTAATCCCCAAAGTGCTAAGACCTGCGAGGCATTGTTCAAGTCGTCGAAATCTGTCCAACACAAACGAGTCGGGCCCTAGTCATTTCAGTCAGTTAGGCCGCGGGATGAATGGAGTGCCTGCAAAATCGACGCCAACATTTCGGCGATGAGAATCATCCTAAATACGCCTTTCAGTGTCATTCAGTCACTCACGTCGCGGGGTGAATAGGATTGCCAACAGAAAAATTATGCAGAATTTCCATCGCATCGGCCTTGTCGCTAGTGCTATGCGGTTGCCAGGGGCTGAAGAGTGGTTCCGGAAACATTCAGGCGGTGAATCACATCATTGTCATGGTGCAGGAAAATCGTTCTCTTGACACTTACTTCGGGCAGCTACCGGCGTATTGGGCGGCAAACGGTTTTCCCTCGCAGCAATTCGATGGGCTGCCGGCGAACGCCTCAAATCCGGCGTACAACGGGACAACTACTCCCGGCTCCGCCACAGTTTCCGCCTTCCACATTGCAACCGAATGTATGGAAAACCTGAGCCCCTCGTGGGACGAGAGCCACGAAGACTGGAATTTGCAGGATCCAACTTCGAGCACTCCGCTAATGAACGGGTTTGTTTATAACGCGGCGAAGTATGCGATCGATGAGAATTCTGGAGGCGCGAACCCGCCTTTCAGCGACACGCAAGGCCTCCGCGCCATGGGCTATTACGACTGGACGGATTTAAATTACTACTATTACATGGCGTCGAATTTTGCCACATCCGATCGCTGGTTTTCCCCGGCGATGGACCGCACGCAAGTCAATCGCATGTATCTTTTCGCTGCAACGTCGCAGGGTTATGCGTATCCGCCGGGTACAGACGCCTCGGACAATGCGCCGCTCACTGCTCAAACTATCTTCGACGCGCTCAATACCGCGGGAGTTTCTTGGAAAATCTACGCGACCGACAATACGTGCCCAACCGGCGTAACGGGAGATGCCACGCCTGCGAGGGGATTGAATTCTGGCGTAAATCCTCACGCGAATCCGTCGGCCTCATCCACTGGGTTTTGCACTTACCTCACGCAGTTTAAGTCGTACGCACCACCGAACGCGCTGCCCGCGAATGTTGTCTCGGGGGCGCAGTTTCTGAGCGATGCGCAAGCCGGAACCCTTCCTTCCGTGTCATTTATTGAGCCTGGATATGAATCTGAGCGCGACGAACATCCCAGCAGCGGCACCAACATGCAAACCGGCGCAGCTTACGTCCAGACGCTGATCGATGGACTGATGAACAGCCAGTCCTGGAATGACTCGGTGTTTATTCTTACGTACGACGAAGCGGGAGGAACCTACGACCACGTTCCTCCGGCGCAAATGCCGAATCCTGATGGCATCGCTCCGATCGATCTGCTTCCCGCAGATATTTGTACGACTTCCGGCGGAGCGAATTGTGATTTCAACTACACCGGCTACCGGCTTCCGCTGATCGTAATCTCGCCGTTCACCAAGAAGAATTACGTGTCTCATACCGTCGCGGACTATACAGCCATGCTCAAGTTCATTGAGACAAGGTTCAATGTTCCGGTTCTGACAAAACGCGACGCGGCGCAGATGGATATGACCGAGTTCTTCGACTTCCAGAATGTGCCATGGGCAACGCCACCGACTCCGCCGGCGCAGACCACAGGTGGAGTTTGTAATTCGCAGCAACTTGGCTATCCGTGAGTACTGCGGGTCTCAGGACGCAGGTGTTTGGTCTTGGGCATTGGGAACCAACGATCTAGGAAGTAAAGCCTGACGCCTAGAACCTGAGACCTAAGACCTGAAAATCGAGACCGTTTTCTTCTCTACCGATTTCTCGCATTCACCGTGACGCTACGCGCCACGTAGCGATTTCCCTCGAAGCGAGTCATGACCATGACGTCATCCCCCTCACGCAAGTTGCCGTCGACGCCGGGAACGGAGGGATCGAAGTAGACTTCGTAGGTTTTGCGGTCGGTCGAAGAGTTCAGAATTAGAAGCCCCAGCCGCAGATCCAACGCCGTGATCCGACCGGAAAACGCGAAGCTGGCTCCAGGAACAGCCAGCACGGATACTTCGCTCGCGGTATCGCTGCCATTCCGTTGCGCCCCGAATTTCACCGCGACCAGCGTTCCGGGCACGATGTCGGCTGCGGAAGCAACATGGTCACCCTTCATGAGCCTGGTTTGAGAGGTAAGACGAATCTTCAACGGCCGGGGAGACAAAAGATCGCGCAATACTAATTCATCCCCGCGATAACTGACTACCGCACCTTGACTCTCACCTGCTGGAGTCTTGGAATGAATCCGAATCGTTTTAGCGAAAACAACGCTGCCATCGAGCTGAGTGTCGACAGAAATACGGTCCCCCTGATGCAGATCGGAGGCCGATGCTGAAGCGCTACCGAGATAAATGTGGGTGCGCGGATCGAAAGCGAAAGTCATTTTGCCGCCGCCAAATACCCGCACCGTAAGTCGGTCGCGCACGCGATCGAGTTTCTCGATGGTGCCGCCTATCAGACTCGCGTTGGCGCGGGGTAGCGGAGTGGGATCCGGGAGCAGGCTCGCCGGATCGATGGTTGTGTCTGGAGTATTGTCGGTCGTTGTATCTGGGCCGTTGGCAGTCAGCGCGGCGCTGTCACTTGGTTGTGGAATTGTGACTGAATTTGTCGGGACAGGAATATTTGGATCTGTCCTCGGAGTCGCAGAAGGCGTTAAAGGCACATCCTGAGGGGGGATCGTCTGCCCAATGGCCGCGTAGCAAAAAACTGCACAGAGCAGGGTCGTAAGCGAGATTCCAGGTACGATTCGATGCATGGTTTCCGTCTGGCGATCTTTGACGCACGTCTAGGATGCCAGTAAAGAGGTTAAAGGTAGCCATATATTCATGAAAAAAGGCCAGAATCGTGACAAACATCAGCCGATCCACTGGCATCAAAACTATGCTTTTATCTTTTCAAAGGTTGAGGTGTCTCGGCATGTCTTGGAAACAGTGGGCATTCGTGGGGATCGTTTGCGGCGGGATGGCGTGGCCGGCGGGAGTGCGGGCCGGCGAAATTAAGATCACTCTGCCCAAGCGCAGCCCGATGACACCCGTCCAACGGCTCAACCAGGAAGGTGTGCAAGAAATCGGCAAGCACGCCTACGAGAAAGCTGAGACGCTCTTCTACAAAGCTTACTTGTTGGATCCAGACGACCCGTTTACGCTCAACAATCTTGGCTATGTTTCAGAGTTGCAAGGGCAACTGGATCGCGCGCAGAAATTTTACGAGTTGGCAGCGCAGCAACATACCGATGCCGTGATAGCGCACGCCAGTTCGCGCCGGCTCGAAGGACAGACCGCGAGCGCCGCAGTGGCGATTCCTGACCAGCAACTGCAAATTAATCATGAAAATGTGGAAGCGGTGCGGTTGCTTTCAGCAGGCAGAGCTCCTGAGGCGGACCTGCTCTTGCAGCAAGTGTTGAAGCGTGACCCGAATAATGTTTTCAGCTTGAACAATATGGGGGTCACGAAGGAAATGGAGGGAGAGACACAGGCGGCTCTGAAATACTATGACTCGGCTGCTGCTGTTAACTCCGATGCGGTCGCCATGGTTACGCTGGATCATTCGTGGAGAGGGAAGCCGGTGAACACGATGGCGTCGCAAAATGCGCGGAGCTTGCGCAATCGCCTCGAAGCCGAAAAAAACGTCGAAGTCAGAATTGCTGAATTAAATCTGCGTGGAGTTTCGGCGCTCAACCGCAACGATCTCAAGTCGGCTGAGCAGGACTTCCGCAGCGCATACGCGCTCGATCCTACGAATGCGTTTGCGCTGAACAATATTGGCTACCTGGCGGAAATCGAGGGCGACAAGGAGACAGCGCAGTTCTTCTACGAGAAGGCGCAGGCAAGCGGTGCGAATATGCGGATTGGATTGGCTACTCGGCGGTCTGCAGAGGGCCTCAACTTATCCCAGGTTGCATCGGACAGCGACTCCAAAGTCGAAGCCGAGGTAACGCAGGAGCGAAACATACACCGCAAACAACGCGAACCTATTCTGCTGCGGCGCCGGGATAATTCTGTGGTCGAGGAACCGACTACGCCACCGGCGAGTAATGCGCCGCCACAGCAGCAGCCGTAAGCGATCGGGAAGTCTTCTAGCCCAGGCTGGCCTAACATCCTTTATTAGAATGCAGCGCCGACTTTCGTGCAGCTCGCGGATTCCTCTAAATTTCTTCTTCCTGAAAACGTCCGATATCAGATTCCGGATGGTAGGAGAAGTAAATCACGAGATTCTTGAAATAGCGCAGCAGCGTGTTCACGTTCGTGGCATACCAGCAGCAGCGCGTCATGTCGGGCGAGAATCCGCAAATAAAGCGGAAGCCGGTTAACACCGGGCCAGAAGGTGCGAGCATCGCTGCCGCCATGCGATGGTTGCCATCGAGAATCGTCAGAGGGCTGGTATTGTCGATCCCAATCAGAAGCACCGCGGGGTCGACTAAGTTTTCCTGAACCGACGAGCTGAGGAGGCGAAGCTTGCCAAGAAAACTGTCATTGAATGAGCCATCTTCCAATTTCTGCCTTATGCGTTCAACCACGTCGGTGAGGTAGAAATTTCCCTGCGCCACGCGTCGCCATTGTGCCCTGGGAAAAAAACGAATTCGTGCCAGATCGTCGGCGGTTAGTTCCACTTCGTACCACTTGGTGTCGGCCGGAAGCTCGCGCCACATCGCACCACGCCTCAGAAACAGCAAAGCCTGCCGCAGGGAGTTTTCCCGGGAGCTGTTGAGATTGGGGCTCCTGACTAGAGCGTCGAATTCCTGACGGTACTCGTCGAATTCCGCGTGATGAAATTCGCTTCGCAGAAATTCGGCCATCACTTCCTCTTCGGTCAGCAGACGGCGGAGTTTCAGACTGCCATAGACCGGGAGAGCCCGCGGCGTGAAGTGACGCCGCAACAACGGAATCATCAGCACGAAAAGCAACGCAATCATCAGCACGAACTGGACCAGGATCACTTGCCGAAGGGTTTGGTGAAGAACATAGATTCCCAGGGCTAATGCGCCGCTGAACGCCAGCTGAACCCAACTGGTATTCGCGATCTTGCGTGACATTTCATAGGTGATGATTACCGAACTGAGCGAATAAATGCCGGTGGTGATGGCGTAAAGGATAAGCAGAGGAGCCAGTGCTCCATAGTTGCCAAGTTCGAAGTGAGCGCCGAAGAGTATTTTCCAAAGGAAGCTGGGAACGGCCCATAGACCGAAGATCAACACCGTGAGGATGAGAAAGACCAGCAACAACGAAGTAAACAATACCGGGTGGCCCTCGCCTTCGTCGGCCCCGGCGCCAGCGGAAACGGGAAACATCGTGTTTACGACGGACCATGCGCACATATTCACCAGGCGGCCGACCAGCGCAACGGCCGCGTAAAATCCAGCCTCCGCAGGTGGGAAGAAATGCTTCACCAGAACAATGTCAAAGTTGTTGATGACGGTCTGTCCTGAGAAGAAAACAATTGCCTGAAGTCCTTCTCGAAAAGAGATGGTAATCCCTCGAAAACTGAGAGCAGTCAGACCGGGGCTGGGTACTGCGGCAAAATAAGAAACGATTACGGCGAGCACGCTTGCAAGAACGGCGCCCTTGACCCCCATGCCCAGTTCAATGAGAAGAACCGCTCCACCTAAGCGGACCAATCCTTCTAGCATGAAGTTGAGCGAGAGAGGCGCGAAAGCATGAATTCCTTGTATGTAACCGCGGCGCACTCCGAGAGGAATATAAAAAGTTGTCCCCAGAGCCAGAAGTCTTATTAGAGATCGATCGGGCAGATTCAAGTACCCGGCAATCGGGCGCGACGCTAGAAATAGAATCACGCCAATAACAACTCCCGCTATCCACGAACGCTCGTGTAACTTGGCGAACACACTGGCCCGCGATTCAGGCGATGTGCTCTTCGCCACATATTTCGCGCACACTACCTGGAAAGAGAGCGTAATGCCGGACATCAACATCAGGATTGTGTAAACCACCGTTGCGTGGGCGAATCCTGTTGGTCCGAGAAGCCGGGCGGTGACTACGTTGTAAACGAGGTTGGTGACTCCGACCAGTCCAGAGCCGGCCAGCAGCGTGAGGCTGCCGCCCAGAAGCTGAGATTTCAGTGTCTTTGTGTTTGCGGGAGCCGTGCTTGGGAGAGTTTTGACCGGCGGAGTCTCCGCATCGCTCTGGATAGAATTGATCATCGAAAGTCAGCAATGCTCAGAATAAGTTGAAGTGGATGATTGGAAGAACTGTTGTTCTTGTCGAGTTATCGAAGCTGTAAAAAGTTTGTTGCTGAACACCAAAAGAGAATTGCAGGGGATGTGTCACGGCCGTGCCATAGCCATCCTTCGAAGTGCCGCCCATTGCCCGCGTGTACGCGACCAGGAACTGACTCTGTGCATTGTCGTATTGGTGAAAGCCCTCTCCACGTGAAAGCAAGAATGATCCCTGAACGTGCCAGCGCGGGTTGACGCGGAAATCGAACCTTCCGCCTGGCAGCAGCGCTTGGGCGATGGCATATTCGGTATTCTGCACTCGCCACGAGCGCAAATCTTCGGCCAGCACTGCCGCCGTTAGCCGATTGCCAAACTTATGCTGCACTCCGATATAGCTTGAAGTATTGAAGTATTCCTGCACCAGAGGATTGAACAGAAGATCGCGGACGGAGTATCCGGTGAGCAGGGATGTGTGTCCCCAGGGCCGCCCGACGGTGAATTCCACACTGGCAGAGGCGTCTCGCGAATTCAAGTTCTGATCGGTAAACGGGCCGGCCTCGCGAATGGCGCTGCCATTGATTGAAACCCAATTAAAGAATGAACTGGTTGAAACATAGAGAAACTGGCGAAAGAGATTCTGGCTCATGTACACCGGCGAAATGGTATCGCGTCGGATCGTAAATTGGAGTCCGCCGTTGAAGGCGATGCTGTTCGAGCCGAAGTGAAGAATTGGAGTGATCCCGCCATTGATCAATGTGTCATAAGTGTTGCGATCCTGAACGACGTTGGCGCTGGGGAAAAGAAGCCGGCCAGCTGTCATGCTTTCCCCGACAAAGCCAGAGATCACCGGCAACCCGCCAAGGTGAACACGATAATGAGAATCGGCGAGACTTTGGAAAGAATGACGCGGCGGCGGCAACAATGAGGGATCGGTAACATGCAGGATCTTCGCGTCCAGCGTATAGACGTTGATGTCTTCGAGTGAAGGAGCGAATAGTGCTTCGGGTGCCAGGCTCACATCCTGATTGATCTGCCGGCCTTCTTCGCTGGCGAGTTCGAATTGCGCGGTCTGAGCTGTTGCCAAATCTTCCTGGCCGGCGACGCTGCTGGCTTGCGCAAAAGCGGAGAGCGCCTGAACCGTATCCTGACGCTGGCGATACAAGTTTGCCGCGGCCATCATGTAGTCGTAGTCATCGCGATAATCGCTGGGCGGCCCAAGGTTATTCAGCGCATCTTCGGCTTTGCGAGTCTCACCTTCTGCCAGATACGTATTCGTTAATCCGACGGCGACCATCCGAGGATTTGCTCCGGCGAGCCGCGCTTTATCGAAATAAGTTTCGGCAAGATTGAAATCGTGCATCGCCAGAAAAATTCCAGCTGCTTCCACAATGTCATCCGGCGTGACGGGGGAGGAATCCAGGCGGGCTTCGGCGAACCCGAGCGCGATCTGGCGGCGGGCGTCATCGTAGTGCCCTTGACGCAGAAATACCTGAGCAATCGCTAGCCGCACGCCAAGGCGATCTCCATTTGGAACGGCGAGGGCGCGCGAGAAGCGCTGCATGGCTGCATCTCGATTTCCGAGAATCAGCAGTGCGCTCCCCGTAGCCATCAAGGTGTCGACCTGATTATTGCCGTACTGCTCAGCCTGCTGGATGTCCTGCGACGTTGCCTCCCGCTCTCCTTCTTTTGCGTGCACTTGTGCGCGCAGGGCGTAGACCGCCGGGTCTGTAGGCGACAGCTTTTGTGCCACTTCCAGCGCGGCGATGGATTGGGGAAAGCGACGCAGCCGATAAAGCGTGTCCGCATAGGCAAGCTGTGTCGACAATTCGTTTGGGTTTTCCTGTAGAGCAATACGGTACTCGGCCTCGGAGTGCGAATAATCCTGCTCTTGCCGGAATGCCTCGGCTCTAGCCAGGTGCCAGGTGTGCGATTTACCTAGCAGCCTCTGGACGGTGTCCAGCTGCGTAAGAGCAGGTTTTGGACGATGCAGCTGTAGATCGGCATATGCCAAGCCGAGATGCGCCTCGCCGTAGTTAGGCTGCAAATGAATGGCAGTCTGAAAATCCTGCGCCGCTTTGCCTGCTTCACGGAGATCGTTCAAGACGAATCCGCGGTCCACGTAACCGGTGGCCATCTTTGGATCGCGTTCGAGTGCTCGGTTGAAATCGCTGAGGGCTTCGCGGGAGTGCCCATCGTGGGCATGGATGTATCCGGCGATCAAAGGGAGATCTTTATCGTCGGGAAGAATTGGATCGTATTTAGTCACGAGCGCCAGAGCGTCTTCATAGTGGCCCAGATAATAGAGATCATAGGCCAGGTAAACCACGCCTTCCCGATCATGCGGAAGCTGGTTGAGCACCGCGTAGCCGAGCTTGGCCGATTCCGAGTAATCACCCGTGAGCGTGAGATAGCGCTCGCGCTCCCGGTTCACCTGCGGACTTCCATCGATGTCACCTTTCGCGCGATCGAGCCAGCGCTTCGCCAGTTCCGGGTTGTGCGATTCGAGGGCTGCATTGGCGCCTCCCGCGATGACCAGCGAATTACCAGGCATGCGCTGATAGGCATTTTCATAATCCGACTCCGCCTGATGATAGTTTCCTTCGGCGACGTGCAAGTCTCCTAACGCGAGATAAGGGCTGAAATCCTTGGGATGAGCCTCCGTCGCCTTGGTGAAATAGTTCTCGGCAAGCTTCGTGTCACCCTTATCGCGGGCGAGATAGCCGAGCGACGAAAGTGCGGTCCGGTTGCGAGGATCTAGTCCAAGAACTTTCGAAAAAGAATCCTGCGCCGCATCTTTTTGCCCGAGCTTCCATTGCAGACTGGCGTAATTCAAAAGCGAGTTAACATTGTTCGGCGCGAGGCGCATCGCTTCTTGGAGATCCTTGTTCGCGGCGTCGAGGTTGCCGGAGCCTGCTTCGACGGCGGCGCGCAACCTCAACATTTCCGGGCGGGAAGATTCGGAGACGTTCACCTGGTTGATTTGCGCTAGTGCCGCATCGAGTTGCCGTTTCGCGCCGGCGTCGTCGCCCTGGCGCACATCGAGCTCATACAAATTAAGCCGCAGTTCGATCGGATAAAGCGGTCCTTCTTGCACACGCTCCGGTAGGCTGTGTAACGCAAGGTTGTATTCGTTGCGAGCATCAGCGATGCGCTCGTCCCCCTCCGCAATCGAGCCTTGAATGGCGTGAAGCCGATAGTTATTGCTGTCGATTTTCTTTGCCTGGTCTAGGAAACCCTGCGCAGCATCAGGTTGGCCGAGAGCGACCAAGGCCTGGGCCGCACTGAGATCGAGCCCGATGTTGCCTTTCGCACTCTTCGCGATTCGTGTGTAGATGTTGGCCGCCTCGTTCGGCTTTCCAGCGAGCTGATACGTATATGCCAACTCGGCTTGAACATCGATGGACTTTCCAGGGATTGCCTGAAGTGAGGAGATCGCCTGGTCGTACTCGCCTTGATCGCGATATTGTCCAGCGACGGCGCGCAGGACCTCGGGATCTTGCGGGCCTCGAGCCCGCGCACGGTTCAAATAACGGTTTGCCTCATCCCGTTGTCCGAGGTGTTCGTAGGCGTGCGCAATCAGCAAATCTGTGTGAGGAGAGTCTTGAAGCTGATCCGCACGGCGAAGCAACTCGAGCGCCTGTTTGGGATCGGAGGTTAGAAGAAGTTCGCCTGCGAGTTGCAGGCTATTCGCATCCTTGGGATTCGCATCTACAATTTTCTGCAGCAATTTCTCAGCGTCGGCATCGCGGCCCATCTTCGCGTAGGTTTGCGCGAGTCCGGCCATTCCGCGGAGCGAGTTGGGCTGAATCTTAAGACCGCGATTATAGGCGTCGATCGCGGCCGGGTAATGTTCTTCCAGACGTGCGCAATAGCCCAGCAAGAACCACAATTCCGGATTCTGAGGCGCCGATTTCGCAGCGCGTTCCGCGAAAGAAACCGCGGCGGCGTAGTCGTTTCTCTTCAGTGCGTCCTGGGCGGCACGGGCTTGGCGAGCTACATCGATGCTCGATCCCCAGCCGAGGTTCGAGTCGTTCTGATTCGGAGGACTCGTTGGCGAAGTTTTATCGTCGGACGCACTTGTGCGTTTGTCGTCGGGCGGAGACGTGCTTTGACCGTTAACGTCAAACGTCTGACCTAGGGCACAAGCGCAAAGAAATACAATGCAAAAGCTCGCGAGCGGAAATCGGCTTTTCACTGAATCACCACGCTTTTATACAAGTCTTTGGGTGTACCTCCCGCATTCACAGTCTTCTGCGGTCACAGTCAGATGCCGCGGGTCGGAGGAAGGCTGCTTTTGCCGTAGCAGGACCGGTACAGAAGAATATGTAGGAAGGGTATACAGATCGCAGTAAACCCTGCAGCGCCTTTCGGAATCCAAGCTTTTCGTAACTGGATACGTACCCTTGGAGCGCCCAACGTGAGCACCGGCCCGAGTTACTCCCGTCCAATTCCTATACTCGCAATTGTTCTGGTGGCTCTGGCTGTGCACGGCCCGTTGCTACTTATGCAATTGCCGGCGGGGTCATTCGATGCGAATTTTCATATGTTTTTCGCATCGCACTACGTGCATCACTGGTTTAATCCATGGAATGAGAAGTGGTTTGCAGGTTTCTCGCAAACAACATATCCGCCTCTCACGCACCAGTGGATTGCGCTGCTGTCGAACGCGGTCGGCTTGACCATGGGCTACATGCTTGTGCAGTTGATTGCAGTGCTGTTGTTGCCCATCGGCGTGTTCCGCTTTGCGCGAATTTGGGTGGACGACCGATCTGCAAGCTACGCCGCGCTGGGGAGCGTCTTCCTCGGAGCCCTTGCCTTCTTGGTATATCAAGCTGGACAGTTGGCAACGGTCGCTTCTGCGGCCTTGTATTTCAACGCGCTGCCTTATTTGTATGAATGGATGACGGAGTCGTCCGGCCGGGCTCTCATTAAAGGGATCGCAATCAGCTTGACCGCCGCGGCTGCGCACCATGTGACTCTAATCTTCGGTGCGGTGCTGTTCGCAGGTCCGGTACTGGTGACGGCGCTGTTGGACGCGCGCGACGAACGGGTTGCAGCCTCTGTGGGCGGCGTGTTGTCGCGAGCTGTGGCGTTTGCGATTATGGTTGGCGCCGGTGTTAGTTTGGTTCTGCTGCCATATTGGCTGGCTTTAATTCAGCATCCAATTCGCCAGATTCCAATTCCTCACGATAGCCGCACAAATTTTCTGTTGAACTCGACGACGGCCATTAACTATTTCGTGATTCCCTACGGCGCGCTCATCCTGGCATTGCCTTTTATCCTGCTTCGAGGAGCTTCGTCGCGAAGGGTATGGCCTTTGCTGGTTGGGTTCTGGCTCACATTTATTTTCGGACTGGGCGGCACGACACCCTTGCCGCGTTGGTTGCTGGGCCGTGCTTTTGAGATTCTGACCTTCGAGCGGTTCACGTTCTGGGCAACGCTCATGGCCATGCCGCTGGTTGGCGTGGTCGCTGTCGAGTTGCTGGATCGCTTTCGAGCAAAAGCCGCCGTGGGACTGTCGCTGGCGTCGGTCGCGACGCTGGGCGCTGCTCTCTATTGGCTTTCCGCCAACCCGTACAGGCCGACAGGACCCACTGGAAGGTTGACCAACGTAGATCCGGTAGTCGCCTTCCTCAATCGTGATGGCCACGATGCCTATCGCTATATCACGCTCGGTTTTGGCAGCGAACTGGCGAAGGTATCGACGTATACCAATGCTAGTAGCGTCGATGGAGATTACAACTCAGCGCGCCTGCTTCCTGAGATGACGCACTACGGGGCGGCGCAGCTCACCAATGCCAAGTTCTACGGTTCTGCGGGAATGGCTTCGCTGCGAGCCATGCTCGAACATTCGAGCCGATACGGCTTGAAATACATTTTTGTGCATGATCCCTACTATGAACCGCTGCTGACTTTTGTCGGATGGCGAAAGATTGAAACCTTCAATAACGGAGAGATCACGGTGTGGACGGAGGAAGACGTTCCGCCTGCCCACAAGATCGAGTCCGACGCCGTACCGCCGGCCTGGCAAGGATTGTTGTGGGGGATCTTGCCGATCGGCGTGAGTTTTTTCGCGATCTTTCTCGAACTTCTACTGCCGGGAGAGCGCCGCGTACCGGCAGGTCTGGGGATTGCAGTTCGCGCCGGACAACCTGAAGAACACTACGTGGCCTGAGGCATCGAATGAAATTTGCGCTTCCACTCACTCTCATCGTGCTGACCGTGCTGTTGATGGTGGCCGGTCTCGTCTGGACTGGACACGCGGGCGGTACTGTGGGAATCGCTGCCGGCTCGGCAATGTACGGTTTGACACCAAAGGCCAACAGTCCCGAGCAGGCGCTGGCGAACCTTCTTGCCGACGCACAGCGGCGCAATTGGGATCGGGCTTATGCCGATGTTTCGAAGACGAGCGATGTCGACGAATCCTCCTTCATTCAAGACTGGATCGGTTCCAACGGTGGCCTTCGGTCATTTTCGAGTCTGGAAGGTTTTGACTCGCGGCCCATGCATATCACCAACGACGAAGCTCAAATGCGAGTGCGCCTCCACTGGACTACTCCGGTTGGCCCCATCGAAGACGTACGCGATTTCCACCTGATCAAAGATGGCGATGTTTGGAAGACGGTTTGGCCCAAGGTGCAGGTGCCTTCGGTTCCCGCGCAGGTGGTTCCCGTTACATATTTGCGTTGGGACCTGGTCACTGGCGGTGCCGCGGACGAGTGGGGATCGAAAAACGT
This sequence comes from Candidatus Sulfotelmatobacter sp., assembly GCA_049279555.1. Taxonomy (GTDB): domain Bacteria; phylum Acidobacteriota; class Terriglobia; order Terriglobales; family Acidobacteriaceae; genus Sulfotelmatobacter. Next base: position 24,399 of record JBAPOI010000677.1, read on the forward strand.
TGATGCGCCGCACGTGCGGATCATCTCCATGAACGCCGTCGACTCGGCAGAAGGTGCGGTTGTGATGGGGGAAGTCGTGAACGAAGATACGATTCCTGCCTTCGTGAATGTAAATGCCACGCTGGTTGATGGAGCCGGCAATGCGATCGACCAGGAGAATAGTTTCGACAAGATCGCGCATATTCTTTTGCCCAAGCAGGTTACGCCCTATCGGATTGATTTTCCGAGCATCAGCCTGAAGAGCGTGAAGAACGTTCGCATGGACGTGAAAGCGACGCTGGTTCCCGCTTCCGCCGACCCGGTGATTGGCGTGATGAACCAAAAAATTGAGTCTGACATTCAAGGGAAAAGCATTCTTCACGGCGAACTGCTGAATGAAAGCGGCCAGACCGTCAACATTCCCCACGTGGTCGCGAGCTTTTACGACAATAACGGAAAGGTAATATGGGTCGCGGATGGCTATGTGGATCGCGCTCTGCTGCCGCAATCCTCGGAACCGTTTGCTGTGGAGATTCCACGGTCTCTGGCGGGCAAGGTGCAGAACTTCCACGTTGTGGTCAACCAGTACAGTCTGGGCAGGTCGTAGGATGAATCGCTTCGTTCGAGTCTGCGCATGGGTTTCGCTGGGAGTTGTGTGCCTGGTCGGATTTTGTCGCGCGCAGGATTTCCAGGTTCTGGCTGGCATTAGCGCAGGAGATAAAGCGGACATTTCGACTACGGGAAGCGGCAAAGCAACCTTCTATTTGATCGGACCAGGAGTCTCGCGCAAAAGCGAGGTAAATCTCGGCGAGAGCGTTCACCTGCAAGCTCAAGACACGCGAACAGCGGGCGATTATCTAGCAATCGTATGCTCGTCCATATGCCGAAGTGCTGGCTTTTATGTAAGCGCCGCCAAGCCTGCGAGTTTGACTTTTCTGGTTCACCCGTCGCGCGTTCCGGTAGCGCAGAGTGACGCTGTAAGCGGGGTCGCGCTTCCGTTCGACCAATTTCACAACCTGGTGCTCCGTCCACTTACCATCAACTTTCAACTCAATGCCGGGAACGCTTCATTGTTGTCGAGGCAAGTGCCCACCCAAAATGGAGCAGCTTGGTTCCGTGCTTTATCCGGCAAGTCTGCTGGCTTGCTGCAGGTGGTGGCTTCCGTCGATGACCTTTCCGCCCGCCGTGCCGTGCAACAAGTCGCGTCGGATCCGTGCAACCTGCATATCACTGGTCAACGAACGAAGGTTGGAATTACCGTGCAAACCGAGCCAGTTCGCGACTGTGCGGGGAATTCGGTGCCCGATGGAACGATCGTGACCTTCACTGCCACCACCGCGAATGGAAAAAGCTCGGTAGATGCGCCCATCAAACGTGGAATCGCGCAGGCGCAGATGCTGGCTTCTGGCGCGGCCTCGATATCAGCCGCCTCCGGTGTAGTGATGGGCAACGAAGTGCGCGTGGGGGCACAACCGTGATGCATTTCTCCAACGGTCTCGCGCGATTGCAGAGTGCGTGCAGCGTCGCCGTGTTTGCTCTTTGCTTCGCCGTGTTGCTAAATTTGCATGGTGCAGATTTAGCGGTTCAGGTACAACTCGATTTCAAGAAAGCAAGTCCTCGCACGGTCGAGGAATTAACTGAGAGGGCAATCCTCCGGGACTATCGGTTCGCGTGGACGAGTATTGCCCAGGCACTCGAGTTCAACACCCTAGACCCTCTGGAGGGTCCTTTTGCTGGTGATGCAAAACACTGGCTGAAGCAGACTGTCGTGAGCCAGCAGCAGTCGGGGCTAAGTCAAAAATACCTCGACCAGACGCATCATATGGAAGCGGTGTTTTATGCTCCTGAGGGCGATGTGATGGAGTTGCACGATACTGCGGAGTACCAGCTCCAGGTTTCTGATGGAGGGAAAGTGATCCATGACGAGCATACCGTGGTTCACTACGTGGTGCTCATGACTCCAGCTGCGGACCGCTGGGTGATTCGCCAATTGCAGGCCGTGCCTGAGTTCTAAGAAGGCCACTCTTTGGCCGTGGAACTCCTTGTTCTTCAAAGCTTTCGCAGGCTCTTCTTATCTTTCAACAGGCCGTCGAAGAATGCCAACCGCAGTCGTCCCCACCGCATCTTAATGACAGGCAGAAGTCCCGAAAAACACACAGATTAGAAATTAGAACTGGAGCGAGCTTTGTCGAAGTTGCTTCTTAGTTTCGCGATTGCGTGGGTTGTGATGGTCGGAGGATGCGCCTCCCCGGCCATGCATCACTCTGTGCTGCAGGACGGGCAAGGGCCTGCGCTCTCTCCGAAACTTCTTGCGGTTTACATGCCATGGTTCGGCGATCACAGCCACATCGATGTGGGTTATTCCAGCGACGACAGCACGATTCTTCATAAGCAAATTCAGAAGGCGCGCGGGATGGGCATCTCCGCCTTTGTGGTCGATTGGTATGGTGAGAGCAAGCCTTACTCGGATCACAATTTCGGGCTGCTGCAGCAAGCTGCCAGCGAAACTCACTTCAAGGTCGCTCTTCTGTACAACGAGTCGGAAGATCAAGATGTGCAGGCGACTGACGCGGCAATAGCCGCCTTCGACAAAGCCTACAAGGCATACATCGGCCCATCGGCCAAGTACCATGACGCTTACTTGACTTACGACGGCCGACCGATGCTGTTCATATTTCCCAAGAGCGGGCACGTCGATTGGAATCGAGTGCGGGAGAGTTTCAGCGGTTGGGCGGCGGCTCCGCTCTTGATTTATAAGGACCAGCCGACCCCCCAATATGCAAACGATTTCGGGGGCTCTTACGCGTGGGTTCAGCCGGGGCCTGGTGGATGGGCCGCGGACGGCAGCAACTGGGGCGAGGAATATCTCAAAAGTTTCTACAAGACTATGAAAGACAGTCATCCCGACAAGATTGTGATCGGAGGAGCTTGGCCGGGCTTCGATGATTCTGCGGCAAAATGGGGCCTTAATCGGCACATCCAAAGCGCCTGCGGGAAGACTTTTGACGAAACGCTCACTTTTTATCAGCGCTATTACGACAGCTCGGCCCCGCCTCCGTTTCTGTTGCTAGAGACCTGGAACGACTACGAAGAGGGAACTGCCATCGAGCGCCGCACCACCGTCGATTGTGGAAAAGATGCGAACACCGCGCCGGCTGCCGCGTCCCGCTGACTCCGGTCAGAGTAGCAAATCCTTCATGCGACAACCCAAGAGTCATTTTCCTCATCGAAAATAGGCTAGTTACCGCTTTGCACGTCAGGCGAGGATTTGCAAGGCAACAAGCGGTATTTAGCGGATCGATAAAAAATAATAATGGATTGCGTAATGAAAAACGCCACACGTTGCCTCACGCTTCTCTCTGGCCTGCTGTTTGGAGACTCGAACAAAACTCCCGATCGGTCCAGCAGTAGTGTTACCCCACAAAATTTCAGAGACGCTTTAGCGGGATTTGTCCGCCCTGACTTCGGCGAGCTTTGGGGGCTTGCGTCGTCGCATCACGTGATCATGCGAACGTTCCTTGAGTTGCGCCGCCTTCTGGTGGGCGACGGAAGTGATAAGGCAGAATGGGTGGATCATGCGATTGTGAAAGAGCAAGCTCGCATCGACCACGCTCTCTCTTTCCTGTCTCCGATTTGTGAAGCTTTGGGAAGGGTTGGCGACGTCGTCGTAATCAAGTCGCTCGATCACTGGCCTGACCTCGGCAGCGACTTGGATCTTTATTCGAACGCGGAGAGCGCCGACATTGTCATCATCATGCGCGAGCGATTCAAGGCTCAGCCCGCGGAACGAAGCTGGGGTGACCGGCTGGCGGACAAGTGGAATTTTATTGTTCCCGGCTTGCCCGAACTGGTGGAAGTGCACGTGGGACGATTGGGCCAGACAGGGGAGCAAGTTGCAATCACGAATTCTTTGGTATCGCGGGCTAGCAGTGCACAATTCGGAGCCCACACCCTTCGCGTGCCCGCAGCGGAGGATCGACTGATCATCAGCACGCTGCAGCGGATGTACCGCCATTTTTACCTCAGGCTGTGTGACATCGCGGATACCGCGCGGCTTCTGAGCAGCGGAAGCGTCGACTATATCTATCTTCAAAAGCTGGCTCGGTCTGCCGGTCTCTGGGATGGCCTGGCAAGCTATCTGGTGACCGTCTCGGGTTATGTTCAATCTTATGGCGCAGAGGAACTTCCGTTGCCGTCGCGGATCACGGCAGCTTCACGATTCGGCAACTCTGAGATTCAATTTAGACGGAAGTTCTTGCGTATTCCGATCTTCCCACACGCCGCAAGTTTCTATACGTCCGAATGGAAGAGGCTCTTGTTGAATGGTGAGCTACAAAACATGTTGCGCCTTAGCTTGCTACCGGGCTTGGCTGCCGCAGCGGTGCTCGAATTTAAGCTCACAGGCAGCGATAAGGGAGTCTGGTGATTACTCACCTCAATTCTCAGGCTTTCAGGGTATTGTGAGCCACCGTCCGGAACTCCTATGTTGGGTAAGGGACGGAAATGTAACAAAATGTAAGTTCAAGTGAAGAGCCGATATTAGGGTCAAGAGAGGAAGTGCCGCTTGGTTCGAATTCTTGTGGTTGATGACAATCCGGCGGTTCGGCACTATCTTCGGGCATTGCTTGAGCAACAGAGCGCGTGGCAGGTCTGCGGCGAGGCTCGGACTGGAAAAGAAGCCTTGGAGCGGGTCGAAAAGAATCCGCCTGACATGATCCTGCTGGATTTTCAAATGCCGGATCTGAACGGACTTGACGTGGCGCGTCAGCTGACGAGATTTTTCCCCGAAATCCCGATCCTGATGATTACCATTCATCTGTCGAAGCAACTGGCCGAGGAGGCTCGGCGGGTGGGGATCCGGGGTGCCTGCGCGAAGTCGGATGTGAGCTCGATCGTGGAGGCAGTGGACGCGCTATTGCATGCTGGAACTTATTTCCCGACAATGAGTTCCGAAATCAGTTATTCATAAGAGAAACTTCGAAATATCAGAAAATACAGGATTTCCTGTATACGGTATAGCAAAATGGCATGTTAAGTTACCCGTGATCCGCCTGGTGGTATGTTTCAGGCCCGAAGAGGGGTAGACTCCTCCGGTCAGGGGCGGGATGCCTGTAGAACCAAAAGCGAAGCCGGAGAGTGGTGTACAGTTGTCTCACCAAGCTGCCCTCATAGAGCCGCGAAATCTTATGCCAGTCCGCATACTGCTGGTGGATGATCATCCTGTCGTGAGACAAGGACTGCGAACTTTGCTGGAGGGTAGGTCTGGCTGGGAAGTGGTGGGTGAAGCTTCGGATGGAATCGAAGCCCTGGACAAGATCGAAAACTTACAGCCGGATGTTGTGGTACTCGATGTCACCATGCCTCTGATGAATGGGCTGGAGGCATGCCGGATGATTCAGCGGAAAAAGAAGTCCAATCCTGAAGTATTGTTCGTTACGCAACATGACTCGCCGCAAATGATGCGGGAGGCGTTGGACGCGGGAGCCAGGGGATATGTGGTGAAGTCAAATGCCGCCCGCGATTTGTTGGAGGCGGTAGAGGCCGTAAGTCAGCATAAAGTTTTTACGGCACTGACGCGAAGTCCGTAAGCTTCGTGTTGAATTTCAGGCAAAAAGAATTCCAGTTCCAACTATCTGCCAGGACTGCACGGGAGGATGCCATGAAATTACGAATCTTGTTAGCCGACGATCATGAGATTGTGCGTCGAGGCTTGTGTGCGCTTTTGCAGAAGCACGAGGGCTGGGAAGTTTGCGGCGAGGCATCCGACGGCCGCGAGGCGATCGAAATGGCGAAGCAGTTGAAGCCTGATGTCGTGATCGTCGACATTGGCATGCCGCACCTCAACGGCTTAGATACCACTCGACAACTGCTGCAGTACGATCCTCACTTTAAGGTCATTGTTCTTACCATTACCGACAGTGATCAGGTCATTCGCGAGGCGCTCGACGCGGGAGCGCGAGGTTTCGTTCTTAAGTCCGATGCCGCTCGTGACTTGGTTTCAGCGGTTGAGGCATTACAGAGCAAGAGAATGTTCTTTACGCCGCGAGTGAACGACCTTGTGCTGGCGGGTTTCCTGGAAAAGGGACACGCCATTTCACGGAACGAACCTCCGAACCTGCCGACTCTAACGGTGCGGGAGCGCGAGGTTACTCAACTTCTGGCGGAAGGGAAAAGCTCCAAGGAAGTGGCTTCGCTCTTGAACCTGAGTACGAAGACGGTCGAAACTCATCGCAGCAACATCATGCGGAAGCTCAGCCTGCACTCCATCCGTGATCTGGTGGTTTATGCGATCAAGAACAACATCATCCAGATCCAGATGCCGCCTCAGCTGCGAAACACAACAGAAACTACCGTTGTCTAACTTCAATTTCTTATTCAGCGGGCCGAGTCGGGCGGGTAGTATCCCGTACGAGTGCGAACCGTAAGCTTACCGTATCCGGGCGCAGTCGCTTCTATCCGCACCGATTGGTATCCCGGCCTTGCATTCTGATTCCGCGGCTTGTATGCGATCATGTACTGGCTGCGGATATCGTGTGCGACAGTCCGAGTAATGTTATCCACCTGATTGAGACTCTCGGGAAAGTAAGCTACCCCGCCTGTGCCTTCCGCCAGATCCTGCAGAGCTTCGCGTCCCTTTCTCTGTAATCCGCTGCCCAGCAAGCCAACCGCATAGATCGTCGGTCCGTTGGCCTGCTTGAGTCTGCGAGAAGCTTCCTCAAGAGTTTCCTGACTCATATTGTCTTGCCCATCGGTGATAACCAGCAGGACTTTTTTTTCGAGGTGCGGATTGTTTTTGAGATGCACCGCCGACGCGACGATCGCGTCATAGAGCGCGGTGCTGCCTGCCGAGGATACTTGATGCAAAGCGGTTTGCAACAAGTTTGCGTCGGACGTGAAGTCCTGGTCCAGATAGTAATTCTGACTGAAGTTGACCACGAAGACCTCATCTCGCGGATTGCTGGCTCGTATGAGATTTAGAACTGCTTGGTTCACCTGGCTTCGCTTATCGCGCATCGAGCCTGAGTTGTCGACTACGATACCAATGGCAACCGGGACATCCTCGCGGCGGAAAGACGTAATCGTCTGCGGCTTTCCATCCTCGAGAACGGTAAAGGCGCCGCGGTCCAGCCCAGTAACTAAATGCATGTTGCCGTCGACGACGCTAGCGTGCAGTACGACCTCTTCTACCTGTTTTTTAAAAACAAACATGCTGTCATCGTTCGAGCCCGGTTGCGCCGTCGGCTGCTGGCCGGGAATGGACGTTTGCGAATCGGTGGAGCTCGCGGGTGTTTGCTGCTCACCAGGATTACTCGACACCGTTGGGGACGACGGAGCCGGCGTTTGAGCGGATGCTCCAGAAACCAGTATGGCGACGAGAAGAGCTGATGGGATTCTTATGGGATACCAGGAAGCGGCCGGGCGCATGAGCAACAATCCTCCGTAGGCCATTTGGATGCAATGTTTAGGGCTGAAGAGCGAGTCAATATTTTGATTTATCTACAGTAAATACCCGAGAGAAAACCAATAAAATTGACGGCCGGGCTCAGGGTTTTCCGCGAAAAACTTACCTACACTTCTCTGTAACAATCTCCACGAGGCCACTGAAATCAATGGGTCTGGATTTGGCAGTTTCCGTGCTAACAATCGTGTTAGCTGCGCCGAGGGGCCGCGCTATTTGTTACAACCCTGCGCTTGTGGTGGCGCAACTATCCTCAGATACGAAGTTGCATCCGGAGTTCTCAATCCGGAAGTTCGATCCTGTGTGCGGGAAGGTGCAAGCTTGAGCGTACTTCGAATCCTTGTCGCTGATGATCACGAAGTAGCCAGGAAGGGCATTCGCGCCATACTCGAAAGCCATGCCGGGTGGGAGGTTTGTGGTGAGGCGAGCGACGGTCGCGAAGCTGTGGCCACTGCGGCCACGCTGAAGCCTGACGTCCTATTGCTGGATATCGGGATGCCGAACCTCAACGGGCTCGATGCCTCACGACAAATCCTGGCTACCATGCCAGATGCTCGCATCCTGATCCTGACCATCCACGATTCCGAGCAGGTAGTGCGTGAAGTGCTGGCGGTAGGAGCACGCGGCTTCCTGCTGAAATCCGACGCGGGCCGAGATCTTATCGCCGCAGTGGAAGCTCTGCAAAACCGCCGGACTTTCTTTACGTCGAAAGTGGCGCAGATGATGCTCGACGGATACCTGCGCCCTCACAGCGAAAACGAAACCTCCAATCATCAGCCGGTTCTGACTCCGCGTGAACGAGAAGTGATTCAACTTGTTGCCGAAGGCAAGACCACGAAGGAAATTGCTATCGCTCTAAGTCTCAGCGTCAAGACTGCGGAGACTCACCGAACGAACCTGATGCGCAAACTCGACCTGCATTCGGTCGCAGACCTTACGCTATACGCCGTTCGCAACGGAATCGTGCAGGTCTATTAAGGTTCCATCTCCAACCCGTGTTCACGAATAGCCATTCTCTGCCAATTTAATCGTGTTCCCGGCCGAATATAGAGCGTGACCGCTCGCCGAATAGGGGCTTTGCTGGATACCTCCGCCGACTCAGTGCCCATAGACTGTGGGGCAGTGATTAGGTGGAAGGCATACAACTTCCAGGAAAGGAGTGCCTATGTTGTGGACTATAGCCGTCGTGCTCTTGATTCTGTGGTTGTTGGGCATGGTCAGCTCGTACACGCTGGGTGGATTCATTCACATTCTGCTCGTCTTGGCTGTTGTTGCGATTTTGATCCGCCTGATCCAGGGCCGAAGTCCGGTCGTCTAACCCGAGCGAAAGCAGGCGCGCAAATATCATCGAAATGGGGCACGGTTGCCTTGAAGCAGATTAACCAATTCAGGAGGAATCATGAATAAGGATCAAGTGGCAGGAAAGCTCAAGGATGTTGCCGGACGCGTCGAGCGTCAAACAGGCGAATGGACCGGGGATACAGAGAAGCAAGCCCACGGAGCCATGAGGCAGGCCGAGGGCAAAGTTCAGAACGCCTGGGGCAATGTGAAAGATGCGGGCGAAAAGGCTGTTAACAAGAATGCGACACGCGAGAAAGACCCCGTAGTTGTAGACGACGACGTAGAAAAAGAAAACGAAGACATGGCCTCGCGCCGAAAAGCTAGCTAGCTTCGACTGTCAACATTTCAGAACCCGCGCCCACCAATGCCCCATCTTGGTGGGCGTCGTTTTTTAGTCTCTAATTGCTTCTTTTGACTAGGGCACTCTTACATTTCGCAATCTATTGCAGTAGGGAAACTATCACGGATTTGCAGGGGCAAGACAGTATGGTGCGCAGTTCAAGGTCATCTTAGAGTGCTTGCATACGGTACAGAAAGTCGAGTCTCCCGAAATGGCATATAGGATCGTAGGACACCGCATTGAACCAACCAAGTCGCTCTCGCCGGATGCTTTGAGGCGTGAATTTGAAACCGCAGTCTGTGAACTGCATGATTTAGATCAGGCCGCTCAGAAGAAGCGCCTGCAGTATCGCACCCCGATCGTTCAACGGGCGGGCATTTCTGTTGACGTAGAAAAGCGCGCCTTGTCGGATGCAGCTCGGGCTCTAGCGCAATTGTGGAAGGTTTGATCCATTTTCGCCCCGCCGCTAGGACTACTCGCGAGGGGATTGCGCGTTGAACTGGTGCCTTTGCCCATAGGCGAAGGGTCTACCTCTCGAAATTATAAAGCTCGAAATTTAAACCTCGAAATTTAAACCAAGGACAGTAATAAAAAACGCCGGCCTAGCGTGATCCGCGCCGCGATGTGGTCTTTGCAGCACGCTTGGTGCCGCTGGATCGGCTTTTCTTGCTCCGTGCGCCCGCAACGCTATGGGCTCGTTTCCTAGTCTTCTTAGCTGGCTTGGTCCGCGTCGGAGTCCGCTCCGCGCTGCTCGCACTGGTGACTTCCTGCACTTTTGTCGCAACGCTCTCCGTTAGCGTAGTGACGTTGTCTGTAAGGTCGTGTGTCACCTTCGTCAGCGTGCCAGCTGCGTGTCCCAACTTGCGAGCTACGGAATTCAGAAACGGTTCCTGCTTGACCGGTTTTTTCTTCGGTGCCATACGATGCCTCCCGTGACTGCAAAATCGCACGTTCAAAAAAGAAGTCCCGGCATTGCCGGGACTTCCATACCGTTCGCTTAGCCAGACTAGGAAGCGCGGCGCTGACGATCGCGATTCTGATCATCTTCCTGAGTGTCATTTTGTCCCTGGCCACTCTTCTTGGGCTGGTTCTGTCCGGACTGACCACCCTGTTGGGGCTGTCCGCCTTGCTGACTGTGTTGTCCAGGTTGACCAGACTGCTGACCCTGTCCATATTGATTGCCCTGCTGGCCTTTCTTTTCCATATCGTCTGCCATAAAAGTTCCTCCTAAAAAAGCGCAGGCCGCCCCACACTTTGGAATTTAATCGCAATTGTAAGTTAGTTGCCGCAACAGATTGCAAAGGTTGGGACGCTGCGCTACTCTCCGCCAAGAAAAGCCACGCGCCCACTTCTTCTCAAACTTATATGCCGCTCCCTCGGCGTGTGAGATGGGTTGCAAGGGAAATCACAAACAGGACGAGGAAAATAACGAACAGCAGTTTTGCCACGCCTGCGGCCGCAACGGCCACGCCGGTAAAACCCAGCACTCCGGCGATGAGTGCGATGACCAGGAACATCAGCGTCCAATAAAGCATGTTGACTCCTTCTCGGGTGATGTCAGGAATTTGAACTGCGCAGCTT
>JBAPOI010000678.1:0-11339 GCA_049279555.1 Candidatus Sulfotelmatobacter sp.
GTTGCAAAGCTTGTCTGTTGCGCCTGCCACACCGAGAGCTGGCCGCTCTGCGCAGAGATAATCTGTTGGACGATGGAACTTACATTAATGCCTTGCCCTGACAGAATGGTAGAGGGATTCAAACTAATGCCCATTGGCTTTTCCTCCTTCGTTTGCGACCGGTTCTTTGGGCGTGGCCTCCTGGGCCAGCGCCGTAGAAATCTCGCGGGCGATGCTGAGCATTTGCTCGCTCGGCACTTGCACAATGAGGCTGCCTTGCTGGTTCACGAACTGGTAAACCTCGATCCGGTCCGAAGTATCCCACTGCAATTTGACTTCATCCTGCGGGTCGGCGAGCACGGCCGGTGCACTTTGGGGATGCTCACCTTCCCCAGCCGAGGCATTTCCCGAAGGTGGAAACGTTTGCGGGGGCGCCTCGCGCACCTTTCCCGGACCGATTTGAGAATCAGTCGGAGGGGGAAACGTGGCTGTGGGGCTTACGCTCATAACGAGCTACCACAGATTTTGAACACTGGGAGAAGAGGAGATCGGTAAGGGGCAGGCAGGTTCGCCTGCCCCTACCGAGACGAGCCTATTGCAACAGCTTGAGTACGAGTTGCTGTTGCTGGTTGGCCTGAGCCAGAGCGGAAATGCCGGTCTGTTCCAGGATGGAAAGTTTAGTAAGGTTCGCCACTGCGGCCGGAATGTCGGCTGCGGTGATGGTATTTTCCGCCGAAGTCAGGTTCTGCACCTGGCTGTTCAGGACGTTGCTGGCTGCGGTGAGCCGGTTGACGCTCGCGCCTAATGTGCCGCGAACGCTGGCAATGTTGGTGATAGCCGCGTTGAGTGCAGTCAGCGCGGTTTGCGCGTCGCCCTGAGTGGACAGGTCCGTGCTTGCCAGGTTCACCGCCTGGGCGCCGCTGCCGTTGGTGATAGCAGCCGTCGACAAGCCGCCAATGGTGACTCCGATTTGGCTCGATCCGATGGCGGTCGAGTCACTCAGGAAAATGTTGGTGGCCGTTACACCTGCCGTTGCAGGGTTGGTGTAGGTTCCCAGTGCCGTCTCGGTATTACTCGCACCCACCGCGACGTTGTTGTTGTTGTTGGGATCGGTCACGATCAACTGGGTCGCCGTGCCGCTTCCGGCGGTGCCCAGATAGGCACGTAGGCCGGCCGCGTCGCCGGGACCGTTGATGGCATTGAGCAGAGCTCCCACAGTCGTGCCGTTGGTCGCGTTGGCAGTGAAGGTGAAGGTCTTGCCCCCGGCCGTGAATTGGGTAACCCCGCTTAGAATGGTTTGCGTCGTGATCGGCACGCCTGTGGTTCCGGCGTTGCCGGCGAGTTCATTGAGGTTGGTGGTGGCAGCCGCGGCCGTGGTCGCATTGACCAAGGTCGTGGGAGCGCCCGAAACAGCTGCACCCAGCAGCGGGTCGGTGGTGGTTACGGTAAGGTTATTGCGATTCTGCGGATCGCTGATTTGCAGCACGCCATTGATCAGTGCCGCTTTCGCGCCTACCGTGGTGTCGTTGTTAATCGCATTGAGCAGTTGCTGCACTGTGGCTGGCGTCGTGGTGCCGGCCGTAAAGGTGCCGGCTGTAGGATTCGCATTCGCGGCAAAGGCAAACTGCTTATTCGTATTGGCAAAGACGCCTGCGGTATTGCCACCGTTAGCGGTGTAAGCCGGCCCCAGAGCGACATTGGTTGCCGTCAGGCCATTGTCCAACCCGCTGGCGCCGGTGGAAGATTGCGTAGCGGTCAGCACGCCTCCGCCTGCATCGGTGATTACGAGCTGATTGGTGCCATTCACTGCGGCGATTGCCGCCGTCAGGCCCAGGTTGCCGGCGGCGCCGGAATTGGTGACGGAAAAGTTTGCGGTGGTAGTGCCGGACGCTATGACAGCTGCCAGGGCAGTGATCGTTGAGCCTGCCTGGTTGAGACTGGTGTAAGTAACGGTCGAGCCGTTTGCCCGGGTCAGGGTAATTGCTTCACCGTGAGTCAGTGCAGTCGCACCAAGTAGGGCGGTTGTTGAGGTAGTAGCCACTTCGTTTTGCGCAAAGAGGCCACTCTCCACCGCGGTCAAACCGCCGGCGTTATACGTAGTGTCCGTAATGTTTAGTTTATTGTTTGCATCGATGGAAGCGGAGAACCCGGCGGCCGAACCGGCCCCGCCGATTGTGACGCCACCCACGCCGGTCGTTGAAACACCGCTATTGATGGCTTGGATCAACGCCTGGGCAGTTGCGGTGCCGCCAGCGTTCACTGTGTAGGTCGTGTTAAGGCCGCCCCTGGTTAAGGTAAGGGCATAACCCGCGTTAAGGGCGGTACCGGTGCCACCGGCGAAGGCGGTGCCGGCTAGCACGGAGGTATTGACCGCACTGCCGGTCGATTCGGAAACGGCCAAACCACCGAGCGCGCTCGTATCGGTGAACACCAGGTTCCCGTTCGAGATGGCAGCGTTCAGATTGGCGCTGGCTACTCCAAGTGTACCGGCCGTCGCCGCGAGTGTAATGGTCTGTCCTGAGCCGTTGCTCTGGTTCTGCCCCGAATTAACGGCGGTAATCAACTGACCAATGGTCGATCCGAGCGCTCCCACCGTGTAGGTTGCAGTTTGGCCGGTCCGAGCTACCGTTATGACTTCGTTCGCGGCCAATGCAGTAGTCGTTGAGAAGTTCTGTCCGGTGGTGGAGAACTGGGTTGTGCTGCCCGTGGTCTGGCCTGTCAGGGTAGCCGCGAGATCATTGTTGTTGTTTAGATCGGTGATCTGCAGGCTGCCCGCCGGGTTGAGGGTCGCGGTGTAATTGGCGTGCGAAGTGTCAGTACCCGCGATCGTAATATTGACGCCCGTAGCGACGGTCCCTGTATTGATGGCGTTTAACAGTTGTTGCACGGTCGCTCCGCCAGCGCCCACTGCGTAGGTTGAGGTTCCGCTCGCTCTGGTCAGCGTCAGAGTAGCACCCTGGCCCAGTGCTGTACCTCCCCCAAGCCCCGTGGAACTGCCGGTTACGGTGTTGGGGTCGGCCGTGTTCGTGGATCCGGCCGTATAAGTGAAGGTAACTCCCCCCGCAGAGACAGTAGTCGTATCGCCTGTTGTCAGAGGGGTTAGTGCCGTCAGCGGGGCGGTGGTCGCGTTATTTCCGCTGACAACGGCATTGAGGTTGGTTGACGTGCCGCTTTGAAAGACGGCCTGACCATTGTAAGTAGTCGCGGTACCGATGCGGTTGATTTCCGCCAGGATCGAAGCGTATTGCGCTTGGATGGCGGTGCGCTGTCCGTTGGAAACTGTGCCCGTGGCCGATTCCGTGGCCAGTGTGACCGCGGTGTTCAGCAGGTTGGTGACCTGCGCGAGCGCGCCATCGGCCAGTTGCAACTCGCCGACGCCATTATTGGCGTTCGCCACGGATTGTGTAAGGGCGCTGATATTGGCCTGCAATCCGTTCGCAATCGAGAGGCCGGCTGGATCGTCTGCTCCGCTGTTGATGCGCGAGCCAGAGGACAATTGCTGCAGGGTATTGCTCAAGGCGCTGGCCGTGAGTGTCAGTTGATTTTCCGCCGCCAGCGAGGGGATATTGTTCAGAATTCCGATAGGCATTGTGTTACTCCTTTGTTGAGTTGGTCCCGGCCACTTTGGACCGTCTCCTCAGCCGGTGAATCTCTGCTGAGTTCCCGTTCCACTTCATGCTTACGGAACCCGAATCGCTTGTCTTTGTCTCCATCGGCAATCCTCGTTCCCGCTTTAGTACCGGTGCTCGTGGCTAGTATCTGTCGGGCTTAGACCCTCGGTAACGAAGCGATTGTGCGCATCATCGTAATTCTCAACTCCCCATCGCCGATACATCCCCTTAGAAACCTGTGCGTCTCCACAGAATCTGACTCGCGCGAAGACAGGGGAGAAAATGATCCGGCTCACGCGTCTCAACAACCAGATCCTGACCGTAAACTCCGACCTCATCAAATTCATCGAGCAGTCTCCCGATACCCTGATCACGCTGGTCACTGGAGAGAAACTCGTCGTGCGTGAGAGTCCGAAGGAAGTTCTGGCCCGGCTCATTGAGTTTCGGCGTTCGGTTTTGCAGGGGTTGACGTTTGCCTGGGATAGTTCCGCTTCGCACACTCTGCTTCCCGGGCAAACTTCCGATGCCGGCAAAACGGAGCCCGCGAAGTGAGCATCGACAAGGCAAGCCTTGGCGGGATAGTTCTGGCTCTCGGCGGAATTCTTCTGGGCTTGCTACTCGAAGGCGGCAACGTTGGGCAAGTCCTGCAGCCGACTGCGGCCATGATCGTATTTGGCGGCACTCTCGGAGCGGTGTTGCTGCAATTCCCGTTGCCCATCATTATTCTTGCTTTCCGCCAGCTCAGCACAGTCTTCGTTAATCCTGAACGCAATCAGGAGGACATGATTCGTGAGTTGGTGCAGTTTGCGCAAAAAGCGCGCCGCGACGGTATCGTATCGCTCGATGCCGCGTTGCCGGAGATAGAAGATCCATTCCTGCAGCGGTCCTTAATGTTGGCCGTGGACGGCACGGAACCTCAAGAGCTGCGCAAGATTATGGAGCTGGAGCTCGACAATCAGGCCGAGTACGAGGAACAGGTACCGCAGGTATTCGAGTCGGCGGGCGGTTTCGCTCCTACTGTGGGCATCATTGGAGCAGTGCTTGGGCTGATTCAAGTCATGCAGCATCTGGATAAGATCGACGAAGTCGGGAAAGGAATTGCGGTTGCATTCGTGGCGACGATCTACGGCGTGGCTTCCGCGAATCTTCTTTATCTACCGATTGCGGGAAAGATGAAGCTGCGCATTCGTGAAGAGCAGGTCATGCGGGAGATGACCCTCGAAGGTGTGGCCTCCATTCTGGAAGGCATGAACCCTCGAATGTTAGAGACCAAGCTTCTAGGGTTTTTAGTTGAGTCGAACCAATCCCCGGACGAAGAAGAGGCGGGAAAATGAGCCGCCGCAAGCGCCATCGTCCTCACTCGAACCATGAACGCTGGCTGGTCTCTTATGCCGACTTCATCACGCTGCTTTTCGCGTTTTTTGTAGTTCTCTACGCTTCCTCGCAGGTGGACAAACGGAAAGCCGGTCGAGTGGCGATGAGCATCCAGGTTGCATTTCAAGAGATGGGTGTGTTCCCGGCGGCTACCACGCAGATTCCGCTTGATAGCAACAAGCCGATGCCCTTTAGCACAGTGCAGGCCATTGAGCAAATGAAGAACAAAACTGAAACGGGGAGCACGGCTTCGCCTCCAGAGGCTCCAACGACTTCCCCCGAACAGATCGACCTGAATACGTTGCAGAGCGAACTGCAAGAGGCCTTGCGCAATGAGATCTCGTGGAACCAGGTGGCGCTGCATCGCGAGACCGAGGGCCTGGTTGTGAGTTTGAAAGAATTCGGTTTCTTCAACAGCGGTTCCACAACCATCAAGCCGGAGTCATTGCCAGCCCTCGACAGGATCTCTTCAATCCTGGCCGTGCGTACCTGCCGGCTGCGCATTGAAGGACATACCGACAACCAGCCGATTCACACCCCCCAAATCGCTTCTAATTGGGAACTCTCAACGGCTCGGTCCACCGAAGTGGTTCGTTTCCTGATCATTAACCATCGCTTCGCGCCGGAAAGGCTCTCCGCCACTGGCTATGCGGAGTATCACCCCGTCGCGAGCAATCTTACGGCTAACGGCCGCGCACAGAATCGGCGGGTAGATATCGTGATTCTGGCCACGAAAGCCTCGGAAGTTTTTTTGACACCTCGGCCGGACACTACGACCAAGCCATCCCCATCGTTGCCTTGACCGCGTATTCATTCCAGTTGGCAAACCTAATCCTATGGCAGGCTTGATTCGTTCTTGTCGATCGCCGGCCATATGTAAAGTATGACCGCCTTCTGCCGATGGAGTTCATGGATGGCGCGTGTCCGACGTAGCAACGCATTTGTGTGTTTGTTTGGCTTAATCCGGAGGGCGCGACCAGGCCAGCGATCTGAAAGGTACTCTCTTGACGACAGCGCCCTCGCCGCAACCTGCGCTCCGTACGCAAGGCGCTCCTGAACCTGATCTGGTTTCCATTCGCGACCTGATCTACCGGGTCGCAGGAATATTTCACCCGGATAACAAGCTCAGCCTGCTGCAAGATCGCTGCCGACGCCGTATGACGGAGGTCAAGGCAGGCACTCTGCGGGAATATTTCGAGTGCCTCACAATTCGTCCTATTCGGCAGGCAGAACTAACCGCTTTGCTGAACGAAATTACCATCGGAGAAACCTGCTTCTTCCGCAATCAGGCGCAACTGGATGCTTTCCGGCGAGTTGTGATTCCGAAGATTATCGAGGCGAAATCCGATCTTCCCATTCGCCGCCTGCGCATCTGGAGTGCCGGCTGCTCCACTGGAGAAGAACCCTACACACTTCGGATGTTGTTGCTGGAGGAGGCAGCCGAGCGGCTCAAGGATTGGAGTATTGAGATTATCGCCACCGATCTGAACGAGCGCTCCCTCGCGCACGCGAAACTGGCCGTCTACGGCAATCACAGCACGCGCAACCTCCAGCCCAGCTACAAGGAACGGTACTTTCTTCCGTACGGCGATCAACTTCAGGTGTGTAACCGGGTCCGAGCCAATGTCAATTTCGTTCGCCTTAACCTGTCGGACGATTCACGCATGACCTTCATGAAGAGTATGGACGCCGTGTTCTGCTGCAACGTGCTCATCTACTTCGATCTGACATCGAAGAGCCGCGTAGTCCAGCATTTTTTGGCCAATCTTCTACCTCACGGATACCTCTTTCTCGGACAGTCGGAATCGCTTTTCGGCGTCAACGATGACTTCCAGCTGGTTCACCTACCCGGAACTACGGCCTACGTGAAAGGAAACTGTGCGGAGAGGAGAACGGCGCGATGAACGCACCCGCAACCAAGCAGATTTTGTTGCAACGCCTGGAAGGACTGCGGCAGATGCCAACCATTCCCGCCGTCCTTGTTCCTTTGCTGCACCACTTGCAGCAACCGGTCGGGCAAGTCGACGTACAAGAGGTCACGGACCTTCTGGCGCAGGACAAGTCACTGGCAGCGCAGTGTCTGCAAATGGCGAACTCTCCGCTTTTCGGCCGGTGGCAGCGGGTGGAAACGCTGCGCGGCGCGGTAGTCAGTCTGGGCTTCCATCACCTTAGCGATATCGCCATGTCATGCGGGGTGCTCAACCTGCTTCCGACCGACAAGAAGAAACTCGATCCGGTGGTTTTCTGGGAGCACTCGCTAGGATGCGCCCTTGTTTGCCGCCATCTCGCACGCAAGCTCAAGTTAAGCGATCCCGGAAATGCGTATCTCGCGGGCTTGCTTCACGATCTTGGAATCATCGTCAACCTTTGGGTTCTGCCCCAGGAATTCCGCGCGGCCTTTGAGATCGCCAAAGCCGAAGGGATTCCGCTGCATGAGGGTGAGGAGCAATCGCTCGGGTTTACCCACTCCGAAAGCGGGCGCCTTCTGGCGGAACGTTGGGATCTCGCCGCCAGCCTGATTGAAGTTGTGTCCTTTCATCACTCGCCCGAGAAAGCGTCTCGGAACCCTGAGCTAGTGGCTCTGGTGCACGTCGCCGACTTGCTCTGCCGCATGAGCGGTCTAAATTACGGCTATCTCGAGCAACAACAAGTGAATCTGTTCAATGACGCAGGGTTCTCCATCCTCACAAGAAGTTCACCTTCGCTAAAAGATTTTGACTGGGCCCGGCTCACCTTCGAACTGGATTCCTACATGGACGAGGTGCACAACGTTGTACAGGCGATTTACCGCACATGAACGGCGAGGTGGAAAAGTCCCAGATACGAGTGCTTATTGTCGACGACAGCGCATTTATGCGCACGGCGCTTTCTCGTATGGTCGCCTCCGATCCCGGACTCTGGGTAGTTGGCACGGCGAGTGGCGGTGCTGAGGGCTTGCAAAAAGTGGCCAGCCTCGATCCCGACGTGGTGACTCTCGACATGCAGATGCCGGGTATAGACGGGTTGGAGACGCTGCGCCGCATTATGGCTCAGTTTCCCCGCCCGGTCATCGTGGTGAGTTCGGCAACCCTGAAAGAGGCCGAAATCACGCTGAACGCTCTGGAAGCGGGTGCCTTCGACTATGTGCCCAAACAACTTTCTCCCTCGTCGCTGGACATTCTCCACATTCGTGAAGAGCTGATCGCCAAAATCAAAGCGGCCGCAGAATCGCGGCGTTCAAGAGATCGGTTTCCGCTTTCGCGGAAGCCTCCTCGCACGGTGGATTTGCCGGCGCGGAAACTAAACGAGCCCGCAGCTCTCGTGGCTCTGGGGATTTCCACTGGAGGCCCGAATGCTTTGCAGGAAATTCTTCCTACCCTGCCGGCAGACCTGCCGGTTCCGGTGGTTGTTGTACAGCACATGCCGCCAGGCTTCACCGCTCCGTTTGCCGAGAGGCTGAACAAACTCTCCGCGATTTCGATCCATGAGGCATCGCACGGTGAACTGGTTCACCCCGGCGTAGTCTATATTGCCCCAGCGGGTTCGCATCTGAGGGTGAGCCGGCCCACTGAATCGCGAACCGTGATTTTCCTCTCGGATAAACGCGAGGATAAGCAACACATTCCATCGGTCGATATCATGATGCAGTCGGCGGCGTCCGCATTTCATTCTCAAGCCATGGGAGTCATTATGACCGGGATGGGATCAGACGGTGCGCAGGGTATGAGCGCCATACATCGCGAAGGCGGTTTCACACTGGGCCAGGACGAGTCGAGCTGCGCAGTCTATGGTATGCCTCGCGTATGCGCAGAAATGGGCATACTCGACCGCATTCTGCCGTTGAGCCAAATACCGAATGAGATCCTGCACGCCGCGGGCTATCGCGAAGAGCGGGCCATTCGCACCAGCACGGGTTAAGCCGGTGCTCTCAAATCGACTGGATACTTATCCAACGCTTCGCGCACCCTTCGCAACAGGGTGCAACTGGAAAAGGGCTTGGCCAGGTACTCTCTGCCAGAAGCTGACAAACCACCCAAAGCCAGTTGTTCCGCATAGCCGCTCATCAACAGGATTCGCGCCTGCGGGCAGAGTCCTGCAAACTCATAGGCCAGTTGGTGACCGCTTTTTCCGGGCAATACGAGATCCGCAAGAAGCAAGTCGATTGGCTCTGGACATGCACTTTGAGCCTCTAATGCTTCTGCCGCAGATCTGGCACTGACGAGCCGGTAACCCGCCGACTCCAACACTTCGCTGGTTACTTTTCTTACAAACCCCTCGTCTTCCACGAGGAGGATGGTTTCCGCTCCTCCTGCTTGGCCTTCTTCGGAAAAGGGCGCACAGATGATCGCGTCCGCGGCCACCACAGATGTGATGTCGGTCGCATTCTGGTCTCGGTCGATCTGGGCTGCGCCGGCTGCGGTTTCGTCAGAGTTCAAATTTAATTACCTACGTCTTGTCTGGGTAGATGAGCACATGAGTAGCCATCACGCGCGTCCGATCTGAAGCGGTCCCAATCAAAGCAAAAAGCGGTGATTAGTGCTTAATCCGGGCCGCTTGGGACGATCAAAGTAAGTCAGATCGCCCGTAATAGAACGCAAAGGCGGAATCGGTTCCGAAGAAGGAATGAAGGTAGGGAACGCGGAGGGGTCGCCGCCCTCGCAAGGCTTTGCACGACAGTCGATTTACTTCGGACTCGTCAGGATGGTTTCGTTTGGATCGAGCAAAAGTTTGTGGGTTCCGAGAGGCGCGGACAGGCGAAACGATGATTCGGCGCCATCGGCAAACACTCGGCCCACATACACGGGGACCTTGCCCGACGTTACCGCGTAGATGGGAACGGAGGTGACCAGATCTTCGGGCGCGTCTTTTTGCCGTATCACGCCAGTCACGACTGTGCCGTTGGCCTTCGGGAGAAATTTAACAGATTGCAACTCCAGCCGAGGCAATGCGGTTCCATTGATCCATCCGTCGAGAAACCAGTTCAGCGATGCTTTGCCTTCATAGCGCAACGACGGCGGCAGATCTTCGGCGAAAACATCGAGCAGTTCGCGAGTGGTAACCGCTTTCCCTTCGTAACGCTGGCGAAGCTTGCGTAGCGATCGCAGGAATGGTTCCTCGGCCGCACCGTGGCCCGATTCCTTTCGCCCAGCCTCTGACGCCACATCCTGCAACATCGAACGGAGCATGTGGAACAGCCACGTCCCGCGACCGTAACTTATCGCTTCATATCCTCCGGGAAAGCGAGACGACAACAACCGGCTTCCTAACGTAACGGGGCCGGCATCTTTCGGAAGGTTTCCATCTTTGTTTTTTTGCAGCAGATCTTCGCGGTATTTTTCCATCACCTTGTGAAAGGCTGCTGGATTTTTCTCCTGCAGCATCATCAACGCGCAATAGTTGGCCAAACCCTCGGAAAACCACTGGTCGCGATAAGTGCTCCACAGAATCAGATCGCCCCACCATTGGTGTGCGGCCTCATGCGCGGGGACCTGTTGCACCATCAAGATTCGTGCAGGATCCATATGGAGTTCTTCGTTCTGCTGCGGAGTCATGAACGCGTAAGAGGAGAGAAAGATCAGGCCGGGCCAGCCCTGGCTTTCACGCCCCGGCAACTGAGTCAAAACCAACTGGCTGTAGGGGAATGGACCGAATCGTTCCGCGAAATAACGAATCGCGCGGGCGGTGACCTCGGCTACCGCTGCTGCATTCTGTGCCGGTGACACCGGAGGCTGAGACAGGGTCGGCGCGAGGGGCAGCGGCGAAACTGCCCGTGGCCGCAGATGCGGCGTGTCGGGTGGAATTGGGGGCGGCGGAGGCCGGGGAAAGTCTTTTTCCACTCCGACCGTAGCGTAAGTTTCGACCATCACATTGCCGGCCGGCGCGGTGACTCGAACATACCTGCCGAGATTGAACCCGGCCACGGGCATGGGACGTTCCGAAACCCAGCGACCAGCCTGCTCGGTTCCAGCATTTTGTGTTTCCGCTTGTGGAGACGCAGGCGGCTTCGAGATCTGGGCAGGTTTGCCGGTTGCCACCAGAGTCCAACCCGCGGGATAGTGAAAGGTGAGATCGAAATCGGCCATGGCCAAGCCACGATTCGGATACCAGGTTCCGCGCTCGCCAACGTAAAGCAGGCCTTTGCCGGCTTCGGCCAGCACATCTCCGGCATAGACAAAGCGCAGGCTGATTTCCTGTCCCTTGCGCGCCGGTTCCGGCAGAATCACAGCCACGACGTCATTGCCGCTGCGGGCCAGGCGCGTGCCTTCGACCGGCGGGTTCTGGATGAATTCCACCTCGTGCCCGTTGGCCTCTACAGTTTGAATGTGCAGGAAGCGCGACAGCTCGAACACCAGGCAGCGCGGCCCGCCGCGCTCGACATCGAGGTGCACCTTGACC
>JBAPOI010000679.1:0-10206 GCA_049279555.1 Candidatus Sulfotelmatobacter sp.
CCAGGTTGCCATCCTGTATATCAGAGACCAGAAGCGGCGCTGCGACTTTGGCTCTTCGCCGTATACGGGCTATGTCGCATCATGCAAGATGCCTCGCCAGCAATCCCCATCTCCGAATCTTCGCATCCGTCGCCTATGATGAGGGTTCAACTGGTAACGGGGACACTCCTTGAGTTTTTGAAACGAGACAAACTAGACCGCCTGATTGGCTTGTTACCAGACCTCATCGAACAAACCATCCATGACGGCGAGACCGCATACGCGGCTGCCTGCGGAAAATCGCTTGACCTAGGACCTCTGCAGTCCACTCTAAGCGATTCGGCTCGAAAGCAAATGGATGCCATCATCGGGGAGTGGCGACGCGTGCGGCCAATTATTGACCCTTTGCTCGCGGCGGCGGGAACCTCGCCCCGTTGCCAATCGGTTAGCGTGCCCAACGACCCCCGCCGTTGAGAGCTACACTCCCACCGTCCGCGCTCGGCTTGCTCACCAGCAACTGCCGCAGCACGTACCGCAAAATCCCGCGCGACCGCGCATCAGCGCCGGGACGTGAGATTGCGGTGTCCCCGTGCGAGATATTGTTGGTCGAGCGCTTGGCGGATGAGGGTTTTGATCACAGCTTGCCGGCTGATGTTCAGCTCCTTCGCAGCCCGGTCCAGCTCTTCTAACATGCCTGGCGCGAGATCGACGTTTACGCGCTGGATTGGTGCCATCATCCGGCCGGCGTTGGTGAAGAAACGGGATACGTCTTTGCCTCGATCGGCAAGGCGGGCGATGCTTTCTGCGGGCGCCGGCTTGCTGCGCTTACGTGTTTTGTTCATAGCTGTTGTTCCTGCCGGTCGAGCGAGGGCAGGGCGGCAGCGGATCTAAACACCGACTGGCTGCGGTTTCGCTACCAGCAACTGCCTTAACACGTACTGCAGAATCCCTCCATTGGCGTAGTACAAAGCTTCCTGCGGTGTGTCGATGCGGACCAGCGCTCTGAACTCGATGGGCTGGTCTTTCCCGCCTCCGCCGCTGCTTCCGCTCGGAGTTGCTCGAACCTTCACTTGCGACCCGGCGGTGAAGTGATCGACCACGTTTCGGATGCCGGCGATTTCGAAAACTTCCTCCCCGGTCAGCTTGAGTGATTCAACACTCTCGCCGGGCAGGAATTGCAAGGGAAGAATTCCCATGCCGACCAGATTTGAGCGATGAATGCGCTCATAGCTCTCGGCGATGACGGCGTCCACTCCGAGCAGGCGTGGACCCTTGGCCGCCCAGTCTCGGGAGGAGCCAGAGCCATACTCTTTGCCGGCGAGAATGATGAGCGGCGTGCCTTCGGCGATATATTTTTGCGACGCGTCGAAGATCGACATCTCTTGATTCGTCGGCAGGTGACGCGTGAATCCGCCCTCGGTATTCACCAGTTTGTTGCGCAAGCGGACGTTAGCGAAAGTTCCGCGGACCATCACTTCATGGTTGCCGCGGCGCGAGCCGTAGGAGTTGAAGTCGGCCGGCTTGACTCCGTGCTCTTGCAGATATTTTCCGGCCGGACCATCTTTCTTGATGGAGCCTGCGGGAGAGATGTGGTCGGTGGTCACGCTGTCGCCGAGCACGGCGAGCACACGCGCTCCGCTGATCTCCTTGACCGGCGAGGGCAGGCGCTTGATGCCTTCGAAGTACGGCGCGCGGCGGATGTAGGTGGAATCTTTCTCCCAGGCATACGTCTGTCCCTTGGGAATATCGAGGCCGCGCCAGCGCTCGTCACCGGAAAAAACTTCCGCGTAACTCTTGGAAAACATTTCTGCGGTGACGGAGTGCTCGACGGCTTCTTCCACTTCGCGCTGGGTCGGCCAGATGTCGGCGAGGTAGACCGGCTTACCGTCTTTCCCCTTGCCGATGGCATCTTTGCGCAGATCGGTGTCGATGCGTCCGGCAAGCGCGAAGGCGACCACGAGCGGTGGCGACATGAGATAGTTGGCGCGAACCTCGGAGTTGATGCGCCCTTCGAAGTTGCGATTCCCGGAAAGCACGGACGCGACGACGAGGTCCTTTTCTTCTATAACCCTTGAAACCTCCTCTGGCAGCGGGCCCGAGTTTCCTATGCAAGTTGTGCAGCCGTAGCCGACAATGTGGAATTTTAATTTTTCGAGATAGGGAGTGAGCCCGGCATTCTCCAGATAATCGCGAACCACTTTCGATCCCGGCGCGAGCGAAGTCTTTACCCAGAGCGGAACGGACAAGCCTTTCTGGACGGCTTTTTTCGCGAGCAACCCCGCGCCAATCATCACCGAGGGATTTGAAGTGTTCGTGCAGGAAGTGATGGCCGCGATCACTACGCTGCCGTGCTTCAGTACGTCTTTCACGCAGGGCGCAACGTGTTCGTGCACGTTCGGATCTTCTACGCCGACGGCGGTAGGGCTGCCGCCTTCCTGCTCCCAACGATCCATCTGGCGCGGCGCGCTTCCGGGAACTGCGCTTCCGGATGCAGCAGGCGCGGGCGTAGCTGTGATCCCCGCAACTGTCGCTGCGGCTTTTGGCTTAATCAGAGATGGCAGAGCTTTGTGAAACGACTCGGCAGCTTGCGAAAGAATAACCCGATCTTGCGGGCGCTTGGGACCAGCGAGACTCGGTTCAACTGTATCGAGATCCAGCGAGAGCAGTTCGGAATATTCAGCCTCGAGGGTTTTCTCATCGTGGAACAATCCCTGCTCGCGGCAGTAAGCCTCGACGAGAGCGACTTGCTCTGCACTGCGTCCGCTGAGCTTTAAATACTTCAGACTTTCTTTATCGACCGGGAAGATGCCGCAGGTGGCGCCGTATTCGGGCGACATGTTGGCGATGGTGGCGCGGTCGGCGAGTGGCAGTTCGCGCAGGCCCGGGCCGAAGTACTCCACAAACTTTCCCACGACGCCATGCTTGCGCAACATCTCTGTAATCGTCAGAACCAGATCGGTAGCGGTCGCACCTTCGCGCAACCGCCCCGTAAGTTTCACTCCAACCACCAGCGGAATCAGCATGGAAACCGGCTGCCCCAGCATCGCCGCCTCCGCTTCAATTCCGCCCACTCCCCATCCCAGAACTCCGAGGCCATTGATCATTGTCGAGTGAGAATCTGTACCCACGAGCGTGTCGGGGCTGGCGATGTGTTTTCCATCTTTCTCTTGGACGAAGACTACGCGGGCTAGGTATTCGAGGTTGACTTGGTGAACGATGCCGGTGTCGGGGGGGACGATGGCGAGGTTGCGGAAGCCGGTCTGTCCCCAGCGGAGGAAAGAGTAGCGTTCTTTGTTGCGCTGGAACTCGAGGAGCGCGTTTACGTCGAAGGCGCTGGAGGTGCCGTACTCGTCGACTTGGACCGAGTGGTCGATGACGAGTTCGACAGGCTGGAGAGGATTGATGAGAGCGGGATCGCCGCCGAGTTCGCGCATGGCGTCGCGCATGGCGGCGAGGTCGACGACGCAGGGGACGCCGGTGAAATCCTGAAGCAGGACGCGGCTGGGGGTGAAGGCGATTTCTTTGTCGGGCTTGGAGTTTTTATTCCAGGAAGCCAGGGCGCGGATTTCCTGCTTAGTCACGTTGCGGCCGTCTTCGGTGCGGAGAAGATTCTCAAGCAAGATGCGTAGGGAGAACGGCAGATGTTTGGTGGAGATGCCTTGCTGGTCGAGGGCGTCGAGGCGGTAGATTTCGTATTCTTTGTTGCCGACTTTGAGAGTGGAGCGGGAGTTGAAACTGTTTGAGGACATGAATCGCCTTCCTGGATGAATGCCGCGAGCACCGCACAGGCGGGCTGACACGAGAATATCAACTCATCAGTTTAGTCTCTTTCGGAGGGAATTCGTAGGGGGCAGAGACTTCGGTGCTCTTCCAGATAGTCAGGCTGGAGGCAATCCGGTGGCGGAGGGAAGGATAGCTTGGTAGCTGGCGTCCAGTGCCGGACCAAGCAAGAGAATCGCAGTGATGCGGCGGACGACTTGGGAAAAATATGCGGCCTCTTCGGGATGAAGCGCGCGGCCCAGCAGCGAAAATTCGCGGTAGCTTAACCACTTCTTGAGGACCTGGTAACCACCGAGTGTGTAGTGCCAAACATTGATCGGGACGGCTGACCAAAAAGATTCGCCGTTCAGATGAACATCGACACAAGTTTTCCCGAGTAGGGCGAATGCTGTTTCGGGGGCAACCGTTTGTGTTGATGCGAGGGTATCTATCTTTTGGCGCTCTGTTGCGTTCCAATGGCGATCAGGGGATAGTCCTTGGCCAGGCATGACTGTGCTGCCTTGTCCGCGGTATCCCCACCCAGCCGTGAGCTTGAGGGTGTTTTCGAGATCTGAGCTTTTAGGAAGTTTGAGAATTGCGAAGAAGGACCATTCAGCGCCTAGCCGGGCGGAAGATTCTGGATCGAGCAGTTCAGCAAGTCGGCGGCCGAGAGTGGCGGAGTGGGCGACATGGTCGGCAGTCGCTGGCAGTGGGATGCGAGGCCAGTCACCCAGCAGAGCTCCGGCGTTTTGGGTGCGGTAGTCAGGGGTGTGCATTGTTGCTAAGCAGTGGAAGAAAAGGTCGGATGGTGAAGCAGCAATAAACGATAGGTAACGTTCTGCAGTGGCGCTCAGATTTGGGTGGGTGCGGGCTCAGACAGGAGACTACCGGTGGAGTCGAGAGCGATAGCTGGGAAAAAGCTCGACAAGCCGTTGCCAAAATTATCGGCAAGGCATTGCGTCACGGTACCGCGGCAGAAAACGTCCCCTGACTCCTTTTGCCTAGCTTCGATCCAAGCCGTGGCCCCGATCAACTGTTCCACATACGGCTCGACCTTTCTTCGAAGTAGACTCGTCTCTGGCTCCCAATAGACCCACCTCAGGTCAAAGGGTCGATAGCAATATCGAAGGATTTCCCAGGGACGGAATCCTCTAGCCTGTAGTGTGGCCCTAATCTCTTTTGCGTTGTACATGTATCCGTCCTGCATGGCTTCAGGGAGAATCTGAGCGAAATCCTCATGCGAGACGCGTCGGTCAAAATAGCTTTTCATTCGTGACTCGATGCGATTTCTATCTATATCGATCACCAGAGGATCGCGGCTCGTTTTTACGCCGGGGAAGAATATGGGGACAAGTTCTGGAAGACGTGGCCATGTTACGTAGGCCTTTGTGTGGATGCGGCGTGCAAAAATGTCGCCCAGCGCATCGACGGGAATAAAAGGGTCGTACTCGGGCTCGTTTTCGTGACGGCTTTCGCTTTCAAGTTGTTTTAGCTTTCCTGTTCCCCAAAGGTCGCGAAGGTGGAGCGCACCGGCAGGTTGCACAGCATCGCGATTTCGAACGAGTGTGGCGATGGCGGTGCCGAGGGCGATTCCCTCACGATTCTGGGGTGTGGAGAAAGCACTGGGGTCTGGCAGCCCGTCAGGAGTAGTTTTACCCGTTTGAGATGCGTCCCCGTTGAGATTATCGATAAAGATATGTTGGAAGGCATGGAAATAGCGGTAGCGCATGGTCGGGTGTGAAAGGCCGTCGAGCCACGCGTTGTTGGTAATCAAGCAAACAATGCCCTTTCCATCTGCATTGCTGAGGATGCGTCGTTCCGCTATCCGAAAAAATCGGATGTAGAGATCATTGAGGCCTTGGCCTTGCGGCGCCGGTAGGCCCGGCACGGGTGCTCGGTACTCATTGGTGAGGTCGCGTTCCTCATCGATCTCCGCAATCCCGGCATAACCGTTGTAAGGAGGGTTGCCTAGGATCACGAGAATCGGGTCCTGCTGTTTGATGTGCTCGGAGTCTTCGCGTTCGCGGCGGAACTCCTCGAAAATCTCCGATTGTGGGTGCTCCTCGGGCACCCATCCGGTGAGGGCATTAGTCAGGAAGACCCCCGCGCGTTGGTTATCGGTAAGGCGGGCCCCCTTGCCCTCTAGCAGGGAGTTGATTTGGAGGTGTGAAATCACGAACGGTGCGGGCATGATCTCGAAGCCGAAGATGCGTGTAAGTGCTATGGACCGGAGGCTATTTGGCACAAGTGCCGTGTCGTCGCCTGCATTCTCAAGCAGTGTCCGATGGATGCGATGCAGAACTTCGGTGAGATAGGCGCCAGTACCGCAGCAAGGATCGAGGATGCGGACGGCGGGGCTGGCAAGGCCGAGCGGCTGGTCTAGTTCAGTACGAAGGAGATGGTCGACCCGCTCGACCATATACTTAACGATTTCTTTTGGCGTGTACCAGACCCCGAGTTCTTTGCGGAGTTGAGGGTCGAAAGCTTCAAGGAAAGGCTCGTAGAAGTAGGCTACGGCTTCTTCTTCACGGAAGATGTCGAAGAAACCCGGCTGAACGCGGTTGAGAGCTTCGCCAGCAAGATTCAGGATCTCCTGAAGCTGGATGGAGTTTAGCGCTCCGGGATCGGACACTTCGCCAAAGAGCTTACGTAGGACCGGAACACGCAGGTAGTGGGCGGAAACCCGCCAGTCGAAATGAGCGCCGGGAAGAAATTCTGGTGTTCTACGCCAGAGAATCCATGCGGAGAAGATTCCATAGAAAAGAGTTTGGACGAGCGTGGAGCGAAAGAAGTGCTCGCCTTTCTCACCTTCAAACTTGATTCCAAGCGATTCCTGTAGGGCGATCTTGACCGTGTGGAAGCTGCCGAGCGGATGATCTTCGGCGCGTGCGCGTGCCTCGCGGGCGTAAGAGGCTAGAAGCCAAGCAACGTCCTTGGGTTGGACGAGTGGGGCTTTGTAGAGCATGACGCGGGCGAGAAAGTCGGGCAAGAGATCGCCGTGGCGGGCGAAAGACGTTATAGGGTCCGACCAAAGCGCAGCCGGAGTGTGGGCAAGAACGTAGCTTTCAAGAGTCTTTATGTTCTGTGCCGGAGTTAGTTGGAGCAGCCGAAACTCCCGCAGATTGGTAATCAGTACGAGGCCGTATTGCTTGAGGTAGCGAAGGGTCTGCTCCTCGCCGGCGAGTTTGTCGAGGTCGTAGTCGGCTGGTTTGATTTCAACTACGCCGCGTTCTGGATTGTGAAGGATTGGCGGCTCGGCATTGCGCCGCTTGCGGCTGGGTTGCGGAAAAAAACCGCCGTCCGGCATGCCTGCACCCTGGCTGCGGAGTTGGGTCGAGAAGAGAACTTGTGGCTTGAGCTTTTGGCCGGCCGAGTTGAGGAGTCTGTCGAGCGGAGGATAAAAGGATGTCTCGGCAGTGGCGGAGCCGGTGGAGCGAATTGCGCGAAGATCGGTGAGGAATTCGGAGACGCTATACGAAGACGGCATGCTGGCCCCAATGATTGCACAAGGGGCGGGTCTGCCGATGGTGAAGAGTTTGATTCCACGCCAGGGGACGACCTCAGGGGCTAAAGCCCGCATCTTTCATAAGAGGCCCTGTGCGGCACGACTGGAAGTCAGGATTATTTACTTGACAAAAGAAGCCCTTCGGCGCAATGTTTGCCTGAGCGCCGGATCGGTGGTGCCAATTGAGGGCCGTTAGGCCGTTTTCCTCATGGCCCAAAATCGAACGGCTTCCTCGGAGGAAGCGCGTGACAGCCATTTTAGGATTGCAGCATTTGGACGGTGTTTTAATGCTGGCCGACACTGAGGAGTCATTAGGTGAGGGGGCAAAATCGGAATGCGACAAGCTCCATAGATTCACCTTCCAAACGAAAGGCCGTTCACCTAGGGCTGGAACAGTGGTTACGGGCGGCGCTGGAGACTCGCATTTGATTGAGTGTGCAAATCAAGAATTGGGGTCTCTATTTTCTAAAGGGATTGGACAAAAAGTTAATCTTTTGTCGTTTCTTTCTGTCTTTGCCCAGAAATTCTTTCACGAGGTAATGTCGGACTATGAAGGACTGAGGGAACTCGCTCCGGCGTTTCCTGACATGTTGATAGCCATAACCGTTCATCCGCACTCATGGCTGTTCAAATGGCAGGGCAACAAAGTTTTCTTGGTACCCCAGTACACTCATGCCGCAATTGGTCTTGGGATAGCCCAACTTCATCCAATGTTGAGAGATGTGCAATTCTCTGGAACTTGCGAAACGATGCTATTTCACGGCGTGAGGATGATGTTTCACGCGAAACGCGCTGTACCTGGAGTTGGCGGCCAAACTGAAGCGATTGCTCTATGTAGCAACGGGAGAACGAGATTTTTTGGAACTTATGTGCCCCAACAAATAGAAGACCTAGTGCGGAATTTGGACAATTTTTGCATGACCAATCTTTACACAGCAGTTTCAAATTTGAGTGCCCCACAAGACAATATCGATAAACAGTTTCAGCAGATGAGTCAAACGTTGCCGCTATTCAGGGAAAGGTACAACGTTATTCTCAATCCACCCCCTGCCAGCACGTGAGGCAGTTTAATTTGTAACGTATTCAGCAATGAACTTCTCCAGCGTGTCTGCTGTTTGTGCGCGGCTGGCAAGTTCGGTGAGCCATTCGTGGAAGTCGCTGGTATCTCGAACAGGCTGCCCTTTTGAGAGGCGAGCAGTATAGACCTTCTCAGCCAGAAGGCGAAGGAAATGGGCATATTCCGGCATCGGGAGATGCTAGCATACTTTCGGTGTTAAGAGTGCTTAGTATGCCTTGAACGGTAAAGGGTGCAACGTAGACGATTGCGGCATGAGAGCTAAACGAACTCTATCCGTCAGTCTGAAAATGAGCGAAGAAGAATTAGAGAAGCTAACAAAGGCCGCAGACCATCTTTGGCCGAAAGCGCTTTTGAGCCGTTCGGCTATCGTGCTCGGCTTAGCCCTTATCGGGGCCGAAACAGTCTTGAAGAAAGGTAAGTGAGTTTTGTCCTACGAAGTTAATTTGTCGAACGTGAGCACCGGGGCCGTAATCATATGACGCAGAGTATCCAAGAACAGGTTCGCATTCTTCCGACGATTGAACCGAAAGGTCATTTCGTCCAGATAGGCGGCGAGATGCTTTGCGGAGATGCGATGCCATGTTCCGATGATGCCGCGCTTGAGCAGGGAGAACGCCGATTCGACGGTGTTCGTATGAATGTCCCCGTCTACATAGATTTTCGATTTGTGTTTGATTGTCTTGTGCTTTCCCTCGAACGGAGTATCGCGCAAGGCTGTCGGGTAGGTGTTGAATTCGTCGGTCATAATGAAGTCAACGTCCTCGCTCACCGTCTCTCGAATGTACTTCGCCAGAGTGCCAGCCTTAACGTCTTGCGCGTGGAAGAACCGCAGATCGCCGCCGCGCTGCCGGATGCCGACTACGATTTGTTTTTTGGAATCTCCGAATCCTGGCTTGCTGTGACCTTTCTGACTCGCACCGATGTAGGTTTCGTCTACCTCGACAGTGCCATCCATCATCGGGCGTTCTACTTCTTTCATCGCGGCCCGGATGCGATGGCAGAGATACCATGCGGTTTTGTAGCTGACTCCGAGTGTGCGCTTGATCTGATTTGCGGACATGCCCTTACGCGCCTCACAGAGAAGCAGAGTAGCGATAAACCATTTTTGCAGGGGAAGATGAGAGTCATTAAAGATCGTGCTGGCAGTGACCGTGAATTGATAGTCGCAAGCCTTGCAGTAAAACAGTTGCTTCGCTGTAGCGAGTTCCGCAACTGGCCCTTTGCATCGCAGACATTCAACTCCGTTCGGCCAGCGAAGGCGCACAAGAAGTTCGCGGCATTTATCGTCGGTATCGAACAGGTTTATAACGTCAACTAGAGTCATCGGAGTTCTCCATTGGACGCCAAGGAAAAACGGGAAGCGTTGAAAAGGGTTCCGACTAGGAAATTGCTGGCAAGCATTAAGCGGGACTTGCGGAAGGCGATGCACGCCTCTCGCTCTGCCGCTAAACCCAAGAAAGGATGACTAGTTGCTTCCATGTAAGGCAGTATGCGCCTACATGCTAGCTTTTGTCAAGTAAATAATCATGACTGGAAGTCGTGCCCTTCACGGTTCGTTTCTTCCGCATCTTCATTGGGCTGCTTATCGCAGCGCTGGAAGCGCTGCGATACCCAAAAGCTTCCGAATAGCGGCGCTGGGGAATTCTCCCGGCGTGTTCGGCAGCGTGGGAATGCCTTGACGCGACCTTGGTGCTGCAATGTGACTAGGGATCCTTCGACTGCGTTTGCCCTGCGCTTCGCGCACGGCAAACTTCGCTCAGGATGACATAGTTTGAATGCTGGCGGCGCGGCTGAAGCCGCGCCCTTTCAAAGCTAGCCCCCTTATCGCAGCGGTGAACCGCTGCGCCACCCAAACGCCTCCGAAGTCGTGCCCTTCACGGTTCGT
>JBAPOI010000680.1:0-4113 GCA_049279555.1 Candidatus Sulfotelmatobacter sp.
GGTATGGGCAACGCACCAGTCAGTGGGACGGACGCGGATGCGAAGACTAAGCGCATCAGCGGCGGCCGCGTGGAAATCAGCCTGCTAAAGAACGATCTGGAGCAGTTGGCCAGCAGTGGCTCAGCGCCGGCAACTATGACGGATCAGCAACAGCAGCCCAAGTAAGTCTTAGAAGTTCATCCCTCCCCCGAGGAAGCCTCTCGCTTGCGCGAGAGGCTTAGTTTTTGGGGGGACAGGATGAGGTCGTTGCGGACGAATCTTGCGATTCACTCATACATTTCCCGTTTAATTCCAAGCTTGTTGATCTTCGATTGCAATGTAGTTCGCTTCAACCCGAGGCGCGCGGCAGCTCCGTTGGCTCCGCCAATCTGCCCGTGGCACTCCCGCAGGGCGTGGAGAATGCGTTCGCGCTCCTTCTCGCCTAAGGTCCCCTCGTGCACTTCCTCGATGACGCCGTGCAATTCACCCAGTGGCGCCTGCAAAACCGAACCAGGAGTCAGGATCACCGAGCGTTCTACCAGATTCTCCAGTTCGCGAACATTCCCCGGCCAATCCCAGCGCACCAGTGTCTCCATCGTTTTCGCGGGAATACTAGTGATGACCTTGTTCATGCGCAGTGCATATTTACGCACAAAATGATCGATTAGCAGGCGAATGTCCTCGCGCCGCTCGCGCAGCGCGGGTAGATGGATCGGGAACACGTTCAGGCGGTAATAGAGATCGTTGCGAAATTCACCCCGCTTCGCCATCTGCAGCAAGTTCCGGTTGGTGGCCGCCACCAGACGAAAATTCACTTTCAATGTTCGTGTGCTGCCCAGCCGTTCAAACTCCTGGTCTTGCAAAACTCGCAACAGTTTAGGCTGCAAGTCCAGCGGTACCTCTCCAATTTCATCCAAAAACAGTGTGCCCTGGTCCGCTAGCTCCAGCCGGCCGATTTTCTTTGCAACCGCGCCCGTGAAGGCCCCCTTCTCATGTCCAAACAGCTCGCTCTCCAACAGGCCTGAAGGAATAGCGGCGCAGTTCAACTTAATGAAGCTGTTGGCCTGCCGGTTGCTCATGCGGTGCAAGGCACGCGCAACCAGCTCTTTTCCTGTGCCGGTTTCGCCGAGCAGCAACACGGTCGCGTCGCTGGGCGCCACCTGGGCCACCTTTTCCATTACTTCTTTGATGGCGCCACTGCGGCCAATAATTTCTCCGAAGCCAAGTTCGCTGTCGATCGCCTGCTCCAGGTAGAGCTTCTCTTCGGAAAGTTTTTCCTTGGCTACGCGCAGCTCTTCGGTGATTTCACGCATTGGGGTTACGTCGACGCAGGCGCAGTTCACCCCAACCACAGTGTCCGCAGCATCGCGCAGAGGTTCTACCGTAATGTCGCAATAGTAGGTTTTACCGCGCGCCGTGAGTGAAAATTCCTGACGCGTGGGCCGGCCGGTCTCCAGCACGGGCCGTTTCAATGCATTCATCCGCGCGGCCACTTCGGGGCCGAAAATTTCCTCGTCGGTCTTGCCCAGATAATCTTCTTCGGACCAGCCCTCCTGCGTGTTGTAAACCCAGGTGTAGCGCAAGTCGCGGTCCTGATTAAAAACCTTGATAGGCGAACCACGGAGTGCAATGCGAAAGCGCTGCTCGCTCTGCCGCAGCGCTTCCTCCGCTTGCTTGCGCTCGGTGATATCGCTGCAAGTACCCACTAGGCGAACCGGCCGTCCTTCTTCATCGCGAAAAACTTTCCAACGCTCCTCCAGAATCTTGACGCGACCGTCTGCCATGACGATCCGATATTCAACCTTGGAAGGTACACCTTTTTCGAGCGAAGCCTCAAAGGCCGCATCCACTTTCGTGCGATCCTCTGGATGAATAAGTTTCACAAAGTCTGGACGACTGGGGTGAAAATGGGAGGGGTCAGTCTCGAAGATTCGGTGTGTCTGCTCGGACCAGGTGATCTCAAGGCTTGGCAACTCGATTTCCCAACTGCCCACTTTTGCGACGGCTTGGGCCTCGATCAAGCGGGCGCGTTCCGTCTCCAATTGCTTTGCGATCTTGTGCTGCTGCCGCTCGCTCTGTCGCAGCGCTTCCTCCGCTTGCTTGCGCTCGGTGATGTCCTGGACGATGGCCATGTGCCAGACCCGGTCTCCACCCTCAGGCCACATCGCGACGACTTCGACTTCGGCCCAACGGACCGAACCATCCGGGCGGATGTATCTTTTTTCGATTACGTAGTGCCGCCCCTCTCCTTCCGCGAGTTCCCGCAGCTTTTTGAGGTTTCCCCTCACGTCATCGGGGTGGGTGATGCTTTGGAACGTGAGAGCCAACAGCTCCCGTTCCGTCCGTCCGACGATTTCGCAATATTTCGGATTTACTCCCAGAAACCGCCCCGTAGCGGTTTCAATCCAGCAGATACCGACAGGAGCACGGTCGTGAACCGCGCGGTAGCGTTCTTCGCTGGCTTGGAGCCGAGACTCGGTAAGCTTCCGCTCGGTGAGGTCGTGGACGATTACCACGACGTAATCCCGATCGAGTCGCACCCAGGTCATGCTGATTTCTACCGGAAAGGTGTACCCGTCTTTCCGCCGGTGCAGGCATTCCTTCACCACGGATCCGGTTTCTTTCAACTGCTCTACATCTTTTGCGACGGAAGACTTGGTGGCCGTAGGATTGATGTCGGGAACCCGCAAGGACAGAAGTTCTTCGCGACTGTAGCCCAGGTCTGAGCAGGCCTTCTCATTGACATCGAGGAACCGAAGCGTTTCCGGATCGACCACTTCAATGGCGTCGTTGCAATGATCCACTAAGGTTCGAAACAATTTCAACTCATGA
The DNA here is from genome assembly GCA_049279555.1 of Candidatus Sulfotelmatobacter sp. Taxonomy (GTDB): domain Bacteria; phylum Acidobacteriota; class Terriglobia; order Terriglobales; family Acidobacteriaceae; genus Sulfotelmatobacter. The sequence continues at coordinate 2,812 of JBAPOI010000680.1, forward strand.
ATCGTGAGCTCGTTTTCCCTCACCCTGGAAAGCAGCTCCTCGCTGGTATCGCGCAGCAGTTTCTCGGCCCGTTTCTGCTCCGTAACATCGTGCGCCGTGCCGCGCACAATCGGTTTCGCCACGCCCTCAGTGCGCAGTGTATTGTGGAATTCCCAGATGCGCCGTTTTCCCGATCGTGTTATCACGGTCAGTAAACCTCGCGCTTCGCCCACTCGTTCGATCTCACTCAGGTAGGAATCGAAGTCGGAACGGAATTCCGGGGCAATCAGCTCGCGCATCGGAATTTGAAGCAGCTCTTCAACGCTGTAGCCTAGTACTCGCGCTGGAGCGGGATTCACTGCCAGAAGCCGGCCTTCGAGATCGTGGATGCACAGCAGATCCTGGCTGTGCTCCACGATATCTCGATACCAGTCTTCGTTTTCCTGGAGGGCCCGCCGGATGGGCTCCAGCTCAGCCAGCCCGCCAGTACGACCTTTCTTGGACCCAGGGTGCAAATTCATGGCTACTCCCTGCGAGGTTCGGTAGTGTTTCGATGCGCGAATTTACATTAGGCGCATCAATCCTTAAATAACCCAACCTAGAAACTCTAATCTAGAAGAACCATCCTGGAAAAACCATATTCTAGATAACCCGAGCCCTAGGCAATTGTGAACCCGCGGAATTCTAGCAAAAATCGCTTCGCGGTGCACTATAGTCTACAGGGTATCTTTTTGCTTGTCCGCTGGATCGCTTCTGTTTGACCCCCGGCTCGCTAGGCAGCTAAACTCGCCTCTCAGCGAGGTTTTCATGAAACGCATTGCGCAGTGGCTCCCTGCTCTTTTTTTCTTGCTGGCTGCCTCACTCGGCCTTGCTTTCGCCGATGACGATCAGAGTCATCATCACCACGAGGATCTGACGGCCGCACAACTCGGGACGGTCACCTTTTCCGTCTCGTGCGCCCCCGGGGTGCAGAAGCCGTTCGAGCGCGGTGTCGCTCTGTTGCACTCTTTCTGGTATGAAGAGGCGGAAAAAGAGTTCCGGCAGATCGCCCTGGACGATCCTCGTTGCGCCATGGCGCATTGGGGTATGGCGATGAGCCTATGGCACGAGCTCTGGGACCATCCCGATGCGAAAGTGATCGAGCGCGGCTGGGATGAATCGCATCAGGCCGAAACCACCGATGGCCCGGCAACTCTGCGCGAGCGGGCTTACATTGCCGCGATTTCAGCCTTCTACAGCAATTCAAAAAAGCTTGACCATGCGGCTCGCGCCAAGGCCTACTCCGACTCGATGAAGAAAGTCTACGAGTCCTACCCTGACGAT
>JBAPOI010000681.1:0-2840 GCA_049279555.1 Candidatus Sulfotelmatobacter sp.
TACCAAGGCAACGGTCGAAGCCACTTGTTCGAGTAATTCAACGTCTCGTGCCGAAAATGGCTGGTCAACGCGGCGCGCCACCTTTAGCACTCCCAACGGCCCGTTCCCTGCAAGAAGAGGAGATAGATATAAAGACCGGACGCCAAGCTCGACGCCACGCTTGACGGAAGCAAAAGGCAAACTGGCCAGACTGGAGTAATCGAGAACCAGGTTGCGTTGGTCGCGAAAGGCTTGTCCTGCCAACGTGCCCTCAATGGGAGTGAGTCCTTCAGGAGCCATTTTGTCTGAAATTTCTGGATCTGGCGTGTGCAGACGCAGAGATTGGGTGGTTTCATCGTAAAGGTAGACACCGGCAAAACCCTGTGTAACCCATTTCTGCAGGGATCGAAGAATCAGGGAGAGGGATTCGCGCAAATCCGAATTCTGTGTATGGAGGCGGCCCACCTCAAACAGCAATCGCAGCCGGCCGACTTCTTCTTGCCGCGCGGCATCGGCTAACGTCGAATCGATGCACAGAGCTACGAGGTCGGCAACGCGCTGGAGAAAATGAACGTCTTCATCGTTGAAAGCGTGGGTCCGTTTGCTGGTAATTCCGAAAGCTCCCAGCTTTTCGTGAAAGGTGGTCAGCGGGACCAAGTTGTAGGAGCGCGACCCATTCTCGCGTAGGCCGGACTCGAATTGCTTCTCCACTAAAAAAGGATCGATCAACAGAACGGTCTGATTCCGCCAGACCATTGCGGCAGCCGACCCTTCCAGCGGGACCTCAATCGGTTCGGGGGGCGAATTCTCCCCCTCCCAGGTATGCATCCTCGTAATGTTTCTGCTGGGGTCACACAGAGCAAGTTCGAGAGAGTCGAAGGAAAGGGCGGTTCGCAGGCGGGGAGCGATTTCGCCCAACAGATCCCCAGGGTCGCGGCGTAGAAATGCTAATTCCGCCAGCCAGAGCAGAATCTCCTGGCGCTGCACACCGAATTCGGCGCCTGGGGCGCTCAAGGGGAACACCGCACCGCACTCCTGGCAGCGTTTCCCCCCTAAAAAACACGCTGCCTCTTCGTTGCGACTGACTGAGCATTATTACTACACAAACCAGCGACAAATCGATTTTTCTTCGGGATATCGGTTTTTGGAACAGACTCGTCCTAATATGGGAATTGCAGCGCGCTAATGTGGAAGTGTAACTGGCGAGCAGCACACCCACAGAAAGCTATAATTGTTGCTATGGCGCGAGGCTGGGAAAGCAAATCTGTCGAGGCACAACAAGACGAGACAGCCGCCAGAACGATGCCCGAAAAGCCGCGCCTGACAAGGGAATCGGCGGATCAGCTGCGCGAGAAAGAGAGCCTCCGGCTGGCACTGCGGAGCGTGATTCAACGACTCGAACGCAGCCACGATTCCCGACATCGCTCGCTGCTCGAAAGTGCGCGCAGTGATCTCGAACGCAGGATCGAGGAGTTGAGTCAGCAGTGGTCAGACCATCTGACCGATTCCGGACACTAGATCGTAATTCAGTTCCGCTTTCGGAACATGCCACAAAATGTTCGCACTTAACCAAGTGTGTCTCGCTTACTTTCGAGATCAGGTCCGACCCTCGGTGCTGACGTATAATTAAGAATTCCATGAAAGCCTACGTTTACGTTTCGCTCAAAAAGAGTGTTCTCGATCCTCAAGGAAAGACCATTCAAGGGGCGCTCCACAAGATGGGTTATAAGGGCCTGGAGGAGGTGCGCCAAGGAAAATATTTTGAGCTCACTCTTGACGGCGGGCTGAGTCGAGAAGAAGCGCAAACCGAAGTCGAGCGGATCGCTCGAGAAGTGCTCACCAACCCGGTGATTGAAGAGTTCCGCTGCTCCCTCGCGGACTGAACTCGCCGAAAATTAAGAGGTTTTTGCATGTGTGGCATTGTTGGATATGTCGGCAAAAAGCCGGTAGTGCCGGTCATCATTGAGGGCTTGAGGCGACTCGAATACCGGGGTTACGATTCGGCTGGCATCGCGGTTGCCGGCAATGGCGACAAGCTGCAGCTTCGCCGTGCGGAAGGCAAACTGAGAAATCTGGAGGAAGTGATCCGTGTCAACCCTCTCAACGGATCATTTGGCATTGGCCACACCCGCTGGGCCACTCATGGACGTCCCACAGAGGAAAACGCTCATCCCCATCGCGACTGCAGCGGCAAGATTGTTGTAGTGCACAATGGCATCGTCGAAAACTATCTCAGCCTGAAGAAAAAGCTGCTAGAAGAGGGCCACAAGTTTTCTACAGAAACCGACACCGAAGTTATTGCGCACCTGATCGAAAAGTTTCTTTTCAATACCGGCAACGGTCACCGGCCGACTCTCGAAGAGGCCGTTCGCCGGACGGTGAAAGAGCTCGGCGGAGTCTTCGCCCTGGTTGTCATCTCCGCGGATGAGCCTGACAAGATCGTAGCCGCGCGCAGCGGCCCGCCGCTCGTGGTCGGACTGGGCAATGACGAATACTTCGTAGCGTCCGACGTTCCTGCGATTCTTTATCACACACGCGACATTTTTTTTCTGGCAGATGGCGACCTCGCCGTAGTCACCATCGATGGCGTGCACCTGACCGATTTCGACGGCAAGCCGATTCAGCGCCAGGTACAGCACGTGACCTGGGATCCCATCATGGCGGAAAAAGGCGGCTTCAAACATTTCATGCTCAAGGAGATTTATGAGCAGCCGCGCGCCGTCCGCGATACTACGCTAGGACGCGTTTCGCTCGATACTGGTCGCATCTTTCTCGACGAGATGCAAATCAGCGAAGGCGAATTCCGCGCCGCGAGGAAAATCAACATCGTGGCCTGCGGCACGAGTTGGCACGCTGGCCAG
>JBAPOI010000682.1:0-3994 GCA_049279555.1 Candidatus Sulfotelmatobacter sp.
CCCGAAATGTTTGCTTGCCGGTGCGTCCGGCCCAGTAGGGGACGAGGGAGCAGTGGATTGAGCCGGTGGCGGGGTCTTCGTCGATGCCCTCGGAGGGAGCGAAAAATCTGCAGACGTAATCGACATCATTCTCACCGGCAGCGGTAACAAATTGCTCCACCACCGACGCCAAACTCATCTTCAAAGACTCGTCTCAAAATTACTTCCGTTTCTACAGGAAAATCCCTACTGTTTTCGGGGATGACCTGATGCAAAATCCTTGCTTTAATTCGCCATTCTAATTGGTGGCAACTCTTTTCGCTGCAATCAAGTCTGATGTAAGTCACGGTCGATGTGCAGGTGCCGGGGCCTGCTTGGGGTTAGGTTCGCGGTGATTACTCAACTTTCTCCGGAGGAAAACTTGGCGGCGGCAAGCGGCGCAATCCACACAAACCTCAACCTGCAATCCGACCCTCGTGCGAAGAGCGGATGCGCTGGACTGGACGCTATTCTGCACGGCGGCTTTCCCCAAGGCCGTATTTATCTGGTCGAGGGCGATCCCGGGGCAGGGAAGACCACCCTGGCGCTGCAATTCATGCGGGAGGGCGTAAGCAAAGGTGAGCGCACTCTTTACATTACGCTCTCGGAGTCGCGGGAAGATCTCGCCCATGCCGCAATGTCGCACGGAATGCCGCTGGATAATGTTGAGATCGTGGAATTGCTGCCCGATGAAGACGATCTGCTGCCGGAGCAGCAGTACACCGTATTTCATCCCGCTGAAGTCGAGCTCAACGACCGCATGCAGAGCATTGTCAAAGAAATTCAGCGGGTGCGGCCCGACCGGCTGGTGATCGACGCGCTGAGCGAACTGCGCATGCTGGCAAAAGATCCCCTGCGCTACCGCCGCCAGATTTTGTCGATGAAAGACTTCATGTCGGAGCAAAAGTGTACAGTCTTGCTGCTTGACGACCGCAGCTCGCGCGATCCTGATCTGCAGCTGCATAGCATCGTACATGGCGTGATCAGCATGGACAGAGTGCCTCGCGAATATGGCAAGACGCGGCGGCAAATTGAGATCGTGAAACTGCGCGGCACGGCGTATCGCGAAGGCTTTCACGATTATTCAATCGTTACCGGAGGCGTAGTGGTTTTCCCGCGACTGGTGGCCGCCGACTCTCGCGCAGAACAGCCGCCGGAGGCGGTATCGAGTGGCATTGCAGAGCTCGACGCGCTAACTGGCGGAGGCCTTGACCGCGGCACCAGCACTCTTCTGATTGGTCCGGCGGGATGTGGCAAAACCAGCATTGCAGTGCAGTGGGCGGCGACAGCTGCCCGGCGGGGCGAGAGCTGCGCGATTTTCTCGTTTGAAGAGGCGCCGCACACTCTGCTTACGCGCGCAACCGGTCTTGGAATCGATATTCGCCCGCACCTGGCGACCGGTAAGATCACCATCCAGCGCGTCGACCCCGCTGAGATGTCGCCGGGAGAGTTGGTGGCGAGTGTTCAGCAGCACGTGGAGAATGAGAACGTCCGCATGGTTGTGCTCGACAGCTTGAACGGATATTTGCAGTCGATGCCCGGCGAGCAGTTTCTGGCCGTGCATCTTCACGAGCTTCTGGCTTATCTCAGCAATCGCGGCGTACTCACGCTGATGGTTCTGGCTCAGGCTGGCACCATCGGATCGCCGCTGCAGAGTGCGGTCGACGTTAGCTATCTCGCGGATAATATTCTGCTGCTGCGCTATTTCGAGATGCAGGGAGAAGTGCGGCAGGCGATTTCCACGATTAAGCGGCGCAGCGGGAATCATGAACACACCATCCGCGAGCTTAAGTTGGGGCCGGACCGTATTCACATCGGTCGACCGCTGCGGGATTTTCAGGGCATTCTTACCGGCACGCCCACAATTCTTGGAGGATCGAAGGAGAACTAAACCGCTCGGCGATGACCACGTTACTGCATAGCGACTACCACGTGTTGGTGCTGGCGCCGTTCGGCAAGGATGGAGCGTTAGTGCGCGAAGTCCTGCTGCGTTCGGGAATCCCGGTCAACGTTGTAACAGACGCGGCCGCGATTGCTCGCTGCGTGGGCGGCGGGGCAGGCGCTGCCATCGTCGCGGAAGAAGCGCTCGATGAAGAAGCCATCGAATGCCTCGGCCGAAGCGTAGCGGCTCAACCGGCGTGGTCGGATTTTCCCATCATCGTTCTCACCGGAGGCGGCGCGACCACTCCCTACACAGAGATGATGGTGCGCTTGCGCACACCGATGGGCAACATTACCTTGATCGAGCGTCCTCTGCGGCCGGCTACCTTGGTGAGCAGCGTGCGCACCGCCATACGCTCGCGCCTGCGCCAGTATGAAATCCGCGACCACCTGGAAGACCGCGAACGAGCTGCGGAGGAACTGCAGCGGGCGCACGACGAACTCGAGTCGCTGGTGGAGAAGCGCACTCTGGCGCTGCGTAGGCTCTCAGCAAAAATCATGCGAGTGCAGGACGACGAACGGCGGCGCATTGCCCGCGAACTTCACGACGGACTCGGTCAGTGGTTGGCTGCAGCGCAGATCAACCTCGATATCGCGTTGATCCACATCGGCGGGAAGCCTTCGCCCATGCTGCATGAAACGCGGAAGCTGGTGGAACATGCCGTCACCAGCATTCGCACCATGTCTTATCTGTTGCATCCCCCGCTGCTCGACGAGGCGGGCTTTGAGGCGGCCGCCCACTGGTTCATCGAGGGCTTTTCCCATCGCACGGCGATGGAGATTAAAACGAATTTTTCTCATCCCGATTGCGCGGAGGGGAAGTCGAAAACTGATCGCATGCCTGAAGTTGTTGAGCTGGCCCTGTTCCGCGCGTTGCAGGAAGGCTTGACCAATGCGCATCGCCACTCAGCGAGTTCGAGCGTCGAGGTGAAATTCGAGCGCCTGCCCGATCTCGCGACGCTCGAGATTCAGGATTTCGGCCGCGGACTTCCGCAAGCCGTAATGGAGCGATTCCAGCGCACCGGCACAGGTTCTGGCGTGGGACTAGCCGGCATTCGCGAGCGCATGAAGGAACTGGGCGGCGACTTCCAGCTTTCCTCCAGCGACTCCGGCACGATTCTGCGGTCCACCGTGCCGCTCTCCGAAGAGACGGGCAAAGAGCCCGCGCCGATTCCTAATGGGCGAGACGTTTCCGCCTCTGGAAAGCAACGCGAACGCTTCACCAGTAGTGCCAGTGGAATTTTCTGACGTTGACGAGTGCTAAGCCGCCTTCGACGCCCGTGCTCGCATCTGCTTCATCATCTCGCGCATCTTCGGGACGATAACCTTGGCGCTCTCCCACGCGCCGAAGAACTCGCCCGTGGTCTCAAAGAATAGATCCTCGTGCAGCAAGCCGTAGTTCAGCATCGCGCAAGTCTGATCCCAGTAGGTGAGGACCATCATGGCGAAGACTCCGCCCTCTGTTCCCGGCGCCGCGATTCGCATTGCGTCGTCCACGTTCTCGACGACATAGTTTTTGAAAAACCACTCGCGGGCCTGGCGCAAGCGCGCCTCCCGGCGCTGTTCGTAGATTTGCAGATGAAGCTGCGCTTGTGCGTGCGTCGGTTTCTTTGCCATCTCTTTCTCCTTTGATTAAATTGCCTACTGCGAAAATAGCTACAGTCCTAGTTTTTGAAAAATGTTATTGAAAATATACCGCCATTAATCCTTTTGGTAATAGAGCACGATGACCCCAGATGCGAACAACTTCGTATGCTGGAGCTTCAGTCTGATTTTGTTTTCGATTTCATCGAACAGGCCTCTGCCCTTTCCAATCAACACCGGTTGCAGAATGATCCGGTATTCATCGATCAATCCAAGTTGCAACAGGGAAGATGCCAGGCGGGCGCTGCCGAAGATCACCATGTCCTTGCCGGGCTGAGCTTTTAATTTCGAGACTTCCTCTGCGACATTATTTCGGATCAGCCTCGAATTATTCCAGTCGGCTTTTTCCAAAGTTTTGGAAAAGACAATCTTCGGCAAATTATTCATCTTG
>JBAPOI010000683.1:0-1617 GCA_049279555.1 Candidatus Sulfotelmatobacter sp.
ACGTAAACACGAAGACGAGAAAAGAGATAAGGAAACAATTAACCAATTTAACCAATTAATCCTACAACGCTACAAAAATTGGGGCCAACGACACGTGCGTAGATTTTTCAAATATATCCCGCGGGCATGCAAGTTGCGAAGGGTTCCTTTGCGGTGGCTGCGCCGCGCCTTGGCGTTTCGAGTTTGGGTCAACTGCAATTGCTGCTGGATGGATTGGGCCAGGTTCCGCGAACAGCGGCCCCCACGATACCAGATCGGGACCAGTTGGGCGGTGGCTGTGCGAATCTGGCACAAAGAAAGCTCCGTATTTTTCCCCCCGATGCTCCAAGTGGAACTCGGCCAAAAACAGATAGCTCACGCAGGTGAGGGTCAAGTGGCGTTGGATGGAAAGATATTTGCGCACCTCGAAGTGGTTCAAGCCCAACTCGCCCTTGCCATCCTCGAACATGCGTTCGATCCTCCAGCGGGAAAAGGCCACCAGCAGCAAGGTTTCGACGGAAGTACCCGTCGGGGCGTTACTCAGGAAATATTTGACTTCCCTGGGGTCCAGCACGTTGATCGCCACCAGCAAATGATGGGGTGCCGTGGGCAGGCCGTTTTCATCCTCCAGATAGACCATGACGCGTTTGACCTTCCAGACCATCGGGCCCTTTTGTCCGTCCTTGACGCGATAGCTCTGCCAGTCTTCGCGGCGGAACAGCGGCGAATAGGCCGCGATGTTCCGCACCTCGACTTTGGGATTGTTTTTCTTCTTAAGGCGGGGGAATTGGGGTTGCCGTCCCGCTTGGCGCTGCGAATCAGGTGCGGAGTAGAGCACTTCCGGACGGCGCGTCCAGACACAAAAGTCGCTGGGCAGTTCCGCCACGTAATTCTGCCCCAGGCGGTCGAGCTCCCGCAGGAACGGCGGTTTGGCGCCATACCATTCGTCGAAGGTCAGGAACGCCAAACGCACGCCATTGCCCCGCGCCCGCCGAAGCTGCTCCAGGGCGATCTGCCACTTGGAGCGGTAGATCACCGCATCGGGAATGCCGGCCTTGCGGCAACGCTCGCGATCCTCATGCCAGGTCTCTTCCGGCAGAAACAACTCGCCGTCCAACAACGTGTGGAACTGCGGCGTGGCGTATCCCAGATGCACGCTGACCACGCAGTTATCCTGCTTGCCGGCGGCCCCGCAATACTGCCGCTGCACGCAGGCGGTTTGGTCGCCTTTCTTGGCAAAGCTGGTCTCGTCAATGATGCCCACGCTGTGCGGATGAGCGTGCCGCTGCGCTACCAACTGCTGCAGCCGGTCGCGCATGGCCGATTCGTCCCACCGATACAATCCCAGAAACTCCTGCAGCGTTCGTGGAGCCGTACCGGCGGCATCGGCCATCGGCTCGATGCTCTTGCGCCGCAGCGGCCCAAGCTGTCCCTGGACATAAGTGTCCAGGTGCCGCCGCGCGGTCATCCGCCCGAAGCAATCATCAAACTCGTGCAAATAACGGGTCAACGTCGGTTTGATCCTCAAAATCGTGTCGGCATCCATGCCTCTGAACTCCTTCCATGCACCATCGCATGGAAGCCCCATCGGCTGGCGGCCTGACTTTACTTGAGCTTTCGTAGCGTTGTAGGATTAAC
>JBAPOI010000684.1:0-1519 GCA_049279555.1 Candidatus Sulfotelmatobacter sp.
AATTCGGGCAGGAACATCACGACTGGACTCCCACTCAGCAGTGGAGCGTCGGGGTTCTCACCAGCGTCCTCTTTTTCGCTTCGTTGCTGTTCCACGAATTGGCGCACAGCGTCATTGCACAGCATTACAAAATTCGGGTTCTCTCAATTACTTTGTTTATTTTAGGAGGCGTCGCCAGTATCGAGCGAGACCCGTCCAAAGCCATTCAGGAATTCAACATCGCCATCGCCGGGCCGCTCGCCAGCGGTCTTCTCGCGGTTGCGTTCTACGGACTTACGTTCATTTTTCCAGGAAACGAGACCGTCAAGGCGTCTGCACTCTGGCTGGCCACCATCAATGGAGGGCTTGCGGTCTTCAATCTACTTCCCGGCTTTCCCCTCGATGGCGGCAGAATTTTTCGCGCCATGGTTTGGGGAGCTTCCAAGAACTTCTCGAAGGACACGCGTGTCGCCGGCGCCGCCGGCCGGGTGTTTGCTTATGCCATGATCCTTCTCGGCGGATTCGCGGTCTTGAAGGGATTCGTGGGCCAGGGCTTGTGGAGCGTGCTGATAGGATTCTTCCTCCTGAACGCGGCGCAAGAGAGTGTTGCACAGGCCGCCATTCGCGAAACTCTCTCCGGGCTGCGTGCCGCCGACGTCATGAGTCACGAAGTCCCCACGGTGGGGCGCGCCATCTCGCTGGAAGACTACGGCGCCGAAGTGCTGCGCACGGGCCGCCGCTGCCATCTGGTCATTACCGACGATCGCCTGGTCGGCATGATGAACGTCCATCGGCTTAATTCCGTTCCGCGCGACGAGTGGGCTCACAATTCCGTCCAGTCGGTCATGATCCCTCGAGAACGCATCCTCTGGGCCACCCCTGACGAACCGCTTCTTGGCCTCCTGGAACGCCTTCTAACTGCCGACATCAACCAAGTGCCCATTGTCTCTGGCTCCGACGACGGCGCCGCCCAAATTGTGGGCATGGTCAGCCGCGATTCCATCCTCCGCGTCATGCAGACGCGCACCGAACTCGGCCCACTCCCCGCCGGTGCGGCGAGCAAATAAGAGATTCGAATTCCATACCGTAAACTGTGGACGAGCCTCAGCAATCTCGCCGATGAAGGTTCGCTCATATCTTCTTAACGCGAAAATTCATCTTAGGTATACGATGATTGTGTAACCTGACCTAGCTCATGAGGAGGCTGCGAATGGCTAAGAAGAGCAAACTCACCCGAGTGGCAGCGAAGATTGGCGGGACTATCGGCAAAGCAGATCGCAAGGCTCACAAGGTCGTCGAGGCCGGAGCGGTTGCGAAGGAAGAACTGCTGGCGATCGCGAAGCAAGTGGGAATCCTAAAGCGCCAATTGGAAAAGACCACTAAGCGGCTCAAGAGTGCCCTCACGTAGTTCCAGGCATTTCCTATCTTCCAAAACTTCGAGCCGCTGATATCGCGACCGCGCGAATCGGCGGCTCTTTTTTGGTTCGAATCAGTATCAAGCCTGAATTTCTCGCGTCTCAGTGTGCGCCAGTTTAAACGT
>JBAPOI010000685.1:0-2892 GCA_049279555.1 Candidatus Sulfotelmatobacter sp.
GGCATAGACCGGTAACGTAAGTGCAGCGGTAGAGGCAAGCAGCAACAGAGTAGCGACGATTTGTTTCATGAAATCTCCGGAGATAGAACTCTAGTGGAATCTTACACCGGGACTGTAACAATGGGAGTGCTCTCTCTTGGTGCTGGCCGATCGTGCTTAGGGGCGCCGGGCTTCGCCCAGGCTTGGACCCTTCGACTTCGCTCAGGGCAGGCTCCCGAGGCAGCCATCGCTCCAGAGTCATCTAAGCGGTGGGGAGGGTGAAGAGAAACGTGGAGCCGTGGGCAAGTTCGCTTTCGGCGCGGATGGTGCCGCCGTGGGCTAGCATGATGTGCTTGGCGATGGCGAGGCCGAGGCCAGTTCCTCCGGATTCGCGGGAGCGAGCTTTATCGACGCGATAGAACCGTTCGAAGAGGCGCGGAAGGTGTTCGGAAGCGATGCCAGCGCCAAAATCCTGCACGAAAAATTCCACTGCGTGAGGAGCCGGGCGCGCGCCCAACACGATGCGCCCGCTAGCGGTGCCGTACTTCGATCCGTATTTTAGAGCATTATCGATCAAGTTCGCGAAGACCTGGTGAATGGCCTCACGGTCGGCAAGAACCTGGGGGAGATTTTGGAGTCCGGTATCCGATAGAGAAGGTGCGGTCTTGTGGGAATCCTGAGCCGGCAGATCCTGTATCTGAAGATCGACGCCATGTCCGCGCGCGATTTCGCGGAAACTCTCTTCCGCGTCGTGAAGAAGTTCGGCAGGCGGGACGGGCTCGGCTTCGAAGCGGGTCTCGCCGGATTCGACTCGCGCCAGCGTCAGCAGATCCTCGGTGAGGCGTGACATGCGAGATGAATTCTTCCGAATGATTTCGAGAAACTCGCGATTGGGTGCGCCGTTTTCGGGAGTGCTGTCGAGCAGAGTTTCCGCATAGCCTTGAATCGAAGTAAGCGGCGTGCGTAATTCGTGAGAGACATTGGCAATAAAATCGCGCCTCGTTTTCTCGACCCGCTCTGTCTCGGTCAGATCACGGAGTACGGCGACAGCGCCTCCATCGGGCAGGGGGGCGGCGGTTACATCGAAGGCGCGGCCGGGAACGATGGAAGTGGCGCGGGCAGTTTTCACTTCGTGTGTGGCGATAGCTTCCTTCACGCTGGCGAGAAAGTCCGGGTCACGAATAGTCTCGACGACCGGCTGCTGTAGGCGAGTGCCTTGCGGAATCAGGCGGTTCATGGGCCGGTTAGCCCACTGCACGAGGCCGTCGGCGCTGACGGCGATGACAGCGTCCTGCATGCTATTAAGCAGGGTTTCAAGCTGGCGCTGGCTGGATTGGACGGCTGCGAAACTTTGCTCGACGCGGCGTGCCGTTTTGTCGATGGCTCCGGCGACACGGCCGATTTCATCAGGCGAGGTTTCGAGGACACGGGCTTTCAGGTCGCCCTCGGCAATGCGGCCCGCGACATCGACGATACGTTCGAGACGGCGGGCGCTCCAGATGGCGGCCACGGCTGCCACGATCAGAGCAAACCCAAAGGCCGCGGCGGACGCCCGCTCCAGGCGGTGGCGCACCTGCGCGGAGATTGCCTCAACGTCGGAGAGTGGGTAGGCGAGGCGAACGGCGCCGCCGGAAACCGGGACCGCCACATAAAGAAACGGAATGCCAATCGTCGCGCTGCGGCGCTGGTCCATGCCAACTTCGCCGGACAGCGCGGCAACGAATTCTTTGCGCGTGGTCACGTTTTCGTTGGCAGGAGGGTTGGATTCGGAGTCAGCCAAAACCTTTCCCGCGGAATCGATGATGGTGACGCGAGCGCCTGCGGCTTGTCCTTCCTGCGACGCGATGTCGGCAAGGGACCGTCCGCTTCGGTCCGTTTCCACCCGGTGGGCCAAGAGCTGGGTTTTTTGAACGAGGTTGCGCTCGATTTCACTGCGCAGCGAGGATTCCCAGGCACCGCCCAGAGTTATGTCGAATAAGACGGCGGCCGCCAGGATGACGACCAGAAAGCTGGCCATCAACTTGAGAAAAATCCCGCTTCTCACCGCTTCCTCACTTGGGAGCCTCGAACCGGTAGCCCGCGCCCCGTACGGTTTTAAGGTAACGGGGATTTTCTGGGTCCGGTTCGATTTTCTCACGGATGCGCCGCACGTAGACATCGACCGAGCGCGGGGTCATGTAAGAAGTGTCGCGCCAGACGGAGTCGAGAAGATGATCGCGGGAAAAAACCCGCCCCAGGTGGCGAGCGAAGTAATCGAGTAGGCGAAACTCCGTGGCGGTCGTGGGAACGGTTTGCCCCCGGACGGTTAGGGTCATGGCGGAGGGATCGATCTCGATCTCGCCGACTTTCAGTGGGCTGGGCGGCAGGGGACGTTCAAAGCGGCGCAGCACGGCCTTGACCCGGGCCACGAGTTCGCGCGGGCTGAACGGTTTGGCGATGTAGTCATCGGCTCCGATCTCAAGACCGAGGACGCGATCCGCTTCGCTGCTCTTGGCGGTGAGAAAAATCACCGGCACGGAAGCGAGGCCGATGGTTTGGCGCACGGTTCGGCAGAGTTCGAGACCATCCTTGCCCGGAACCATGATGTCGAGCACGAAGAGCGCCGGTCGCTGGCGTTCCGCGTCCGAAATTACATTGGAGCCGGTAGGGTAGACGCGCACGGCAAAGCCATCGTTCTCCAGATGGTGGCGAACGAGGCGGGAAATATCGGGATCGTCTTCGACGACGAAGATGCTTGGTTTCACGGCCTTATTGTAGCTGGAACGAGTACCCATCACCCAGTACCGAGTGGCCCGAGCGGCGGGTGAGGCGTGATTTTTATCAGATTGTAACAATCAGGTTGGCAGCTGGGTCGATGTGGAAACGCTTGCCCGGCGGAATGACTGTGGTGGCGCTGTATTCGGTAACGATAGC
>JBAPOI010000686.1:0-1924 GCA_049279555.1 Candidatus Sulfotelmatobacter sp.
TGCTCGTAGCCTACCGCGGAAGCGATTTCCTTCACGCTCATGTTGGTGTTCGCCAGCAGATACGCAGCGCGCTGAAGCCTTCTTTGTGTCAGCACGTGGCCAAGCCCGATTCCGGTGGCTTGTTTGAAAAGGCGTTGCAGGTGGGAATGGCTGAGGTTAAACGCAAGTGCCCAATCGTGGATCGTACCGAGCGGATCCTCCTCCATTAGCCGAAGAAGTTTGCGAAGGCGTACATCTTCGACGGAACTTGTCTGAGAATCAGTTGTCTTAGAATCTACACTCGTTTCGACGGCAGCTGGTTCGTGCTTTGCGATTCCCGCCTCATTCAGAGGAACGCAATTCGCTGCGTTCCTTCTTGACTGCGACGGAAACGCGGACATAGAAAAATCTCCCCACATAAAAATCAGACATCGAGTTATCATGACTCGGTTTACTGAACAAACAGGTTGCAAGCATTCCCGGGTTTCTCCTTGGTTAGTTTGGTGAATTATGCACCGCCGCGAGCGTGGCGGCTGGCTCTACTGCTCAGAGACTGCAGACTGCAGCTGCTAATTAGATCTGGAGGCCTGAAAAGAATGGCCAATCCTAAAACCGTCCCCGGCAAGTAGTTCGGGCAGGTAGATAAGTCGGATAAGTCGGTTCAGCCAACGTATGGGAAGAAACATCGCGCGTCTTCGATGCACAATCGGTACCTACCAAGACGCGACTCTTAGAACTTTGTCCTAAGTGCACACGCCTCTGTAGAGAGTCGAGGCCTCGTTTCTTGCGTGTCTTCCATGGCCAAACTGGCAAGCATGTGTACTGCAATTCACCGACAATTCACACGACAATGTCTTTCTTATTACAAAAAGCGAAAACCGAAGCACATTTCCTTTATGTTTTCATGCGCTTAGTTTCTCCAGTAACCTTGGTGTAACAGCGGCCGACAGTTACGAATTTCGGATAACAGACCGAAGAACTCCAGAATTCGATATGCGCAAGGGCAACTGAAGTGCCCCTGGTCCATCGATTCCAGCTGAGCCTTGTACGGGATCTAGGTTATCCAGAAGTTGCCCTAAGAGTTCACTGATGCGGCATCCCATATCAGCCCGGGCCAGGATGATGATTTGGAGTCACCGCTGACAATGGTCTTTTGGTTTCCATTTCATAAATTCCGGATGTGAATCTAATGCGCGTAGCTTAACATTTTATGACTATCGCAAATAACGAGCGATCGTTTCCGGCGATGCACTAAACCCTCTTGTTCGAGACCTCGCAATAGACGATTGATATGTTCCGGGGAAATAGAAAGCAGCTGTGCCAGCTCCCATTGTTTCAGGGGAATGTTCAAAGGACATGTTACTGGCGATTTCGGCGGGGCTGATTTCATGTTGTGGGATAACTGTAAAAGGAGATCAATGAGGCGCTGCCTTGCTGAATGGAGCATGAGCGCTGAAAGTTTGACCACGTTTTCCCGAATCTCATGAGACTGCATCTGGTGAACGTACAACGAAAAAGAGGGTTTCGTCACCAAGTAGGCTCGAAAAACCCGAGCTGCGATCCGATGCAAAGTACACGTCGTAAGCGTGCGCGCTGTTGTAGCGTGCGACTGCTCTAGGATCACCGTGGTGGCTCCCAGCAACCAACCGACGCCTCGCACACACACGATAACTTCGTTTCCCTCGCAGTCCACACGAACTAGTTTGAGTAGACCAGCGCTGATGAAGTAGACCGTGTCTGGCCTGGAGCCTTGACGAAACAGTTGAACTCCCGCAGGGTATTCCTCGGTCGAAAGCGTAATAAGCTCCCGTAGCCACTCAGGTGGCGATGGCGCTGAGAACAGCATGGCGGATTCGAAATCACCAATGCTATGCGCTGGCGCGTTCTCCAAAAACTGCCGCACAGGTTGTCTCCTCTACTACGTAATCAGGAGTCTAGCCGAGGG
>JBAPOI010000687.1:0-6175 GCA_049279555.1 Candidatus Sulfotelmatobacter sp.
GGGAAAGACTGTATGGGCGAAAGCGGGATGGTTCGCCTACTCTCACTTGTTCCGGTTCCAGGCTAAAGTGTGAAGAGGCGCGAGTCCGATTTCCTTTGGGTTACTGAGATTGGAGACCACGTATGAGCGAGAAGCCAAGCACCACACTACCAGCAACGGTTGAAAAGATCATAACGTCTCCATCCCCGCGCGAGCCCGAGAAGGCACAGATCAGCGTCGAGGGCGCGGATCATCTTTATCGGGAGCTTCGCATCGAGAATATTTTAACCGACGAAAATGGGCGAGAGGTCCGCCTCAAGCCTGGCGCAGAGATTGAAGTTACGATTGAGGCGCCTCCGGAAGCCACGATTCCCAAAGGTGGCCAAGATCAGCCTCATTCTAGATCATAGGCGCAAAACCCAGCCTGAACGCGCGTGGCAAAGAAGTTGCCACAACATAGCGAGCTACTTATGCCTTTTCGAGTCCGTTTGACTTGGCGTTACCGCAGCTCACTCTGGGTACCGAATCATGCGGCGGTGATACTTTCGCGTAATCTTTCTTGCGGGCGATCCCGGTCTAGCCTTAACTCGCAGAGTTCGGTGATGAGAGTTCCGGCCCAGTGATAGATATTGCGTTCTCTTATGATTTTGCGCATCCGGTGGACGCGCATTTGCTTCTCTTCTGGTTCCATCTCTAAAGCAACCCGAATTGCTTCAGCAGTCTGTTCGATGTCGTAAGGATTGACCAGCAACGCATCCCGCAATTCGCGCGCCGCGCCGGTGAACTGGCTCAGAATCAAAACGCCACGTTCGTCGCGTCGCGCAGCGAGGAATTCCTTGGCAACCAGATTCATACCGTCATGCAAAGAGGTCACTAGACAGAGGTCGGCAGCGCGGTAATAGCGCTCGATCTCCTCGTGGCCATGATGGCGCTTGAGAAATAGGATGGGCTTCCACTTGACAGTTTGAAATCGCCAATTGATTCGCTCTGCCTCCGCTTCCACTTGCGCCAGCAGATCGTGGTAGCGTTTGATATGAGTGCGGCTGGGTGCTCCTATCTGTACGAATGTGAATCGACTCCGGTATTTGGGATATTTTTCCAGAAAGCATTCGACGGCCTGGAAGCGCTCCAAAATACCCTTCGTGTAGTCGACACGATCCACTCCAACACCTAGGAATGCCGTCTCCACGCCCAAGTCGTGCAGCAAGGTGGAGCGCTCGAGATAGTTAGTCCCGTATGCGTCACTTTCGACCGATTCGTCGTCGGTGAGATCGACGCTGATGGGGAACGGCCGAACTATGGTCCGGTGGTTTTGCCGTGCCACCGAAAAATGCTCCCAGTCCACACGCGACTCCACCACCCGATCCACCGTTTGCAAAAAGTTGTTGCAGTGCGACTGAATGTGAAACCCGATAAGGTCCGCTCCCAATAGCCCATCCACTAATTGGCGCTGCCAGGGACAAATGCCGAAAGCTTCCGGGTTCGGCCATGGGATATGCCAGAAGATCGCCACGCGCGCATCGGGTCTCTTTTCTTTGAGCATCCGCGGCAGCAATGCAAAATGGTAGTCCTGTACCAGAATTACAGGGTTGGGTGTGTCCTTGATCTCTTCAAGCACCGCAGCCGTGAACTGGCGATTCACATCTTGATAATGTTCCCAGTCTTTCCTGCGAAAGAGCGGTCGTGTGTGGGCCACGTGGCAAAGCGGCCAAAGACCTTCGTTTGCAAATCCGTAGTAGTAGCCTTCTTCCTGCTCTTTGCTTAGCCAGACCCTACGCAGCGTGTAACGAGGGTCGGCGGGGGGAACGCGGAGCCGGTCATTTCCGTCCACAACTTCGGTATCGGCTTCGCCACTGCCGTGGGCGATCCACGTTCCGTCACAGGCATTGAGAATCGGCTCCAGCGCAGTCACCAGGCCGCTGGGAGGAACGATCACCTCCAGCGACTTGCCGTTCCTCTGATGCAGATACGGCTCACGGTTCGAAACCACAAACAAGCGCCCGTCGCCCAGGCGGGTTCGAACCTGTGCTGCGAGCCGATCTGCGGTCCACATCGATTCGGAAGCCTCGCGCAGGCGCGCTTCATTTTCAGCGGCGCTGCGCGCGCGGCCGAGACTTTCGGCGAGTGTGACCACTTCCCAGGCGAGCGGCTTGAATAGCTCCAGGTCGGGCATTTGCTGAGGAGAGGAAATTCTGCCCATGCGAAGCGCGCGCATCCATTGCGCGGCGCGGGCGATTGGCCCAGTGATGCTCCAGCGCACGATCAGCAGCGTGATTAACACGATGAGAAAGACCTGGGCGAGAACCCTTAAGAACGCCTGACGCCAGGCGCGAAGAGTCTGTGTACGGATGTAAAGCGCATCATGGACTACCGCCACCGCGCCCATGACCTCATCCTGGCGGTGGAGCGGCAACGTAAGAATGTGCACCGGACCTTTACCCAGATGCGTGAAAGAACTCGCTCCGCGATCCTGTTGCGTAGCCTGCATGACCTCATGCGGAGTCGCAGTGAGGACATCTTTTAGGTCAGCACTCATGACCACCGGTATCCCCTGCCGGTCATAAATGGCTATCCCCAGCAGATGCTCACGGTTTCCGAACCGCTGCACTAAGCGCTGTAATGCCCGCTCCGAGCTGGTCTCTGACGACTTTTCTAAGCTGGAGGCAACACTCTCGCCAAGCACGTCGGCGCGCTTTTCCAGATCGCTGCGCAGAACGCGCTTCTCTCCCACGACCTCAAAATAGGAGAACCCTAGAGAGACCAGCGTGATGCCGATGATGAGAGAAACGATGAGCCGAAGGCTCAACAGGCGCATAGGTTTGCTTTCCGAAATTTGTCTCTTCGAGAGTCTAGTGATCCATGCTTTGCGGGAACATACGGAGTTCACCGTAGGTTCCGGTGGAAATCGGGGAAAGAACAGTCTTTAAAAGAACAGTTTTTAAGGAGTGTAAATCGTTGGAATGCTTGCTGATTACCTGGTCGTTTGGGGCATAGGAAATAAAACTCATGCAAATTCTGTTTCCGCCTTTTCGGGCGTAGTCGTTTGGCGTAAAGGCACTCTGGCGGTCACCATCGTGCCGGCTCCGCCGGATCGAATCTCCAGAGTTCCGCCGAGCTGCCTGAGACGCTCCCGCATCCCGCGGAATCCTACGCCGGTTCGCCCCGCTGAACTGAATTCGATTTGTTTTTCGATGGGGATACCTTTCCCCGTGTCCTCAACTTCGATGAAAATCTGATCGTTTTCCTCATGTGCGCGTATCACAGCGGAGGCGCCGCCGGAATGGCGATGAATATTTGTCAGGCACTCCTGGACCATGCGGAAAATCGCGATCTCCAACTCGTCTGACATCCTGCGGAACTCATTGGGGAGTTGCAAATCGACTTGGATCTTGCTGCGCTCGGAGAAACCGTCCACGTACCAGCGCAGTGCGGATGCGAGGCCGGCCGCATCGAGCAGCGGAGGATGCAACAGGTGTGAGATGGTGCGAATCTCGCTGCTAATCTGCTCCAGCATGGCAGCATTCTCGGAAATCGCGCGGGCTCCCACCGCATCGAGCTTATCGGCCTGGCGCTGCACGATCGCCATGTTCATGCCCAGTGCCGCCAGCAATTGGCCCACGCTGTCGTGCAATTCACGGGCAATCCTGCGCCGCTCGTCATCGCGCAACTGCTGCAGCCGTCCCGATAACTCGCGCAAGTTTTCGTTGGCTGTGTTCAGCTCTTCAGTCCGCTCCTGCACTTTTTGCTCGAGCTCGTCATGTGCTTGCCGAAGTTGTTCCTCCGCCCACTTGCTTTTGGAAAGAGAACGCCGATTTGCTTCTCCCAGAGCGATAATCAAACCGGAAAAGACCAGAAAAGCCACCATCCCAGAGATTGCGCTTTTAGGGTCGCCAAGAGTAAACGAATTGGTGGGCGGCAGGAACCAATACCAAACCCCCACGGCCGAGAGCATGGCGGTGACGACGGAAGGTCCAAGCCCACAATACCAGGCAGAAAAAACCACTGCGGCCCAAACCGTGTGATACGGGTTATTTTCCCCGAGAAGCGGAGCCGCCAAACGCCGGAGCAGCAATGCCAGGATTGCCGACAGAACGGCCAAAGCATAGCGGCGCACTACATCAGTACTGCCGCTTTCTGAACTATCGTCCGTCCGCATTCTCTGACCGTTTCGCATAGTCTAACCGACCCGTCGCCACGAAGAAAGCGACTCTTTTGTGATCTTTCTACAGAATCCACCCGATGGTCACTTTTCTTAAGGAGTAGATAATTCGGATAAGTGATCTCAACCTAACGCTGCCTTACTGCCGTTTATATTGCGGGCGGGCTTTAATGGCACTCAATTTTGTGTGCTGTTTCGCGCCGCTATTCCAAGACAAGAGAGCTGGAGCTGACCTATGCCGATGAATCCTTCAGGCGCTTACGGAATGTACGCTCACGACGCACAGCTTGAGCAGGTCATGCTGACGTTAAACCAATCTGGATTCGACAAGCAGGACATCTGCATGATGGTCTCTCCCAGTCATCCGCTTGCCAAGATCGTGCGCCAAGGCCAAGTTTTGAGTGCTGAGCGGGAAGGCGGAGTTGCAGCCGGGGTGATGCGCTGGCTCTTCGAGTTTGGCGCGGTGATGATTCCAACGGTTGGATTTTTCATCCGATCGCAAGCATTTCTCCGGGCTTTGGTCACAGGGAAGGACTCCGCAAGCCTGTGCGGCAAATCAAGGCCTCTCGTTGGATTGGGTTTTTCGGAATATGACGCGGACCGGTTTGAGAGCCAATTGCGAGATGTTGGCGTCCTAGTTTACGTGGCTTGTCCGGAAAAAGCCAACGCGACGTGGGCGCTTGAAGTCCTGCGAAAGACTGGAGCTCATGAGCCTGCATTACTAGGGCAAAATGCAGCGATGACAGCAGCCGCGTAAGTGTTTCCATCTCTCGGAGGTGCCGTGACGCTCTAGCACCTTTTCACGGGCTGCGCCGCAGATCTCTCCCCGCTCACGTCACTAGTACAGTAAACCCCCTAGATACAGTAAAAACCCTAGAGTAAGTGCGCAGGCATTCGTGTTACCAATCGTTCTTGTTGTTCGTTTGCTCCTCCTACATTTAACTTCGTAACTTCGAGATAGATGGTTAGTTGCCCCTGACTTCGGAGAGTTCTCGCCCCAGCGCTGGACCGGACCGTGGTCCGCGACGGTTTCGAGTGCTCGTCAAGCGGCAGTGGCTAGAAACGATGTGTAAGCGCCCAGCCTGGGTGTCGGTTTGCGGGAGAAAACCATGAAGAAGGCAAGCCAAGAGTCAGCCACTGCAGTTGCGAACGGCGGACCAAGCGCCGGACGTGAAGAAAAAGAGAAGGTGAATGGGAATTCTGCCCGCATTACCGATCCCGCTTCGAGCGATATGAGCATAATTTTGGCGAGTCTGCAGACGATGCGGGATGGAGATTTTTCCGTGCGCCTGCCCGGTTCATGGACCGGACTTGCCGGAAAGATCGCCGACACTTTCAATTCGATCGTTTCAGCCAACCAGCAGATGGCCGATGAGTTAAAGCGCGTTGGGCAAGTTGTGGGAAAAGAGGGAAGAACGCGCGAACGCACCCGCTTTCATGAGTCCCGAGGCGCATGGGGTCACATGGAAGTCTCAATCAATACTCTGGTCGAAGACTTGCTTCGACCCACCGAGGGTGTAACACGCGCCATCGCCGCCGTCGCCCAGGGAAATCTGACACAAACCGTTCGCCTGGATGTGGATGGCCGGCCACTCGAGGGTGAATTTCTCCGGTCTGCCAATATCGTCAACACCATGATTCAGCAGCTCAGCGTTTTCACCGCCGAGGTGACGCGTGTCGCGCGTGAGGTGGGCACTGACGGCAAACTGGGCGGCCAGGCGCAGGTTCCCGGTGTCGCCGGAACCTGGAAAGATCTTACCGACTCGGTGAATTCGATGGCCAGCAACCTCACTGGTCAAGTACGAAACATCGCAGAGGTCGCAACCGCTGTGGCCAGCGGCGACCTTTCCCGCAAAATTACGGTCGATGTGCGCGGGGAAATTCTCCAGCTCAAAGAAGCCATCAACACGATGGTCGATCAGCTGCGCTCGTTTGCCTCTGAAGTGACACGCGTGGCTCGTGAAGTCGGAACCGACGGCAAGCTGGGCGGCCAGGCGGTTGTGGTGGGCGTGGCGGGAACCTGGAAAGATCTTACGG
>JBAPOI010000688.1:0-4457 GCA_049279555.1 Candidatus Sulfotelmatobacter sp.
GACCCGGGACGTTTCGCCGTCGTCAGCTTGAAAAGATTCTTCTACTACTGGAATGGAGTGCCGAAGGCCACCGACAGCCGCGCTCCTTGGGACTTTCGCAATTCGTTATTTTTAGCGTGGTCGGTTCTTGCGATCCTGGGTCTGGCTCAGGCTCTGCGGCAACAGGCGCGAGGGGCTTGGCTCTTCGCGGGACTTGTTCTCACTTACCCAACGACTTACTACTTTGTATTTCCTCACGCCCGCTATCGGCATCCGATCGAGCCCGAACTGATTATTCTGGCTGTGTTCGTGCTGCTGCAAACCGGTAAACCTATACGTGCATCCTCGACGGGAAAACTTAACTGAAGATACGGTAGGCTCTGGACGCTGAATCTCCTGTAGAATCTTGGGTTCGCCGAAGCGGCTAGAATGTTCAAGAAGATTCTCATTGCCAACCGCGGAGAGATCGCGGTGCGCGTGCTGGGCGCGTGCCACGAGATGGGGATTGCCGCGGTCGTCGTCTACTCGGACGTAGACCGCGCTTCTCTGCACGTGCGCAAAGCTGATGAGGCTTATCCGATTGGCGCTGCAGCGGCGACCGAATCCTATCTCAACATCGGCAAAATCCTGGACGTCGCCGCGCGCTCCGGCGCCGATGCCATTCATCCGGGTTACGGATTTCTTTCTGAGAATGCGAAGTTCGCGCAAGCCTGCGCCGATGCCGGCGTCAAATTCATTGGTCCAACTCCTGCCGCGATGGAAGCCATGGGATCGAAAACCCGCGCGCGGCAGGCGATGGAGAAGGCAGGCGTCCCTTTTGTTCCGGGAACGTCGCGCGGCGTAGAGTCGTTCGAGCAGGCTGAACAGGTCGCAACCAAGATTGGTTATCCGGTCATGCTAAAAGCGGCTGCGGGCGGCGGCGGCAAGGGCATGCGACTGGTGCACGAATCCAGGCAATTGAGATCTGCTCTTGAAGCGGCCCGCAGTGAGGCTGAACGCTCCTTCGGCGACAGCGAAGTTTACATCGAAAAAGCGATCGTAAATCCGCGGCACATCGAGATGCAGGTATTGGCCGACGAGCACGGCAACACGGTTTATCTTGGCGAACGCGAATGCTCGCTGCAGCGGCGTCACCAGAAGGTGCTGGAAGAGGCGCCTTCTCCGATCGTGGATCCCGACATGCGGCGACGCATGGGCGACGTTGCGGTTCGTGTCGCCCAAACCGCGAACTATACGAACGCGGGCACGGTCGAGTTTCTTGTCGATTCCGAAAAAAATTTTTATTTTCTGGAGATGAACACACGCCTGCAGGTCGAGCATCCCGTGACCGAGCTGATCACCGGCCTTGACCTCGTTCACCTGCAGATTCGGATTGCCGCAGGGGAGGAGCTGCCGTTCAGACAGGAGGACGTGCGACTTCGCGGGCACGCCATCGAATGCCGCATCTACGCCGAAGATCCAGACAACAACTACTTTCCCAGCCCCGGCAGGATTACCCTGCTGCTGGCGCCATCGGGACCAGGCATCCGGTGCGATAGCGGAATGTACGAGGGTTGGAATGTGCCCATTGATTACGATCCGCTGCTGGCTAAACTGATCAGCTACGGGACAGACCGTAATCAGGCGATCGCACGGCTGACGCGGGCGATCAATGAATATTTTGTCGGCGGCATCAAGACTAACATCTCGCTATTTCGACGAATCCTGCGAGACGGGGATTTTTGCGCCGCCAAACTTGATACCGGATTTCTCGACCGAATGTTGAAGCGGCCAGAGGACATGCCCCTGGATTCGAAGTCCGCAGAAGTTGCCGCCATCGCCGCGGGCATGTTCGCCATGCTAGGTTCGGCCTCCGGTGTAAATGGAACATCTGACCGTGGTTCGCAGGCGGTCGACAATCCAGTATCCAAATGGAGAAGCGCAAGCCGGAGCGAGGTTCTGCGTTAGGCGGTTTGTCCTATGCTCTACGACGTAACCATCGACGGCAAGGGCTATAAGCTCGAACTCAATCGCGGCGACAGTCGTTGGTCCTGCCGCCTCGATGGGCGCGACCTGGAAGTCGATGCCGTTCTGGCTCGGCCGGACGTGCTTTCGCTCCGCATCGGGAACAGCGCGTATGAGGTCAAGTCGGAGCGAGTCGCGAATGACTTACATCTCTGGGTGGGCAGCGCGCGCTTCGCAGTAGAAATCCGCGATCCGCGCTCTTTACGCGGGCGCACCCATGCAGGAGACGATCACGGTCCCAGGAAAATTGTCGCGACTATGCCCGGCAAGGTCGTGCGCCTGCTCGTGCGGGAGGGTGACGAGATCGAAGCCGGGGCCGGCATAGTAGTGGTCGAGGCGATGAAGATGCAAAACGAGATCAAGTCGCCGAAGAAAGGAACCGTGCAGAAAATTCTGGCCGCCGAAGCCACCACCGTGAATGCGGGTGATGTACTGGCGATCGTCGAATGAGTTAGCGACGCACCGAAACTCGACTCGCGGTAATACCTATTTTACCAATCCATTTTTATCCAGAACTTCCTTGGCGTAATAGTTCTCAACCTTGGCAGAATCGCGCAAGAGTTCGTAGTAGGCGGCTTTCAGCAACTGCTCGCGGCGGTCGTGAAGTTGCGAGCGAATGGCCTGCTGCACACGCGGATCGGATAAATCGCGCTGGCCCGCCGGTTCCTTCGACACCAGCTTTACGATACGGAAGCCCATCGCCTGGTGCGTCGCGGGATTCGACAGCGTGATGATCCCGCTATATTGGCCCGGCTTAAGCTTGAGCACGGTATCGCGAGTTCCGGGATCTGTGTTGCGCAGTGAAGACTCGGGAATTGTGCCCAGATCGCCTCCATTGCCGGAGGTTTCTGGATCCTCTGAATAATTCATCGCCAGCGTAGCGAAATCGTCCCCACTATCGAGCCGGTTGGAAATCGTCTGTATTTTCTTGCGGGCATCGGCCTCGTTCTGCGCCTTATTGTTCTGGTTGTGAACCTGCGGATTGGGAGTGGGGGTCACGAAGATTTGGGCAACGTGATATTGCGGCTCGATGAGGTTGAACTCCGACTTGTGCTGCGCAAAATAGTCGTTGATGTCCTGGTCAGTGACATTGATCTTCGAAGAGACTTCCTTGTTCATCACTTTATCCACCGTGATGGAGCGGCGGATGTCGCGTTTGAAGTCTTCGAGACTGATCTTTTTCTCTTTCAACCGCTGATCGAATTCCTGTTGCGTGTAAGGTGACTTGATCTCGTTCAGCTTGCGATCGACTTCTTCCTCTGTGGCCAGCAGACCGAGTTTTTCGGCGCGGCGCATCACCATCTCATCGTCGATCAACTGGCGCAGAATGTTCAGCCGGAGAATAGTAGCCTGCTCGCCGGCGGGAGTCTGCTGAGCGCTGGCCACCTGATTGTCGTAATACTTGTCGACGTCGGAACGGAATATCTTGCGGCCATCCACGGTGGCCATGACGTCGCCACTCACTTGTGATTTACAGCCAACCAAGGCCACCAGCATCACTGCAACAATCAAGAACGCTGTTAACCGGCCAACGTCCGCTTTTCTTTTCAAAGGCAGTTTCTCCCTAAAAAATGACAGTCCGCGTACCTTGGGAGTACGCAGGAATGCATCTCCTGCTTAGCTAAAATCACTTGGAAGCCGGTGCCGCAGCGGTGGCAGCCACGTGACTGGGCACTGGCAGGTTGGCATCCTTCAAGGCGCGATCCAGCGCGGCACGAAGTTCGCTGACTGGTATGGCACCGTCGATTTTTTCTCCGTTGATGAACAAAGTTGGCGTGGCTTCCACACCCACGCGCTCCGCTTCTTTCATCGAGGTTTTCACCACACTCTCATCTTGTGCTTTAATGCAGGACTGCAGCTTCACGACATCCACATTGTGTTTCTGCCCCTGCAACATGGTGAGTTTGTCGAGCGCTTCCAGCCGGGCCCCCGACGTCTTTTCGTTGTTCACTTCGTGCTGGTTCGCGTGAATGTAATCGGCAAAGTCCCAGTAGGCATCGCTGCTTTGCGAAGCCAGACAATTCGCGTCCACCGCGGCGTGCGTCGCCCAGGGATGAATTTCCGCCAGCGGATAATCCTTGTAAACGAAAGTGACGCGGTCGCCGTATTCCTTCAGAATTTCAGGAAATAAGTTCTGGTGCATGCGCGAACAGAACGGGCATTCGAAATCGTCGAAATTTACCACTACTACCTTGGACGCTTTGATTCCGCGCGTGGGCCGTCCGCTTACATCGATCTTGCTCATGGTCTCAGCGAAAGGATCCTTGCTCAAGTCAAACTTTGTCATGCGAATCATGGAAGAATGGTCTTTGGAAACCAGGAACGTCAGGTCTTGTTTCCGTTCCCCCCCATCGACCGTGACAATCAGCGAATCATAGTTGGGAAAGTCGGCGCTGGGCGTGGGAACACCTACGATCACATGAACTTCGGCCGGAACTTTGTAGTAGGAACGGACCTGCCGCTCGATTTTCTTA
>JBAPOI010000689.1:0-11055 GCA_049279555.1 Candidatus Sulfotelmatobacter sp.
GATGAGGGCGCGCTTGTCGCCGCGCCGGGGAACGAGAATGTGAACACGCGCTCCGTGTGCTTTCTCTGCAAGCTGGTCGGAGAGCAGATCTGCCAGCGCTTCGCAATCCTCGAAGTCGACCGGGACGTACAGATTGCGCGGCACGTAGGGCTGGCTGATATAAAGTTGCTTGAGCAGGGCGGAAAAGAACTCGCCGGGAAAAAACTGCTCGTGTGGGGACGGACGCATTCGTCCGTCCCCGGAGAGCGCGGGTTGGCGGCCCTCTGCGGAATCTGTGGTGGCTTCGGCGGCTGGTGAGCTCTGCTCGTCCGGACGGACGAATGCGTCCGTCCCCACATGGTCCGTTGCAGGTTCTGGATCTTGCGGTATCGCAAACTCCGGCAAGTCTTCCCAGAAGAATTCGCGGCGATCGACGACGCGGCCGCCGCGCATGTGAAACAGGTTTACCGCCAGCATGCCGTTCTCATAGTGGTAGCCGAAGACGTCGGCGTCATCGCCTTCGGCGGCGGCGATGCGCTGGCGCTCCTGCAACTGCTCGACGGTTGAGATTAAATCTCGATAACGTGCAGCGCGCTCGTACTCCTGCGCTCCGGCGGCCTGCTCCATCCGCTGGTGCAGCGATCGGCTTAGGTCTGTGGGACGGCCCTCGAGAAATAGCTTCACATCGCGCACCGCTTCCTGATAAGCCTCCGGTGTGGTCAGTTCCTTCACGCACGGGCCCAAACAACGCTTGATGTAGTACTGCAGACAAGGCCGCGGGTGAAAACGAGTGAGATCGACTTTGCAGGAGGGAATCAGGAAATTTCGATGAATGAGATCGACGATGCGGTAGGCCAGATTGGCCGGGAAGTACGGGCCGTAGTAGGCGCTGCCGTCCTTGCGCAGACGGCGAGTGACGTAGACGCGCGGCGTGCGCTCCCCCAACGTCAGCTTCACGTACGGGTAAGTCTTATCGTCCCGCAGCAGGATGTTGAAGCGCGGCTTGCGCTGCTTGATGAGATTATTTTCGAGCGCGAGCGCTTCTTTGTTGTTGCCGACCACGATGTAATCGACATCGACTGCCTCGCGCACCAGCGTGCCGGTCTTCGAATCCTCCCAGCGGCCTTCATGAAAGTAGCTGGCCACGCGGCTGCGAAGATTCTTCGCCTTGCCCACGTAGATGACCTCGCCCTCGGCGTTCTTGTAGAGATAGACTCCGGGCTCGGTTGGGATGGTGCGGATTTTCTGGAGAAGATCCATCGCGTGGCGTTGCTTCTTAGTTAAACGAGGTATCGCTTTTATTTTATTAGATGAGCGGCCCAGGCTTTGGCCGCGATGTCGAAAAGCATGCTTCGAATGAACGCTAAGCTGTTAAAAACAACGCGAAAGAGCCTGCGGCTCTTCGGATCGCCTTTGAGTGCGACCGTATAAAATTTCCCTGATCCATGTGGCCTTTGCTTGACACCGCCGGTATACGAGGCAGGTTCCCCATCCAACTTTCTATTGCAAGCCATTGAAAACGTATATACTTAGTTCAGTCGTGCCGTTGAGGGACATTGGCACGTCCCGTGCAAAAGTGGGATAGGTATTCGTAAGCTGTACCGGTTTTTCAGGGCCCGGTAGGAGACTACAGAATTTAGCGCACGGCAAAGCTGATAGCGCAGAGACAAAGGAAACAAGGAGCCTTACCAATATGACCCGCACTTCGTTAACAATTTTATTGGCAGCCTGCATGGCCGCCACCTTCGGCTGTACCAGCAAGAACTACGTAAAGCAACAGACCACGCCGCTGATCAATAAAACCAACGAACTCGACGACATGACGGCCAAGAACAGCAAAGACATCAAGGATGTCGATGCCCGGGCGCAAGCCGGCATTCAAGCCGTGAATGCTAAGACTGCGGACGTGGAACAGAAGGCGCAGGCGGCGAATCAGAACGCCAGCTCAGCGCAGCAAATGGCGGATGCCGCCAATAACCGCGTGGGCATCCTGACCAACACCGTGGCGAACCTGGACAACTATCGCCCGGTTGCGGAAACGTCGGTGAAGTTCGGCTTCAACAAAGACAACTTGACGGCGAAGTCGAAAGACGCACTCGACCAGTTGGCCGGAACGATTTCGAGCACCAAAGGCTACATCATTACGTTGGAAGGCGGCACGGATTCCGTCGGCTCGCCCGACTATAACTATGATCTCAGCCAGCGCCGCGCCAACTCGGTGATCCAGTATCTGGCGTCAAAATATAACGTGCCAGCGCACAAGATTTATGTCATCGGGCTGGGCAAGGACAAGCCGCTGGAGACCAACAAGACACGGGAAGGCCGCGCCGATAACCGCCGGGTGGATGTTCGATTGATGACCAATATCCTCGGCGATGCAGACCAGCCGGCGGCTCAGCCAACCACGACCGGGCAGAATAATCCGCCGTCGTCGATGTAGTTACTGTCGACGCAATCGAAGTCCAACGAGTTTATCCTCCTCCCCGGAGGACTTCGCCAACAGGCCGCTCAAAAGCCTCCCCCTGAGCGGCCTGTATTTTTTGTTCTGGCGAGATTCTTTACCCTCGAATCGCCAAGTTCCAAAGTGCCGAATGCAACGGTAAAATAGAAGTATGAAGTTAAAGTTGTTTGTATTTATCCTGATGGTTGCGGTGATACCAGCTTGCGCTCAGCAGGGAAGCGGTTCGGATTCGGATGCGGCAAAGCAGGGTGCATCGCAATCGAGTTCTTCCGGACAAAACGGCGGAGCTAAACCCGCGTCTCCGGCCTCAGCCCAGTCTGGTTCTCAGCCTCCTCCCGACGGGCTTTCGCGCGATCTCACATTTCCTGGCGACAAACCAGAAGCATCCTCTCCGTCTCCTGCCAAGCCGTCTCCTGCCAAGCCCAAGGCGCCGAATCTTGCGCCTCCGCGTTCGGATCGAGTGCAGGCCGATGACCTGGGGAATGGTAACGGCGAAAGCTCGAGCAAAGATACGCAAATCGACATAGATGCTCCCGCGGACGACGCCAAGGCGCATCCGCAGAGTTCGGCAGTGGTCGGCGAGGCTGAAGTCGCGAGCGGTGGAATCACCGAGTTTCACACCTGGGATCCGCACAAAGCTGCCAAGGACGTGGAAATTGGTGACTACTACTTCAAGCGCAAGAACTATCGCGCAGCTGAGGATCGTTACCGAGAAGCTCTGCGCTACAAAGACAACGATGCCGTGGCAACCATTCGGCTGGCTGTGAGTCTCGAAAAACTAGGCGAATTAGACGACGCTCGCGCCGAGTACGAGAGCTACTTGAGAATTCTCCCCCACGGACCGCAAGCCAACGAAGCGCAGAAGGCGATCGAGCGCCTGAAGGGAACTAAGACTCAGAGCGCCGAAACGAAATAGTCGCGCGTCTCAGCAATCCTGAAACGATCTCGATTCGCTATTCATCCGTGAAATCTGCACCCCGCGTTACTTCTCCGCTTTATTTCTCCACCCTGAGGAATTCACCGGTCGAAGCATTTACGGCAACGGTTAGCTTGGCAGTCTCGCGGGTGTTTCCGTAAATGACATGCCAGATCAGTTCGTTCGTGTTGTGGTTCCAATCGCATACATAGATCACGGGCGTGGATGGATCCTTTTCCAGAATTTTGTCGCCTCCGTGTTTTTGCGCCATGGTAAAGGCTTGATCGGAGTCGATCTTGAGAAAAGCCACGTCAAAAATCTGCGTAGACGCGTTGCTGGGATTGTAAGTATCTTCGTTGCCGGGAGAGATGCCTCGCGAGGGAGCATCCGCAGCGTTGCTGCCCGACCAGAAAAAGGGCTTCACGCCGTGTTGGGTTGCCGAGGCGAAACTGGAGCGCCAGATCGCCGCTTTGCCGTCGAGTCCATTGCCGTCCGGGGAGGGAATCGACTCGATGCGAAACGGTTTGACATCCGCTGCGTAGTTGCGCGCGGCGATGTACACCTTATAAAAAGCGGCGCGTCCCGTCATCAGTTCAGGAGCCTTAGGCTCCGGCTTGGCTTCGAGTGGCTTCGGCGTATTCGATTGGCAGCCCGTAATCGAGGCGAGAGCCACGAGCACTCCGATAAGAATGGTTGCCCTTGAAGCAGGTAGAGTGCGGCTTGTGCGATGTGCGATAACAGCAATGCCAACAGCGGTCCGTGTCTGGACAGAGTCCCGCATATTCATGATGACCTTTCTGTTATAACTGGGGGCGGTTTGATTGCCGCGCCATATTCTACCTGAAGCACACCAGAAATCTGAGAAGAGTTCGATGCATCCCAACGCAAATCGCAGCCTTGATCGTCGCCTTGAGAATCTACGCGACTCTTTGCTTTCGGCCATCGATGGCATGTCGGACGAGCAAATGAGCTGGCATCCCGCCGACAAGTGGTGCGCGGCAGAAGTGCTGGAACATCTCTATCTCACATACGCCGGAACAATCAAGGGATTCGAGAAAATGCTGCAAGAGGGTAAACCGATGGCAACCCCCTCCTCCATGAAACACCGCGTGCGGCGTTTGGTGGTGCTGGGTTTCAATTATCTGCCCGAAGGAAGAAAATCCCCGCCGACCGCAACACCCAAGGGCTTGCCGATCGAAAAAGTGCGAAGCGAATTTGCCATAAAGATCGCGGCTATGGACAGGGTCATCTCGCAGTGCGAAGACCGTTTTGGACGAGACGCGAAACTACTCGACCACCCTATTCTCGGTCCGCTCACTGGTGCTGAGTGGAAGAAGTTTCACGTAATCCACGGACGGCACCATGAAAAGCAGCTCCTGCGACTAAAGCAAGCGCAAGCCGTGCAAGCATAATCTTCTCATCCACCATAGTATGGGCGGGTGGATGTTTTTATCGCAAGCCAGCTACTCTCGCATCGCCGCAGGCACGCCGTCTTTGCGGGCTTCTTCCTGCATGTCTTCGAGCTTTTGTTTGGCCTCGTCGAGAGCCTTCTGCTTGTCGGCGATTTTCTGCTTGTAGTCGGCTTCCTGCTTATCCCACTGAGTTGAGTTGCGCAGGCGGTTGCCCACGTCGGCATACATCTGTGCGGCGCGAAGCTGATATTCGCGCTGCAGCACGTCGAGTTCGCGCGTGGCTAGGTCAATTGAATCTTTCTGCGCGGCCAGTTTTTCCTGCCACATCTTCCATGCAGCCTGCTTCTTCGCCTGATCGTCTTCAGGTTTGCCCGCTGCGTCTTTGTTATCGACCGTAGCTTTATCGGCAGGCGCAGCCATCGAGTTGTCGCTGGCATCGGCGGTGACCGGCGTTCCCACGATGGAAAGCTTGTCGTCCTTGGGAAGGTTGTCGTTATCAAACACCTTGGCTTTGGGCTTCGCAGTCGTGTCCTTGGCCGGATCCTTGCGAACCGTGCGAGCATAATCGCCGAGCGAGGAGTGATCCTGCGTCTGCGCCGCGTTTTGCGCAGGTGCATTAGAACTTAGGAATCCAATCGACAGTGCGAACAGGAAAGCGATACGTGTGCTGCGTTTCATGGCTTCATCCTTTAGCTTCGAGCGTAAGCCGATCCGCTATGCGGTCGGCGTTCAATTCTCTGCATGACTCACTTCCACTTCTACAAAACTTTACTTGCCGCCTGGGCACGAGCGGCCGGAACAGCAGCTCCGCGCTTCTCTGCGAGAAATCCTCCAATGTGGCGATCCAGACGCGTGGCCTCGCTCACGATGTCATCCGCTAATTGCGGCGCGAGCCCGGGATCACGGTTTGCGGCTAATTGCTGCGCATATCCGGCGATCGTAGTCAGCGAAGTGCGGAGCTCCAGTGCCATCTCCGCGGAAATCTCGCCCTGCAACTCGATCTGGCGCCGGCTACGCTGAAACTCCGTACGATCGCTGATCAGACATGCCGCGCCGAGCAAGCTGCCGTCGACGGCAGGCACCGACGAAACTGTGACTGCGATATAACGTTGTTCTCCAGCAGGAGTGGTGTATTCGGCCTCAACCTGGCGGCGCTTGCTGCCCTCCCGCAGAACGGCATGAACCTCATCGCCGATTCGGCCGGGCGGAACTGACAATCCATCGGCATATACCGCAGCCGAGTCTGGCGAGCAAATGGCGGCACTGCGAAAAATATCGTCTGCGCTCATGCCCGAGGGAGAATGGAAGCCGAGAATTTCTTTGGCAGCAGGATTGGCTTGTCTTACTAATCCGCTGGCGTCGAATACGAGGACGCCGGACGAAAGGTTCGACAGCACCGCCTGACTGAAGTTTTCAGTGGTACGGGCTCGCCGCTGCTCAGTCTGATTCTGCACCTGCAGTTCGTGCTTCTGCTGCTTTAGCTGTTGGATGACAGTGTTATAGAGATGGAGTGGCAGCTTCTCCAGTGTGGGGACCGGAGCGGAATCGAAGTCAGCTTCAGCAGTAAGGTTGCGTCGCAAGCGGCGGATCATCCAGATCGCGAATACGAATGCGGCAGCTGCCGCGACCAACAGCATGGCAGAGTTCGACAATATCGGATTGGTGAGAAGCTTGATCACCAGAGCCTCCCATACCAACCCAGAAAGCGGTTGCCTACGAAAAGCGCGAGCAGCGCCATGCTGCCCAGAAAAACGCCGAACGGCATCTGGTAATGGCGGTAAACCATTTGAGCGGATTGCCATCCGCGCTGCCGCGCGGAACGCAGATCAGCGAAGCGGCGCATGAAGCGGCGGGTGCGCTTGATCCACACCATCAGCACGGTGCTCAAGCCAAAAAGAGAGCCTGCCAGAGAAGCGGCGAAGATCGTGAAGATGGTGAGCTTCATGCCGAGAAAAGCGCCGACCATGGCCATCAGCTTCACGTCGCCGAACCCCATCCCCTCGGCTCCGCGCCAACGCAAATAAACCGCGCCTGCGCCATAAATGAAAGACGCCCCCAAAGCCGCACCCAGCAGGGAATCGAGCAAGGAAAGCAAGGGGGCGGAAACATCTGCGCTAAAAGGCAGATTCACCATTCCAGGCACAAACTGCGAGGCGAGATCATGCACCGGAACCACGAAACTAAAAAGCAGCCCGAGAACGATGCCCGGTAGAGTCAGATTGTCAGGCAGCAGCTTGGTTTCGGCATCGGTGAAGATAAGACCGAGCAAGAGAAAACCAAACACGCAATATTTCAGAGTCGCGAGCGTGAGTGCAGCGTAGGCATAACAGCCTAGAAAAAGAACGCCCGTCAGCAATTCGATTAATAGGTAGCGTACAGAAATTGTGGCTTTGCAGTGCCGGCACCGGCCTCGCAGAATCAGCCAGCTAAGAACCGGAAGATTATCGTAGAAGGCGATCGGCCTCTTGCAGCGCGGGCACGCCGAACGTGGAGTTACCACCGACAACCCCAAGGGCAGGCGATAGATACACACATTCAAGAAGCTGCCAAAGGCTAGCCCGAGGTAGAAAATCGCCGATGCGTAAAGTGGGTCCACTGAGTTTTAAGGCGTTCTCTCGCGGCAGGCGAATGCGCGTCCTGCGCCCGCCTCCGAAGAACGCAAATGCTTCTGATACTTGTGAAGATTATAAGTGCGGCAGGCAGGGAGGACTAAGGTACTGAAGTCACTGTCCGAACGGCCAAGGGCGTGCATGCGATTGCAAATCAAGAACTTATCCAACGCGGCCACCAGAGACTATTCTCTCAGGGATAGGCAAAACGCAACAACTCACCTTGCAGTGCAATAGCGGAAGGATCATAAGCGGGAAGTCGTCCGCGCCACAGAGCCCAGTTGCGAGGAACAAGGCGCACCTCTGGGATTAAAGAATCCGCCCAGACATCACCAACCTGCTGACGTAGATGTATGGAGAAAGCAGAAGCATTGGCAACATTTTGCGGCAGCAGCGCGTTCCATTCGAATAAGCTGACCTGCAGACTTTCGGTAAGGGACTCCCGCGGCTCAAGGCAGAAAATCCAGTCGTTACCGACGAGGTTAAGATAATCCTCGGCCCCGGCATCACGGGTTGCGCCTACGATGCGTGCGCCATACTGGTGGGCGATGCGATGCGTGGCATCGCCGGAGTCATGATCCACGATCAGGATTTCGGCGCAGGGAAGAAGCGTTTCGAGCGCCCGTCCCAAACGTAACGCGTCATTCCTGGTGTGCAATAGCGCAGTGATTGGAGGCATGCAAGGGGATACCGTGCAGCCACGAGTGTACGACGAAGCGGCGAATGCAGAAATAGAAATGACGCCGCTGGCTAGGTCATGCGCCCAGCCGTGCCTTACCACTCATTCGGTCGTAGGCGTAGCGCCTGAGGATCTCGTGAGACGAGGCCCGCGTCCGAAGAGTATCCCGGTCTCCACTTCCACCGGTTTTCCGTCCCGCAAATATTTCTTAAATTTCCACTGGTTCAAGGCATCGGTGATGGCCTTTGCTTGGTCAGGAAATGCGCTTAGAAAATGTATATGCTTTACCTTGCCCTCTTTGTCGATGATGATTCGCACCGGAACAGGATTGAACTTATGATCCGTAAAGATGGGATCAACTCGCGAGATCAAGTTTTCGTCGCGGGCATAATCCTTGATGCACACAGGGTCGGCGCCCCCGCCGTTCCCGGCAGTAGGAGAGGCTTCCGAGGGCAGCTTTATTTTATTGATGTCCAGAATCAGATTTTCCAGCAGCTTCGTGTCGCGGCTGCTGAGCACGACCTCTACCGCATGACACCGAATTTCGGTGGCCAGCACATACCAGTGCAGCTCAGCCGCCGGAGACCAATAGGCAAAGAAGGTAAAGGGACGGTCCGCGATCTTGGTTGGCGTCGGCGGCATTTCCACTTTGTAATCCGCCTGCAAATGGCTTTTCGAATAATTTACGAGATCAAGAGCGTGGTTTGCCGGCAGTGGCGTGAAGAACATGTCCTGAGCCGTCATCAAGATGGTTCCATGAACGGATCCTTTAAATGTGGAGGCAGGCCGGAGTTGCAGCAACACATAAAGACCAGTATCAGATGGAGGCGGACCTTTGTATTTTTCTTCCCAATCAGAAGGCAGAGGATAATTCATTCCAAAATACTGGTTGCCGAAGGTATTGTGCGTCACGCTCCCGCCTTCGGGTACCGGAGTTACGGAGTCGCTTGCGCTCGACCACGCGCCTTTTACCAGGAGCACACCTTCCGGCACCTTATTCAGCGGTTGAACAACATCGGAGAAGTCGCCGCCATTCTTGGGGGTGGCTTGCGGTGTGGCGGTCTGGCTCCAGGCTACTAATGGCAAAGAGATCGCTAGAGAAAACAGCGAACGCGAGAACGCTAAGGCCATAATCCTCCTTGGAACTTAAGCATTGGAACCTAAGCAAAGGTAGTCGTAGGCAGAACCACTTCACCACGGAATCATCTGCAAAGAACTGGCGAGACACTTACGTGTCTCGCCAGAATCTGCCGTACGACTCTTACAGTGAGCGCAGGAAGTCCAAGATTTCCTGCTGCTGCGTAGTGCTCAGGTCCTCGAAAAACTGCTCCTCGACAAAGGTTGCCTCACTGCCATTGCTCGCGTGGTCCTGGATCGCAGTGAGCAGGTTGGTGGTGCGGCCATCGTGCAGCAGGAAGATTCGCTGTCCGAGACCCCACAGAGGAGCGGTGCGGAACTGATTTCCTCCCGCGCCACCTTGCGAAACATTATCCGCCAGCCCGTTCCCCATAGCATGGATCTCGATATCCGAATATGCGGGCACCGAAACTTTGCTCAATGATGAAGTAACGTTCGACACTTGAGTTGACCCCGGCGACGAATTGTGGCAAGTCGAACATCCGATAGAGGCGAACAAGGAAGCACCGGCTGAGATTGTGCTGGAAGGAACCGTCGATCCATTAAGGACCACCGAGCCGGTTGGTGGCGGCGCGAGCAAGCGCATGAAATTGGCGAAGGCCGAGACGTCGTCCAGCACTGCCGCGTTTGGCGAAGCCGCCGGGTTCGACGTGTCCTCCGGATAACCAGTCCCGCTGAGGTTGAGGCATCCCGGCGTCAGCCCCACACTTCCAGTACCCCCAGAGCCGTCTTCGCCGGGCAACGGGCGATCTTGAGGAAATAGCAGGTTGCTGATGCCCATCTCGACGTTATAGGCCTCGCCGGAGAAAATGTGCAGCGACTTGTTCTGGGCCTTCCAGCCAAAGCGGCTGATCGTACCGTCATTGCCGTTGTGATTGAATGTGCCGGAAATGCCAAGGTTGTTATTCAGATTTTTCACCTGATTGTTCAACAGCGTGGAATCGTCCAGGTTCTCGATCAGGCCGGCGCCAAACACGGGCGTCGGAATCCGGAAGATGATGTTGTTCTCTGAGATAGCGGTCGCGAAGCTCGGTTGGGGCAGCAAGGTGCTGCTGGTGCAGGCGCCGGCGTCGGAGCGTCCTGTAACCGTGAATAATGTTTCTACTCCTCCATTCGGAGCGCTGGTGTTAACCGAGCCGTTGCTATTAAAGAAGAACGGGAAACGCGCTTCGCGAGTGGGGCCATTAGCCGTAATGAAAGACGGCATTGTGTTGCCGGGCGCGACGCCGTTGCTGGTGAACTGGAATTGAGGGTTGGTAGCCGCTCCTGTTCCGCCGAAGGTAGGTTGTGCATGGCAAGAACTGCAGCTATTGGAGTTAAAACGCGGTCCCAGACCGTTATTGGCACCGCCGGAGACGGATTCCACTTCTTGAAAGCGAGTGAGACCATCGCTGAAAAATGACAAAATTCCGCTCGGGTTGTTTGCCGCGACGGATGAGAGTGCGGCTCCGGTTCCGCGGCTTCCGCTTTGAACCCCAGGGTCGGTCTGAGCAACTGCCATTCCGGCCAAGAACAGCGCGGCCAAAGTCAAAACTGACACAAGCCTAGCTTTCTTCGTGATCACGACTCCTCCTTAGTAAGGTGTCTTGCTGGTTGGAATAGGTCCTCGGCGTACGAGAGCCTGGTTGCGAAGACCGGGAAACCGATTGCCCGACCGATAGCCCGGAAGACAAAAGGGCACAGGATGTTGTATTCCTCGCCTGGGGTGAGGAATGCACTGAGCGGAGCATGCGCTCCTCCCTGTTGGATTTGAATTTACGTGCCAGGAAAAGCAATGGCGCGGCGTGCTAAAACCTGAACCGGACGGTGGGATGCAGGGCGTCCGAATCAGTGCTGGGCTTTGTAACCTAGATTGGCAGTCG
>JBAPOI010000690.1:0-2533 GCA_049279555.1 Candidatus Sulfotelmatobacter sp.
CCTGATAACCTCCCGATATGACAGTGAACGAATGTTTGTAGCTGTTATTTCTGGCAAAGCAAAGCCCTCAACCCCTTTGTCTGTCGATGTTTGGTCCGAGGCTACAAGCCTGCGAGACGTTCGCTACGAATATGTCCGAAGAGCGTATACGTTTAACGGTTTCTGGGCTAATGTTAGCGATATAATGACCTAAAATCTGTGAATGACGAGGAATGATAAATGAACGTGTGGCTTAGTGCGTTTTTCATAGTGGCACTTATCCTGGCTGCGGTGGCGCTCCGGTCGCGATCACGCAGCGGTCAAATGTTTTGCCCGTCGTGCGGCGGACCAGCAAGGCTTCACGAGCCTTATGTGATGTGTGACTCGTGTCAACGCTTTATCGGAGTCAGAATGAACAATAAAACGCATTGCTGGCGATAAATATTTGGGAGTGGATCCGACTAGCGCAGCTTGAATAAACGAGAGACACAAGGTCGCGCTATTGCAATGCTTACGCTCGTAGGGCGCATGCTGTACTGGACGGGCTCGATTTTGGCCGCGTTCATTCTTCTTGCTGACCTCTTTTTCGTGGTGCTCGATGAAGAGCCCCATGCGCCATGGTCGTCGTCAGTTCTGATCGGCTACGCATTTGTCGTGTGGTTTATTGGATGGATTTGTCGTCGTGTTCTATCCGGGCCGTCGACACCGTAGCCCTGAGGCGACAGTTGCCAAGTTCTGCGGCGAAATCACCAGGAGGGGGCCGCGTCCCCCGGCCGGCGACAATATGATCAATGATCCTCGGAAAGGGCGTCTCAATCCTGTCCTTGACCGGACGCACGATCGCCACCCTCACCGGCGGGACCATCGACCATCGGCTTTCGCCGGTTGACTGAACCCCAAGGACGATGAATTTTTGTGGCCTCGACTACGTGCTTCGTCAGCCAACCATGTGCGCCGATCCATTTTCGCGCTTCTTGCTCGGATCCAAAGCTGCCAAAATATTTGGTGGTGCCGTTCGGCCACGCGATTTGAACGCGGCAAAGGTCGCCCACTTTCACCAACGTTAAGACAGTACTAGCCCCGCCCATAAACTCAGAGTATGCCCATCTTAAACTGGACTGACCAAGCCATGGGGTGGCGGCGCACGATGATAACAGATCGCTGCGCAGCGAAGCTGAGCGGCGGCGCGGCGGTCAATGTTGGCCGCGATTGGAGTTGTTGCCACCAGCGAGCCTACAAATAACCCTAGGCAGACAGCCAAGCCGGCAACGATAGGCACTGCCACCTTTCCTGACGCCAGAATTTAGAAACATGATGAGGTCTCCATCACTAAGCTCGCTGAAAGCCTGTCTCATTGGGCCATCCGACGCGACATCTGGCGCGGTGCGTAGCTGCTAATGTAGTCACAGTGTGGGCACCGCAAATCGGAAACTAGTCGATATGGGAGCGGGTCAGGCCTGTCGTCTGGTGAAGGCGCTTCTGCCAGAGGGATGGGCTTCTCGCAAGCCAAACAGTCGACAACAAAATACCACTTCCCTGGCACCGTAAACTTCGGCATAGCCGGCCCCCGTTGCCGTGGTCGGATGAAACGATCCTCGACGGCGAATCCCGGCGCGGCACATCATCATAATCGCCCCGACGCCCCGCGCAACGACGCGGCGCGAAATGCCCAGCCCAATCGACTTGCCATCCTATTTGGTCGACTAATCAGCGTCACATCAATGTCTGGTGCCCGCGAGGTGTTTATGAGCCTTGACATCGACCAACGCTGCGTTGGTCAGCCGCTGGCTTAAGCAATTCTAGGCCCATTCCACTTTGCCGCGGCTGCGCTTGCCCCGGCGTCAATGGCTTTAACGACCCTAAGGAACGCGGTATTGTTGAGACTCCATTGTCGCAATGGGGCTATTTCAATGGACAAAAATTCTCCCGCATTCCGCATACAGATTAGGCGGTGGGCAAAGCCGTCTCGCCCCTACACTTGGGAAATTCATAGCGTAGAAGAGCCCAAATGTCTGGCCCGTGGCTCAAATGAATTCCCCACACGCGGATCAGCAAAAAAGGCCGCAAGAAGAGCTTTGCAACGCATCCTGACACGGCCCTCGAGACCAAGCGACTGGGCGGACCCCATTGGCTGAGTGTCCAATACAAAAGCAACACCATTCCGCCAGGGTCTATTGGACAAACTTGCCGGAGCCTTTTCCCTCACGATCGCCAAAAAGCGTCAATTTGTGCTGCCGGTCACGTCCTTATCTGATTCAAGGCGTTATAAACACGCTGACAATAACCTCCAGAAATGGAGCTTGCCATGAATACACTAACGTTGGATTTTGCGACTCATCCCCATCGTGGCTTGCGCTGGAATGACGTGAAGCAACGGCTTACGATGTGGTGGCAATACTCTTGCTCGCGCAACGAGCTGGAGGGCCTCAGCGATAAATGCCTTCAGGATATCGGAATTTCTCGCTGCACGGCAGAGTTTGAGGCGGCCAAGCCATTTTGGATTCCTTGATCGGGCTGCTGTCACCTGAAAAGGGGAAAGCCAGCATTTGTGTTG
>JBAPOI010000691.1:0-2238 GCA_049279555.1 Candidatus Sulfotelmatobacter sp.
CGACCCTGCTTGCCCACGAGATCGGCACGGCACAGTGTCTCGACGAACTGCAGCCGACAAATATGGTCCCATTCTCGATGAGCAGTCCTCTTACATAGGTGCCAGTGAACTCCGCAAGAGTCTCGAAATCCTTGACCACACGGCCCCGTCTCGCTTCCGTGAAATACAGATCAGCCTCATGTGAAATCAGCGAATGGGGATCGGCGAGACCAGTACGGATCCGCGGGGGAGGAGCGCTTGTCGTGCTACTGCCAAAGGGACTGAGGTGATCGGTGATATCGAGGATGCAACCATCATTCAATCCCCTCGCGTCATAAGCACGGCGGGTCGAGTATCGGCCAAATACGGAAACCAACAATCGGCCGTCATGCGCGCAAATGCTATTGACATGAGTCGCGTCTTCATCGCGTGCCGCCGGGTCTTGCCACTGCACTACCGGCACGAGCCACCGCGAGGCACCAAACTGAACGCTCGCGGAACTGGCAGAGCGCCTGACCTCAAAGCCAACAACTCGATTCGACTTCGTATCGACCGCCCACAGTTTCCCTTCGTGGACCAGGATATCATGTAGGTCGCCCATGCCCAGAGGCTCCACTGGTCCCTCGGATACGAGATTGAGTGCGAGGTCAAGACATACCAGCGAGTGCGGTATCCAACCGTTGGCCGGAACCACCCAGCCAGGGTTCTTGATAACCGAAGACTGTGATGCCACAATGTAAAAGCCATCGAGGAACGCTAGTCCCATGCAGGGGACGCTGTATATTCTAACGATTGATTGGCAAGGTCGATCCCAAAGGTATATGCCGCCAGTTTCAGTATCGTTGGTGCATGTGATCAATATACTATCCATGGTCTGCGGTTCTCAGAGCTCCCTGACCACGCCTGAACCTGCGTTTTGATCGAGTGCGTCAGGTCGTTCAAAGAAGCTGTTGAACGTCCTTGCAAAAAGCTCTACCAGGAAATCGTCGACCTCGCTCCTGCCGGCCAAGACGTCGATCATCTTGTTCTGTCTACCCACCAGCCGGTCATTTTCCCGCAAGAAATAGCTGAAGAATCCTCGCTGTCCATCAAAGCAGTATCCTCGAAGCATGAAGTCGAAATCGTACCATCTAATTTCTACTTTCATTTCAAATTGATCATGGAGAGTGAGATATTTCGCGGCGCTGCGTTGGGCCGCCGCGCTAGATCGGCGCAGAAGAATCCGCAGGTCTGGTCGTATTCGACTATTAAATCGGCCCCGAAGCGAGAGGGCCTGTGAGAAGATGGTATAGAAGCTGTCACCGCCGGAAAGCAACAGGTCCACCGCTTTCGCTTTTGCCGCTAGATCGGCTAGCTCATCAACCCGGGGATAGGGTACGACTCTTGGCGCAGAGGAGCGCGACAGCGGAGTGAGACCCGAACGAACGAATATCTTCCTTTCGTAACGTTTCCCCTTGGCAAGGTAGGCGTGTTCCTTGTGCTCGATGAAACTGCTCCGTAAATCATTATCGCTAAGCTGCTCAAGCACTTCCTCGGTAATCGCGACGTGGTCGCGGACGCCTATATTGCGCTCTGACTTCAAGAAATAATTTAATGCCTTGCCATAGAAGTTCTTGAGATTGTGGTCCCAGATGGCGTGGCCCATGTGACAGGAAATTCGGAGATGAATGGGCACATCCAGACTGTTCAGGGACCGAAGAGTATTGAATAGCGGCAGAGAATCAAGGACGCGAAGGGCGCCTGTAACCATCTGGTTGTACTCGGTCCCATCCTCGATGAGAAAGAGATACGCGCCGCCGTCTCCTGACCATGAGAGTTCCTGTGCATCATGGGACGAGAGAACGCCACTCACGACTCGGTGGAGATTGCCGCGTGTCTGCAGAATCAGAATCTCGGCACCAGGGAGCTCGCTGTGGCTTTCGATATCGACTTGAAGGAATCCGAATATTCTATGCGCGCCCTCGCTCAACCTCGTTGCCCAATCGGCAATCAGTTCTGGCATCTGCCCTTCCGGAGGTGCAGTAGAAGCGGCATGACCAGCGCTACGACAGCTTGCCCAGGGAGTCGAGCAGGCGGGCCTGGCGCAGGCGGTTGACGGTGGCCAGGATGCCGCCGGCGAGCACCACGTAGAGGCCCCCCCAGACCAGCGAGATGAGCGGCTTGCGGGTGACGTCGAGCGCCAGGCGGCCCGGGTTGGCGACGCCGCCGAGGTCGAGCGTCACCTTGCCGTTGCTGGCGTTGATGCCCTCGATAATGACC
>JBAPOI010000692.1:0-1788 GCA_049279555.1 Candidatus Sulfotelmatobacter sp.
GCGTCTGACGGGTTATCGGAAACAATTCACTGAGGAAATGACCATGGCAACTGACATGAGCGGGGCATCCGGGGCGTTTCGTCGTCTAATGAACAAAGTGGCCACGTGGTCAGAAGCACTGAATTACTCGGGCTTCGACTAGTAAAACTGGCGCTGAAAAAACTGGCGCTGAAATCATGGCCAGTATAGAGCGTTGGATCAGGCGGTTCCGTTTGACTCTCGACGAGACAAATGCTTCATAAAGTAGGGGAGAACGGACATGAGGCTCTTTCGGCACCTCAACGGTGGAGCGAAGCGCGCCGCGGTCTTTCCTTATGCATGATCGAATGTACGCCTCCTGCCCTGGTTTCCGGGTTCCAGCCAGTTGACGGGCGACTCGGCAGTTACCACTTGATTAATAGTTCCGCACGCCTTCGGCGCGAACAATATGTTCGTCGCCCTGAAGCTTGTTCTGGCAGCATTACGATGTTCTGGTCGACAGCCGAAAAC
Organism: Candidatus Sulfotelmatobacter sp.; assembly: GCA_049279555.1. Classification (GTDB taxonomy): domain Bacteria; phylum Acidobacteriota; class Terriglobia; order Terriglobales; family Acidobacteriaceae; genus Sulfotelmatobacter. The sequence continues at coordinate 490 of JBAPOI010000692.1, forward strand.
GGGCGTCTCATGCAGGGTGCCCCCGTCCTAGCCTTCCTTTGGCTAGGGCGGGGTACTTGCGTCGCTGGCCTGGCCTGGCAGCCGCCTTATCCGTCCACGGCGCAGGGCTCCGGGCGAGTTGACACGCACGGCAATTTGTGAGATGCTGGATTCTGCCGCCTTATCGTCCCTCGCGCGATACACGCCGAAGGTGAAGTCCCTGCCAAGGGAACTAGCCAGGCATAGAGGTGTAAGAGGCCGGACCAGCGTACCACACCAGTCTCAGGAACTGCAGAATCCCGGAAGGCGTCAGATACGCCGGACGGGTGTGCCTCCCTCAGACAGGATTCCATCAAATTCAGAAGAGGTGCATCTATGCATGATGCAGAAGTGCGCACTGGCACCAGCCTGTGCAACTATCGAGTCTTGTTGTCCAGGGAAGCCGCTTTCCGTGCGTACAAGACTCAAAAGACCCAGAATGCGAGCACGGCTCAATACCGTGCCCTACGCGCGAATGTGGTACTTGGATGAGTAAAAGTGAAGGAGGTACTCATCGCTGCCGGAAGCCCGCAGTTTCTGCTAAGCAACCATGCGCAGTCTGTCGAACATTTTCAAATGAAGAAAAGAATCCATCTACCCTTGCCGATTCTGTTTTGAATCATGGCAATGCCTTAACAGTTGCGGAATTGGCTCTGCTGCTGGCCATAAGCATCAAGACCATCTACAAGATGATTGACGCTGGCAGAATTCCCTACATGCGGCCGTTCGGGTCCATCAGGTTTGATCCTGCAACGACCGCTGCATGGATTCGATCCAGGTCTATCTCCTAGAGGTAATATGAAGGCCGCCGAGCGCGGCTTTCATATTGCTTAGAATCCAGCGAACACAGCATTCAGCTTGTCTTGCGCCGCTCTCCCCCTCGCCGGGGCGATGTACTTAGCTGTCTGCTCCACCTTTGCGTGTCCCATCAACATCTGCACGGTTCTGATATCGACGCCGGACTGAAGGCTCCACGTCGCAAAAGAAGCCCTGAACTTGTGAAGGTACCACCTGTCACAACTCTCCCATTTGGCGTCTTCCTTCATGCAGGATGGGCATGCATCACAGAACAGGCCGGCTCTCATAGCGGTGCGTTTGCAGGCTTCCAAAAAATGTCCATTCGGTTTGTCGGTCGCGGTACCGAAGATGAATCTCTTGCCTGTGTTTTTCTTTTTCCAACTCTTCAACTTTTTCAGCAGAGTTGCCTCGATGGTGATCTCACGGCTCTTTCCCGTTTTTGTTCGGAAGTTGAGCTCCGGCTTGTTATGAATGAATATGTAG
>JBAPOI010000693.1:0-2269 GCA_049279555.1 Candidatus Sulfotelmatobacter sp.
GACCAAGCGCCTGGAGGAGGGCACCTTTTCGTGGCCGAAAAACCTGGAGCCGCAGGTCACCAAGCTCAAGCTGACGCCGCAGGCGCTGGCGATGCTGACCGACGGGGTGGATTTGCGCGGGGGAAAAATGCGTCCGTGGTATGAACGGGACGCGGCGTGAAAATATTCCAGAAAAATCCCGCGCGCTTTGAACGTCTTGCGCCTTGGTGCGTCAGAGTTTGCAACCGATGACGCCGCGCGAAAAAGAACTCACCACCCAGTTGGAGCAATGCCAACGGGAGAATGCGCTGCTGCGTCAGAAGATCGATCTGTTGGTCAAGCGGGTCTTTGGTTCGAGCAGTGAACAACTGGATCGGAACCAATTGGAGTTGCTCGCCCAACCGGAGACCCCTGCCATCGTCGAAGTCATCGTGGCCGCGCCGGAGAAGGAACGTGTCGAACGTTCACGCAAGGAGCGTGTGGCCCGCCTCCCGGAGAACCTGCCGGTGGTGGAGGAAGTGCTCGATCCGGAGCCGGTGAAGGCGCAGCCCGAACAGTGGCGCTGCATCGGCCAGGAGGTCAGCGAACAACTGGATTACGAGCCGGGCCGGTTCCTGAGACGGCGGGTGGTGCGCCGGAAGTATGTTCACAAGACCAACCCCGATTTCGCGCCCATCCTGGCGGCCCTGCCCCAACGGTTGCTGGACCGGAGCCTGCCCGCGCCGGGTTTGCTGGCGCACATCGTGGTGGGAAAATACTGCGACCATCTTCCCCTCTACCGGCAGGAACAGATTTACCGCCAGCGCCACGGGGTTCATCTGCCGCGGCAGAGCCTGACGCGCTGGGTGGAGCTGGCCGCAGATTGGCTGAAGCCGATTTACGAACATATCCGCACCGGGGTGATGGGCGGCGGCTACGTGCAGGTGGACGAAACGCCGGTGGATTATTTGGAACCCGGCCACGGGAAAACCAAGCAGGGGTATCTGTGGACGTGCAGCCGTCCTGGCGGCGATGTGTTTTACCGCTGGGAAACCAGCCGGGCCGCCGCGTGCCTGGACAAGATCATCCCCGTGGATTTTAACGGCACCATCCAGTGCGATGGCTACGGGGCTTACCGTTCCTTTGCCAATGGACGAAATGGCATTGCACTGGCCGGGTGCTGGGCGCACGTGCGGCGCAAGTTCTTCGAAGCCTTGGAACAATCACCCAAGACCGCCGGTTGGATCATGCGGCAAATCCAACACCTGTACCGGGTGGAAGCCCGGTTGCGTGAACACAAGACTGGCCCCAGATTACGCGAAGCGGTTCGCGCCCACGAAAGCAAACCCATCGTGGAACGGCTTGAACGCGCCCTGATCCGGCTCAAGAGCCGTGGGAAACATCTGCCGCAGAGTTTGCTGGGCATCGCCCTGGATTATGCCCTGGGCCAATGGCGCACGCTGGATGTTTACCTGGACGACGGTCGGGTGGAGATCGACAACAACCTGGTGGAAAACGCCATCCGGCCCACTGCCCTCGGAAAAAAGAATTGGCTCTTCATGGGTGATGCGGATGCCGGGACACGGGGAGCGATCATTTATACGGTCATTGAAAGCTGCCGCCGTCGCGGCATTGACCCCTACGCCTACCTCCGCGACGTGCTCACCCGCCTGCCACGGATGACCAACTGGCAAGTCCCTGAAATCACCCCCGAAGTCTGGGCCAAAGCGCGGTTGCAAGTGCAACGGCAGGCAGCATCATAAACGTCGTAGCATAACGCTATGACACTTACGACTCCTTCATCCGAGCTCTGTCAAGAGGTGCTTGGCACACCGCTTACCTTGCATCGAGTTCCATCTGTCCGAACACAAGCGCCGTGGTTTTCACACCAGCCAGTTGATTGATTACACGCTGGAGCCAAACCCGGACGCCGGCGACGACAATGGTGGCCGTGCGCAAGCACCGCCGCAAAAACTCGCGCTGGCCTTCTCCACCGCCGACGTGGTGCTGCTCGGCTGGCGGCTCGGCCTGCTGGCTGACAAGCTCCAGGAAAACGACCTGGCCGCAGTCCGCACCCTCGCCAAACGCTACGCCGAGGTTGACCGCCACATGCCCTTCGTCGCCTCCATCACCATCACGCCCATTGCCAAGGGATGATGCGATTAGGCTGAAAAAGGCTGGAAAAGCCCGAAATAGACCGAAAATCAAGGGCTTGCTACTTGCTCGACCAATCCTTCGTTTCTGGCGAGACGACGATTTTCTTGTCGTCACCAATCCACAAAATCACTCCTTCATCGGCAATTGCCATAAC
>JBAPOI010000694.1:0-3116 GCA_049279555.1 Candidatus Sulfotelmatobacter sp.
AGTATGATCGACCGGTGTCGCCGCTTGAACGCATGCCTGGCGAGGTCGCCACGCACCAGCTCCTATCCGGACAGTTGGGACGAGGCCCAACGCCCATGGTGTCATACTTGTGTGACTGCGGCGACCGGGGGTTCCGCCCCTTCTAACCGACGGGTCAGGCTTGCGCCCACCAGCTCCGGCTACGGGCAGGAACCACCCGGTCGCAAATTCACTCACGCGCTGTTCTCGGGAAAGGGACAAAATCAAATCCAGGGTTAAGGGTTAGGCTGGTATCCAGCCGAGTTCGGCCATGGTGCAGCGGCCGGTGCGCCAGCGCCACAGGTCAATGGCCAGTTGCCGGGCCAGTGCGATCACCGTTTTCTTCTTCATGGCGGTGCCCGCGCCCAGCTTGGTTTTCATTTTTGCCGCCGCTTTCCAGTTGGGCTGCCATTGCAGGAAGCGCCACACCGCCTCGACCAGCAGGGCGCGCACACGTCCGTTGCCCAGCCGGTCAATGCCGCCCACGCGTCGTTTATTGCCCGAACTGTGTTCGCCCGGACAGCAGCCGGTGTAACTGCCCACCTGTTTGCGATTGCTAAAACGCCGCCAGTCGCACACCTCGCCGTCCAAGGTCACCAGCGTCAGGCCGCCCAGGCCCTTGGGCGTGACTTGATCTTTTACTCGCGCGAGCAGTTCGGTCTGTAACTCCGCCAGTTGGGTCTCCAAGGCCACGATCAAATCGCGCAGCCTGGCCAGCACGCTCAGCACCCACGGATCGAGCGCGGCGAGTTTCGGCCAGTTGCGCGGGCCCCACCAACGGTGCGGCAGCGGGTCATGGCAATACTCGGAGATCTGGCTGTGGCCGCGATTGGCCAGGCGGCGGATGGCGTCGGCCAGAAACTTTCGGCGGCGGGTGCCTTCGCGCTGACGCTGCTCGGTCTGGCTGGGGATGCGGATGGGGGCGAGTTCCTCGCGGTTGCCGTCGAGCCAGCGGGAAAGGCGCAGGCCCAGGGCGCGGGCATCGAGCTTGTCCGTCTTGCGCCTGCCGTTGAGGGCGATGGGCGTGATGAGAAAACTTTGGGCGCCGGCGGCCACGAGTTCGCGATGAAGCACGAAGCCGAAGCCGCAACTCTCCTGCACGCAAAAGACCTGGAAACCTTCGGCGACCCACTTTTTGACGTGGGTGACGAGTTGTTCGCGGGTGAACTTGCGGGGGGCGTGCGGATTGGCGTGGTCTTTCTGGGCCACGGCCATGATGAATTCCAGATGCACGTCCAGGCCGAGCTTGAGCAGGGGTTTGACGGGGTCAAGGACGGCGGTGGGCAAGGGCTGGCGCGGCGGGATGAGCCGCACCACTGCGGGCTTGTCAGGGTTCGGGGTCAGCGCTACGGTTGGGGGTGTCGTGATGGGTTTGAGAATGTATTCTTTCATAGATGTGATGATCGATTGTTTGAACTACGTTCGTAGCGTGGCATTGAGTGGTGCCGCGTTCAACCCATCATGGCATCTAACCGCCGTTGGCGCTGTCAGTTCCGCTGTCGCGGTTCGCGTCGCAAGTCGGCGGTGGCTCAGCTGCTATGAGTAAAGTCAAGTTGGAGAGTGTCAGTGGTGAGTGATTCAGGTTTTCATAGGTGGATGGGTTTGGAGTGGGTTTGTTTTGTTGGAGGATGTCTGCGAGTGATTTCGTCCGCGTGTTTCCCGCCGCATGCAGGAGTTTGAGCTCCGCACAGTCTGCTATCCGTTCCCTGCGGTGCAGGGTGACAAGGAGGCCAAGTCCGTTGGCCGGAGGCAGGGAAACCAAGCCCGCCCATTCTTTTTAACGGTTCGTTAATGAACCTCTGAGCCAAGCGGGCGGGCTCCGTTTCCGAAATCATTCTCATCGTTTTGATCCTCAAGGAAAGTTTGGGGTTAGACCATCACCCAGCCGAGTTGTGCGGGAGTGACCTTGCCGGTTTGCCAGCGCCAGAGATCCACGGCCAGTTGCCGGGCCAGCGCCACCAATGCCCGTTTCTTCTGGCGCGCCGCGGCCCGGGGATTTAACAACACGTGTTTCCAGCGTTGGACGGCGACACTTTGGGGCTGATAAAGCACCATGCGCCACGCCAGTTCAATCAAGGACCAGCGCACGCGGGCGTTGCCGGCCTTGGTGATGGACAGATCACAATGGCTTTGGCCCGAACTGCTGACGCCGCCACACAACCCGGTGTAACTGCCGATCTGCCTGCGGTTCTTGAACCGGGACCAGTCGCACAACTCGGCGAGCAACATTCCCAGAGTGAGCGGCCCCAGACCTTTGGGCCGTTCCTTCGGGGCCAGGGCCTCAACCTGTTTGGTCAGGACATCCAGTTGTTCCTCGACGGCGGCGATCAATTTTCGCCACACGTCCAGGCGTGGGGTCATCCATTCGGGCAGGGTGAGGGTTTGCGACCACCATTCACCCCGCAACCGGATGCCCTGGGTCAGACACAAGCTGCGGCCCTGGGCGGCCAGCCGCTGCCGTTCCCGCCGGAGTTGTTCCCGCTGCCGGGAGAGTGCGCGCCGTTGTTCTTCTGCGGGGGTGGGCACGCGCACCACGCTCATGGCCCTGAGATTGCCCCCGAGGTGGCGGTCCAGCTTCAAGGCCAGTTCGCGGGCATCGGTCTTGTCGGTCACCACTCCTTTATGCTGTGGGTCAAGTTTGACCGGATGCACCACAAAGGCCGTCGCGCCCAGCGCGGTCAGCTGGCGGTGGAGGTGAAAACCACCCGGCCCGGCTTCGTAAACCACGAACACCTGGTCGGCCAGCGTGAGTTGTTTTTGCACGAAGGGCAGGAAGCTGGCCGGCGTGAACCGTTGCGCCGGTTGGGGCGACTGGCCGTCACACATCCGGACCACCCGGAATTGATCGGCGTGCCAGTCCACCCCGAGCTTCAGTTGCCAGATGCGGGCTTGCGTTTCAGTTTTGGGAGGCGTATTGGTTTTCATAGGCATGTTTGATGATGTGATTGTTTACCGACATCCTAGTTGTCGCCCGTTGCGCCAACTTCTTCAACATGCCTTCTTTTTTCGTTAGGCCTCATGCGTTTTATGAAAAAGTTATACCTATTTGCTTTATTGAGCTTTTTGGGAATCAACATTCCCAGCGTTCAGGCTACAAC
>JBAPOI010000695.1:0-2633 GCA_049279555.1 Candidatus Sulfotelmatobacter sp.
CACTTCATCCTGTCGATTTCGGATCGGCGCGGCGCTGTTTTCGATAAGTCGTTGCGTGCCATCTTTGGCCAAGAGCAGCGTGTTGTTTGCCAAATCGACAACCAAGCCTTCCCGCAGCGCTCGCGTCGCAGGGTCTTCGGCTGGCTTCCCGTTTTCCTCATTGAGAATGTTGAAGATTTGATCCAAACGGGCGCCAAGGGCTTCCCTTTCGGTCCAGCCCGTCAAGGTTTGAGCAACGGGATTCAAAAATGTGACGTTGCCTTGCGTGTCCGTCGTGATGACTGCATCCCCGATGCTAGAAAGCGTAACACGAAGCCATTCCGTCAACTCGTGTAAGGCGTCGGCAGTTTGTCGGAATGGGAGATTCATGTCTTTCCCTCGATTTGCCTATTCCGCCTCTTTAAATGCAAACATCGTGCCGAAAGAATGGATGGTTTGGGTATGCCCCCTGCCGGTCAACTCCTAAAAAACGATCCCCGTTTTTAAGACGGAATCAGATCTTCTCATGAGTTCTCCTTTGGTTGGTAAAAACAAAAAAAGGGCGCAGTCTCTTGCGTTTGTTACGCGGAGGCTGCGCCCTTTTTGGGCGTCCGAGGCATATTGCCATTCAAGTTGTTCTTATTGGGTGCAGCTCGCTCAGGTGGGCGTGTCATTGGTCACTTACCGCGCTACTGTGCCAACTCCAAGCGACGCTCAGCGTGCCGCCCCCATGTCGTGTGCGGTAACTAAATAATCGCCCGAAATGCACCACCCATAACCGCCACGTCAAGTACTTCACGGGCGCGTCTTCTAAAAACATGAGAAGAGGCTAGCCTGGGTCCAGGGGCGGCAATGAGCGCCCTGGTCGGCGAATGGATGCGCCGAAAGCTCCTCGCAGGAGGCGAATTGTGCTCGCATCTTTCATGGTTGTTTTCTTCGACCGGCCAGGTTACTAAATTTCGGCCCGGTTCGTGTCATAATCCTTGAATGAGATTGTTAGCCTGGAGGCTACTGATCCTCCTTCTTTAAAAGCGCGCATCATTCGTCACCCATCCGTGCCGGCCGGCTTGCCGCCGTCGCACCGAGTTTCATGCACCGGTAGGAGCGCCCACTCATAATCACGGTGTAGGCTAAAGCCTCACCAGGCGCAAATTTACGGGCCGGACCCACCGACTGCTGCGCGCCGCAGGATCCGCCGTCGCCTTCCTCAGGCCACGGCGACTTCGGAATGCTCGTGCTGCCATCGGAACAAACGTTTCCAACAGATCTCGGCCAACTTCCGCGCCGTTGCGACGCGGGCGATCTTGGCGCTGGATCGCTTGCGAATCCGGGTATAGAAGTTAGCCAAACCGATATCGTGGTGAATGATCTTCATCGCCGCCTCCAGCAGGACCCAGCGCAGCCAAGGGGAACCTTGCCGGCTGATGTGCCCTACATAGCAGTGACTTCCCGACTGTTCGACCCGAGGAGTCAAACCGGTGTAGGCTCCGGCTTGCTTGGCCCGGCGGAAGCGGGAAACGTCGCCAAACTCTGCGATCATCATCAGTGCCGAGAACAGGCCGATTCCGTACAGTTCGGTCAGCACGGCGGCTTCTGGGTACTGGGGACGGAGCTCTTCCAGTCGAGCGTCCATCGCCGCCAGTTGGCGATCGAAGTGCTGCAGCCGTTCGAGCAGCTCGTCACGAATTGGATTGTCCACCGGACCGAAGTCCATGCGCCGGAACCAATACAATCCGCGCGGGCCGAAGGGGCATTTGTACGGGGCCTGCAGGTTGTGCCGGGCCAGGAGCCAGCGCAACGCTTGTTTGGCCTGAGTTTGGGCGGAGGTCAAGCGACAACGTTGCCGGGTTGTCTCCCGCAGCGTTTGGTAGCGCTGCGACGGAACGTACGCCAGCGGAATCTGGTTGATCCGTAATAGCTGCGCGAGCAGCATGGCATCGAGTCGGTCGGTTTTGCTGCGGCGTTGAACCATTGCCCGCAGGCGAAACGGATGAGCCAACAGCACGGTGCCGATGGGCGACAGCAGCATGTACAGCCAGCGATAAGTGCTCGTCGCTTCGATCACGGCGCGAAACGGACAAAACTGCTGGCAGTACGCCTGGATCTCGTCGGCTCGCGAACATTCGAATCGGACGGCTGGTCGTACTTCACCTGCATCGTTCATCGCCGCGATCACCACGGTGTAACGATGCAAGTCGATTCCGAGATGCCACATGATCGGTCTCCTTATGAGAGAAGCGTGATCGAACCAAATCGGTAATCGTATCGCGCTTCGCTTAGGAGCTCACTGTGGCGGTTATGGTACTCATAATATATGGACGAGGCGATTAGGTTTCGCGCGAACGCCATCTCAACGGCGCAACTGATCCGTGGCGGCGTGATCTTCAGTCGCACTAAATTCGCGGCCGCTTTGCGTCATAATCTCTGGAAGCAGTAAGAGTCATTTTTTAGGCCCGCGCTTTTCAGCCAGGCCGCGCCGCTCTACGGCAGTCAGCGAGCAATCGCGAGCGTTGGCCACAACGATTCGCACAGGATCGTCTGCATCCTCGCACAATTTGTATCAGTGCATGTCGCGCTGATCAGCACATTTTTTAGTGAAGGAGAGAATCGCATGAAGGTACTTTTTATTAACAATGATGGGGCCGGATTTGCCG
>JBAPOI010000696.1:0-3363 GCA_049279555.1 Candidatus Sulfotelmatobacter sp.
GCGAATAAGAAGCTGGCCAAGAAACAGCGTAAGTCGATGAAAAATTATCAGAAGGCGCAACGCAAGAGCGCGAAGCAGCAAAAACGGCGCACCAAATAGCTCGTTCGCACCGCTGTACCCCAAAAATGACCAAAAATTTACACCTCCTTAACCCATCCCCAAAAAAGTAAATCTATCCTTAGCCGTTGACCATCTAGTTATGGGTACGGCAAAATCAGAGCTACCGGGGCCGCGCGCTCCCAGTCCGCGCCAGAGGACCAGCCTCATGAGTACAGCCCGCGTCGAGACCGTACCCCCCGAACCGGCCCATCATCACATCGTCCGCCGCACAGTCGAAGCTTGCCGCCTCGCTACCGAAGCTGCCGGAGCAGCTGCCGAAGGCATCGCCACCGGCTCTAATACGCTTCTCGATTCGCTCCGCCAGCGCGAGCGCGATCTCGACACGCTCGACATGGAAATCGATACCGCCGTCACCAATGCCATTACAGAGGTCGAGCCCCCCGAAGCTCGCGAGCTGCTCGCCTGCATGAAGTTCATGATCAGCCTGGAGCGCATCGGCGATCTGCTGCTCAGCTTCGCTAACAGCGCACAAGCCGCGGCAGGACGCATCGATTCAGAAGACACGCGCGACCTCACCCACATGGCCACCATCCTCGAAAAAATGCTCACCGACGTTGGCCACGCTTTCTCCACTCGCGATGTCGGCAAAGCCGTCGAAGTTCTCCGCTCCGACTCCGAGATAGACCGCCTCCGCAATCTCATCTTCCTGCGTCACATCGAGAACCCGGAAAACATCGCCCGCCAAGCGAGCCTCCAAGTCATTTTCATGACTCAGTCTCTCGAACGCGCCGGCGACCACGCCAAAAATCTCGCCGAAGAAGTCTGCCACGTCGTGAGCGGGCGCACCGTCCGCCATGTCCTCATGGCCTACGACAAGCCTGTCGAACAAATGTTCATCGATTATCTTCGCCGCCGCGAACAGCGCTAACCACAGCGCCGATTACGCAGACACACTCCTTCAAACTTATACGCACCGATTCGCGGGTCGAATCGTTAGGAATCCCGTCTTAAGACTCGTGCGCCGATCTCCGCGTAAAGAGTCCCCAGCAAAAGCGGGGAGCGATGGCGTAGTTTAGTTGCACGAGCACGATCGCGGCGATGCTGTAATAGGTATTGAGAAAGCAGAGAGCGGCGCCGCCCGCGTAAAGAGACTGCGCGATCAAGATGCGGCGGATGATGGCGGGATGAATTTCAGGGGGAAGATCATCGACGAGGAGATGGGAGCGGGTAGCATAGGTCCAGCTCCAAAGAAGAGTGAGTCCGAGAAAAAGAATATTGCTCCAGTAGACTAGGAGCGCGGTGCGGTAGTGAATGAACTCGGCTAGCAGCGCAGTCGAAAATGGGGTGACGGATACGCAACAGAGAAACGCAATGTGGATCCAGACGAGGTTGCGGTCGGAGCGGGCGAAATAGTTGAGCTGAGTTTGCTGCCCGACCCAGAAAATGCCGTTGGTCATGATGCTCATGAGGAAAATCACGAGGCGCGGGGAGAGCGCGATGAGGATACGGCGAAGGTCGTGCTCGGAGTGAATGGCTTCGGCTGCGGGGACGCGAAGGTCGAGGACAAGCAGGGTCATCGCCACGGAGAAGATGCCGTCGCTCAGGGCTGCGAGGCGGTCGACGTTTTGACCTGCAACACGGTTGTAGAGCGAATGCATCCAAAGGAGTTTAGCATCGTAGTTTCCGCCAAGGCTTGGGGCCTGGGTGCTTAACAAGGCGGGTCACGGGAGATATTTTGAATATATGCAAGGGGCGCGTTGAGACGACACTGGTGCGCGGCGTTGCAGTCGTGTGCGCGCTGGTTGTAATGGGCGGGATGTGGGCTCGTGGGCAGGCGCCGCCGGATAATCCTCCCTCTTCGGAATCGAATGGACAAGGGCAGGGCACAGAGGTTCCGAATGCGCCCGGTGCTCAGAATACTGGTGCTCAGAATCCAGGTGCGGAAACTCCAAAAGAAGAAAAACCGCAACCCGATACGACTCCGAGTGCGAATCCGGTGCAGGCGGTCGAGGACAAGACGAAGCAGGCGGTTGGCATGACGAAAGATGCCGCAACGGCGGGCCTGCTCAAGGCGCGGGACTGGGAGTCCGGGTGGATCACGGGAGTTTACGTAGGCAAGAACCGGAAACTGGTGACGCTAACTGGGCGGGAGCGGACGGAATATTACTTGCGGCAGACGCTGACGACTCCTGAGGCATACATGAAGAGGATGTTTGCCGCAGGGATTGATCAGGCGAGCGGTTCGCCGCGGCAGTGGGACGATGGCTGGGGAGGCTACGCTGAGCGGTTTGCGTCGCGCGAGGGGCAATTTATTACGGCAAATTCTTTGGCGGCAATTGGAAATGCGAAGTTGGGTTACGAAGTCCGCTATGACAAGTGCAAGTGCAGCGGGGCATGGCCGCGCACGCGGCACGCGATTATGCGGAACTTTCTGACTTACGATCGCAGTGAGGAGAATTTGCATCCGCAGTGGGCGTTGTATGGTGGAGCGTTTGGCGGAGGCGTGGTGGCGACAACCTGGAAGCCGGGCTCACAGAGTTATTGGAAGAACGGCGTGTGGGGAATGGTGGGGCAGGCTGGGTATGGAGCGCTGCTGAATTTCTTTACGGAGTTTTCAAGAGAGATTAATCGGAAGCAGGGAGTGAACAGATAAACGTTCTCACGGATACGGTCGGGGGCTGGTCCATTTTTGCAAACACCACCAAATTACGGCTGCCCCAGCTTTCCTTCTGTTGGAAAAGCCTGCCCTGAGCGAAGCCGAAGGCTGGGCACCACGGGCCTCAACGGCTGCACATCAAGCGATCTTCCGAAATTTCATCTCTGCCTTTTGCTCCTCGTTCACTAGCACGATCCCGCACTCTCCTTCGGCGTAGTGGCGGTAGCTGCTCCAAGCCCATTCCTGCGGTTCCATCACCAGTCCTCGCTTCACTGGATTGCAATGCATGTAATTTTCGAGCAGGGAATGGGAAAGTAGCTATTCTGCAGCAACTTCCCACAAGCCCGTTTGTGAGCAATTTCGGTGTAGGAGTCCATCGGGGAGCTGAACTTGGCGGACCCTCGCAGAATCAGGGCAGTTGATACAACCGGCACGGCAACAGAAACCAAGGTACCCACTCGGCGGCCCTTTGGTGATCTGCTCGCATGCAGTGGATAACGACGACACGATAAAAGCCATAAACTCATTTTCCTCTTCGCTAGCAGAGGCTGAAAGACTGGATTCTGTATCATGGCGCGCTCCAAAGGAATTCCCAGTTGAGGTCATCCATGCTGTCGATGTCTGATCTTTTTTTGCATTTTGTTGTA
>JBAPOI010000697.1:0-18980 GCA_049279555.1 Candidatus Sulfotelmatobacter sp.
GCAGCCTTCTACCATTGATCGGGTTGCTCGGCTGTCTCTCTTTGCTATCCGCTCTGGGCTTGAGGGTGATTCGCAAGAACGGTTGATCCATACTAGGGTTCGAGGCGCTCCGACATAATCAAGTCCAGCGATCGCTAACCCTATCTTTTATTTCGCGTCACGGCGTACGGATGTTTAGTTGAGCGAAATAGTGGGATCAAAGCCGGAGAGGAGAGCGAAGCATCACACCGCGCGGTCATTGCCCGGGCCAAAATTGCACGAAGGTCGGATCAATCCCAAGTCAGTCATGCGGCAATCAGGTGGTGCCGAATCGCATATTGAACTAGTTGGGCATTGCTCTTGGCGTTAAGCACTTCCATGATTCGGTATTTGTGAAAGGCGACGGTGCGCGTTGTGACGTTCAGCTCACTGGCCACTTCCTTCATGCACTTTCCTTCTGCTAGGAGCTGGAGCACTTCGCGCTGTCTTTCAGTGAGCCGCTCTCCTTCTTCGACCAGTTTCTTATCTTGGCGTAGCAAGAATTCGACTGTATCCCTGGCGATCATGGGGGACAGATAAGACTTACCTCGCAGGACCTCTCGCACGGCAATGGCCAGTTCCGAAGCCGCGCAGGTCTTCAGCAAATAACCAGAGGCTCCGCGGCGGAATGCCTCAGCCGCTAGATCGGCATCATGGTTCATTGTCAAATAAACCAATCTCACGCTAGGCAACAGCTCCTTTATTTGCTGGCCCGCATCCAAACCATTTAGCAGAGGCATGGAAACATCAACAATGATGAGATGAGGTCTTAACGCTGCGGCGACTCTCACAAGAGAGCGCCCATCGCCAACTGTGGCGACGATCTCGTAGTCAACCTCCAAAAGTTTCTTACACGCCTCAGCTACCAGCGTATGATCGTCGGCGATTACGAGACGTGGAAGGTTTCTTCTTACGATCATTGCGACCTGCTCCTGAGAAGAAAGGGTTCAGAGAGTCCGGGATCGATTGGCGACGTTCGTCATTTACCTAGCGAAGAACTCGGCCACCATAATAAATATAATCGCAGGACACGGCATTTTGATACTGCACAAATTGACCATCGTTACATGACACGGCCACCACATGCGACTTCAGGCAGCCACGCCAAACTACCACATAAGTTGACATGTTAACTCTAGCAATTTTACTAGTCATGCCACCGCAAACTTGTGTGTCAAATGCCTAGCGCAGAATGAAAGGCCACTTATACCACGTCAGCGCAGAGGCTATGGAGCGGCACTATTGGGCAGAACATCGTTTTTCGATGGTCTTGATCGAGGTTATGGTTATGGCTACCGACGCCGACCCGGTTCTTCCTGACGGGTTAGAACTCGTGCTCAGCGACGGAGAGTCCTTCCCGATCACCTCAACTTGTTGTCCGAGGTAATGGCCTAAATTTATTTTGCTTGTCGCATGAAGTTGATAACTCATACCTGGGTCATGTTTCATCAATATGAAGTCGCCGCCAGATCTGCTGACGCAGCCCTGTACTGTTATCTCTCCATTGGATGACTTGGAATCGTGCTGGCTCGGGTTGCCGGTAATGTTTGGGCGAGAGAGAGGGAAACTACCAAGCAGCAGCAGAACAAACAAAGATTGTCTCAAGCAATTCCTCCTTAGTAATTGGGGAAGACAATGACCAAGCTCTTACTCCAGTTACATTACCAAACAGACACATTCATACGGAGATGCAGACTACCTAGCATCCTATGGTGCGACAACTGACAAAAGTGTCAGTCCGCAAAGTAGTTGTATGGAAAACGCGCGACTTTGCATGAATGGTCAGCTACCCGGAATCCTCGGCTGTTGTCGGAATCGCTGATGTAATCCGCCTCGTATTTGTCAACCACTCAAGACAGTGAAGTAGTCAGAGGCGCGTCGCAAGCGAAAGTCAGCCATTGCGTTACTTTCCCAGTCCCTGACGAGCTCCGAATGTCATCACGCCCTGCCAGATAAAGCCATGCGGACTGTTAGCGTTGTCAGTTTTGTTTTTTGGGTTTCTTGTCTACGTTTCCAACGTGTCATTGCAAGGGAGCGATTTGCGATGCATAAAGATAGTTCGGAAATGTGCGATGTCGGCGGATGGAAAGTGGTTTCTATGAACAAAGAGTCTTGGGTTTGCGGATTCCTCTTCCTGGCTGCAATATTCCTTAACGCTCAGGACGTTCGCCCCGTGTCTTCTGAGAGCGTGAGAAGCGACGGACAGAGTGGATCGATGCCATTCGTCATGCTTTTACGACAGGCTGAGGCAGGCGATATATACGCGCAATTTAGTGTGGCTAATGCTTACGCCAATGGCAGCACTGTACCAAAAAACGATGCAGAAGCGGCGAAGTGGTACCTACAAGCTGCCCGGAACGGTCTCGCTGAAGCCCAGAATTGCATTGGCTATGTTTACCATCAAGGAACAGGAGTATCTCAGGATTATGGGGAGGCGGTACGTTGGTTTAGTAGCGCCGCAGAACAAAAACTGCCAGCAGCACAATTCAATCTCGGTCTGATGTATCAAAAGGGCCAGGGTGTGGCAGTCGACAATGTTCGGGCGATAGATTTATACGGCCAAGCCGCGGCCCAAGGCCTGCCAGCAGCTCGAAACGCGCTAGCGGTGGCATATCTGAGTGTCACTGGCGTCCCGAAAAATGCGATTGAGGCCTTTAACCTTTTACGTCTTGCCGCCGAGCAAGGACTTCCGACCGCGCAACATAATCTAGGAGTAATGTATCTGGAAGGCAAAGGTACGGTACGGAATTATCCCGAGGCACTGAAGTGGTTTAGCCAGGCTGCAAAGAGCGGAATTCTTGAGGCATATCGCGCTTTGGGGCAAATGTACGAGCAGGGAAACGGTGTCCAACGGGATCCGGTGAAGGCGTTGGAACTCTATAGCCAAGCAGCGGAGCATGGCCTTGCGACCGCGCAACTCGATTTAGCCTTTCTGTACAAAACCGGGAAAGGTGTGCAGCAGGACAATTTTGAAGCGGCAAAGTGGTTCCGGAGAGCGGCCGAACAGGGACATCCAATCGGACAGAATGGTGTCGGCTACATGTACTGGTCGGGCGAAGGCGTCAGTCGTGATTATCGGCAAGCAGCCGACTGGTTCCAAAGAGCGGCAGAGCAGAACTACGCGCTGGCGCAGTCGAATCTCGGCGTTCTTTACGAGAATGGTCTCGGAGTTCCCTTGAGTTATGCCGAGGCCTATAAGTGGCTCAAGTTAGCTGCAAAAGACGGCCATATTGACATCAGGCATACTCTGGAGGCCCTAATACAAATCATGACAAAAGCCCAATTGCGCGACGGCCAAGCTAGAGTTTCAGATTGGCTATCGCACCACCCCAATTTCACACTTGCCGCCCAGAAAGCTGAGACGAGAGAACTTGATAGCTACGCGACTGTCGCACGGCCGTAGCTGGCCGAATGAGAATCCCAGATCAGCATAACCACAGGCATTGAAAGATTGAGCAGGAATCACCTTTGGTCAGAGTACATCTTCTTGTTGAGACATCGCCTTTCTGACTTGGCCAAGTGATGCCTTCAGGCTACAAGGTGATGTTTAATTGCATAATGAAGCAATTCCGCATTGGATTTGAGCCCGAGAGTTTCCATCATCTTGTATTTGTGGAAAGCTACCGTTCCTGGCTTCAGGTTCAAGATACCGGCAATCTCTTTCATCGACTTGCCTTCGGCAAGCAGTTGCAAGACCTCGCTCTGGCGAGGGGTAATCCGGTGTTCTTCTGGGGAGGAACCACCGCTCCTCAGAAGGAAGTCGACTGTCTCCTTGGTAATAGCCGAAGACATGTACGACTCCGATCGCAACGCTCGTCGAATAGCCCTGACCAATTCTTCAGCTGCGGAACTCTTCACAATGTACCCGGAGGCGCCCCGCCGAAAAGCTTCCGCTGCCACCTCCGGTGACATATTCATCGTCAAGAATACTAGCTTCGTAGCAGGCAGGAGATGCTTAATCTGACCTCCCGCGTCAAGCCCATTGAGCTGCGGCATTGCGACATCAAGGAGCACCACATCAGGCTTTAGTTCGCACGCGAGTCGAAGAAGGGCTCGACCGTTGTTCACGATTCCGACCACCTCGAACTCAGGCTCGAGCAAGCTCTTGCATGCTTCCGCCAGCAACGTGTGGTCATCGGCAATGAGCAGCCTGGCCCTATGACGATGTTCCATGACACATTCCGATTACATCGTAGCAATTGCTTTTCTGGCTAAACGCACGAGCAAGGAACCGGGCGATGCTGTCGATTGATACTAAGCGCAAGCGGATTGCGAAATAACTGTCAGTACTTTCAGTTCGAACATGAAGCGCTACATGATCCATGCACAATAGTCGACATTTGACGCTCGATTTGGGGAGTGATTGTCATGGTTCCCAGTTGGCGCGTTCAACCCGGCTTACTTAGCATTCTCAGTTTGCGGTTCGAGTGGGCCACCATTCCCGAAACCGAGAGACGATTTGAGATTTACGCTTACTGCAATTGCATTGATGGGGAGATGAAGATATCGTCTTGCGTAACGACCCAGATTGCTGGAACCAAGTCTGTTGCCAGAGATTGTTTCAGAACATAACCGAGAGCCCCCACGGACAGCGCAGCCTCAACAAATTCGAGGTCCGTGTGTACCGTGAGAAAAATCACTCTTACGCGGGAGCCAAGTTCCTTGAGGCGACAGGCAGCTTCGATGCCGTTCACCACTGGCATGCAAATGTCCAGTACCAGGATATCTGGGGATAACTCCGTCGCAAGTTCAATGGCGCGCCTGCCATTCTCAGCCGTGCCAACAACGTCACATTTGTCCCTAAGTGTAAAAGCGATAGTTTGCAGAATCTCCGGGTGATCATCAGCTAACACGACACGAGGTCCTGTTGTCACAGTTCTATTCATGTCTATTCATGGGCTCGGATTTAACGTGATTTGATACTGAAACTCGTTTTGTCAAGTTGTTCGATACCAAGAAAATAGTACGCCGCGCTGAAACCAAAATCTGCCAGCAACGTTTATAGTATCTTCCCCTTTTATTCCCAGCGTGCGTGTTATAAAAAACGAGTGATCCAAGCATGCAACAGCACTAACCTGCGCGGAACAGGGGTAGTTTCGGGTACGGGCAGACCGAACTTTCAAGCAGTATTTGACCTCTGGCCGCACTTTGGTGTGGTTTCGCATAGTGACCGGAGAGGTTGGATCCCACCGAATTCGCTTGATCCTGATATTTGGCGAATGATGAATCTCGTTCCCGAGAACTCAGCTTGATCAGACCGGACGTCAACCAGATTGGCTGTAAGTTCTGCCAGTTTTCGTTGCACGATGCTCCCTCTACTCTTTTCTCGACCCAGGATTGTGTAGCGTAACAGTTCGTCTTGTGAATCAAAGAGATAGGCAGAGTCCACTCAATTGAATGAATGTTTGAGTCTGACTACCCGCTCCGTTGCCTGGCTGATTGTTCCGGAACGAGTTTTCATTTCTTACTTGTCTCCGTCCCGAGGAGTTTTATATGCGAATCGGACTTCCGCTGTGCCGTTCTCGACTCGGTGGAGATAGAAAGATGACCTGCGAACAACTACTGGCAGTTCTTGGTCGAGCCCGAGGATATGCGCTTCTAATGTCAGCAGCAGTCCTTCTGTCTGGATGCGCAAAGAAAGAGGTGGCTGTAGCAGCGCCAGCGGAAGTGGAAATTACGCCGGTTACGCAACAGGACGTTCCCCTCTATACCGAATGCATCGCGACCCTCGATGGCTACGTGAACGCGCAGATTCAACCGCAAGTAACCGGATACCTGACGAGGCAGAACTACATAGAAGGTACCGTGGTCAAAAAGGGCGAGGTCCTCTTCGAAATCGATCCACGTCCGTTCGAGGCGGCCCTGCAACAGTCCAAGGGGCAATTAGCGCAAGCTGAAGCGCAACTGGGCAAGACGAAACTTGACGTGGCACGAGATACCCCGCTGGCTCGGGAAAGCGCTGTTCCTCAAGCTCAGCTGGACAACGACGTTCAGGCATACCAAGCGGCACAGGCAATGGTTGACTCTGCAAAAGCACAGGTGGAGCAAGCGGAACTGAATCTGGGCTTCACAAAAGTGCGCTCGTTAATCACCGGCGTGGCAGGACTGGCAAAAGGGCAAATCGGCGATCTCGTGGGGCCTACGACACTTCTTACCACGGTGTCACAGGTGGAACCGATCAAAGCCTACTTTGCGATCAGCGAACAACAATACTTGAAATTGGCCGGCCGAATCAGCGATGTGGCCGAAGGTAGAAAACGAGTGGGAGAGCGGAAGAATCTTGAACTCGTTCTCTCGGATGGATCTGTCTATCCGCGAAAAGGATCAGTTGTACTTGCCGATCGCCAGGTTGATGTGAAGACGGGAACCATTCGGATGGCCGGGGATTTTGAAAACCCGGGTGGAATCTTGCGTCCTGGGATGTTTGGCCGGGTCCGCGCGGTAACAGGAGTAGCTAAGGATGCTCTTTTGGTGCCGCAACGTTCTGTGGTTGAGGCCCAGGGGAGCTACAGCGTTGTTGTTGTTGATGCGAACAATCAAGCCAGTATCCGTCCGGTGAAAACTGGTGAGCGCGTGGGGCAGATGTGGGTGATTACTGAAGGATTAAAAGCTGGAGAGCAAGTAATTGCCGAGGGCATGCAGAAGGCGAGAGAAGGCGCAATTGTGCACCCCAAGCCGTTCAATTCCACTGGAGAATAACTCATGGCGAGTTTCTTTATCAGGCGTCCCATCGTGGCCATGGTGATTGCCATTCTCATGGTCCTCCTTGGGATCGTTGCCATGCGTTGCCTGCCTACAGCCCAGTTCCCAAACATAGCGCCCCCCGATATTCAAGTGAAAGCCACCTACCCGGGGGCGGATGCCCTGACTGTGGAGCAGTCCGTAGCCACGCCTATCGAGCAACAAATGAGTGGCGTGGACAATATGAACTATATGTACTCCAACAATGCCAACAATGGGCAGATCACCCTAACCGTCAACTTCGATATCAAGACGGACCCCAACACCGATCAGATCCTGGCGCAGATGCGTACGAACCAGGCGAATTCGCAGTTGCCCATTGACGTAGTCAATTACGGCGTTACGGTTCAGAAATCCAACGCAGCGCCCCTAATGTTGGTCAACCTGTATTCACCGAACGGGACGTATGACAACATCTTCCTGGCCAACTATTCCTATATCAACCTGAATGACCAGTTGACGCGAGTGCCGGGTATCGCGAGCGTCACTGTTTTCGGAGCCGGTCAGTATGCGATGCGCTGCTGGGTGCGACCGGATAAGCTGGCAAAAATGGGAGTCACAGTCCCCGAGATCGTGAAAGCGATCCAGACTCAGAATACTGTTAATCCCGCGGGACAAATTGGTGGCGAGCCTGTCCCGAAGGGGCAGGAGTTTACGTATGCTGTTCTGGCCCAAGGCCGTCTGCCGTCTCCCGAAGAATTTGGCCAGATTGTTATAAGAGCCAATCCCGATGGCTCCATTCTGCGCTTGAAGGATGTGGCTCGCCTGGACCTTGGAGCGCAAACCTACAACCTTGTCGGTCGTTACAACGGTAAACCGGCGGCAGTCGTCGCCGTATACCAGCTCCCTGGCTCGAACGCTGTCCAAGCTGCGGCCGGAGTTCGCAAGCTCATGAAAGAAGTCAAGCAGCGCTTCCCGAAGGATCTGGAGTATGACATTGCGCTGGATACAACCTTGGCGGTGACTGAGGGAATCAGCGAAATTAAGCATACGCTCTTCGAAGCGATCATCCTTGTCATTCTGGTCGTCTACATCTTTTTGCAAGGGTGGCGCGCGACCTTAATTCCACTCCTCGCAGTGCCTGTGTCCCTGATCGGCACGTTTGTGGTGTTTCCCTCTCTCGGATTTTCTATCAATACTCTGTCCCTCTTCGGGCTCGTACTGGCGATAGGGCTTGTTGTAGATGACGCTATTGTTGTGGTGGAGGCCGTGGAGCACCATATTGAGCACGGCATGACTCCTAAGGATGCCGCATTCAAGGCGATGGAGGAGGTTTCGGGACCGGTCATTGCCATTGCTCTGATCCTTGCGGCGGTGTTCGTGCCAACGGCATTTATCCCCGGTATCACAGGACGTCTGTACCAGCAATTCGCGATCACCATCGCAATTTCCGTAATCTTCTCAGCTTTTAATGCGTTGTCGTTAAGCCCGGCTCTCTCGGCGCTGCTGTTGCGTCCTCGCAAGGAAAGCCGCGGCCCTCTGGGAAAGTTCTTTCGCTGGTTCAATCGCGTCTTTGGCCGCACTACCGACGGTTACGTCAGCATGTGCGGAGGCCTGATTCGTAAGGCCGGTTTAAGTATGCTGCTGCTTCTCGGTGTTGCTGTGCTGGCGGGGTGGTTCGGGTCGCGCCTGCCCCGCGGCTTCCTGCCCGACGAAGACCAAGGATATGTATTCGCCGGGCTGCAGCTGCCGAACGCTGCTTCACTTCAGCGGAATGATGACGCTTCGCGCAAGATCGAAGAAATGATCATGAAGACTCCGGGCGTTCAAGGAGTGACAGCCGTGCTCGGATTCAGCATGTTGAGCGGCGCCCAGAATACGTACAGTTCTTTTTACTGGATCACTCTCAAGGAGTGGGCCGAGCGCAAAGCGCCAGAGGAGCAATACGAGGCCATCAAGCAACACTTGAATCGGGAGCTTTCAAAGATAACCCAAGGGGTAGCTTTCTCCTTTCCACCGCCGGCGATTCCGGGTGTCGGAGCCTCTGGAGGCTTCACTTTCATGCTGGAAGATCGCGCGGGGAAGGATCCACAATTCCTGAGCCAAAACCTCGATAAATTCCTTGCGGCGGCACGCAAGCGCCCCGAACTGGCAACGGTCTACACCACTGCTCTGCCCACAGTTCCGCAAGTATACGTCGACGTGGATCGTCCCAGAGTAATCGCGCAAGGTGTACAGCTCTCAGATGTTTACAAGACCATGCAGACTTTCATGGGCGGGTTGTTAGTCAACTACTTTAACCGCTTTGGAAGGCAATGGCAGGTCTATGTTCAGGCGGAAGGGGACTATCGGACTCGGGCAGAGAACTTAGGCCAGTTCTATGTAACCAACGATGGTGGGCAACCCGTGCCGTTGAGCGCGTTGACGTCCATGAAGGCCCGCACCGGACCAGAATTTACGCTGCGCTACAACCTCTACCGATGTGCCCAGGTCAATGGGAGCGCCGCGGCGGGTTATAGCTCAGCTCAAGCCCTGAAGGCACTGGAAGATACCTTCGCAGAAACCATGCCTTCTGAAATGGGATTCGACTACATGGGTATGTCCTACCAGGAGAAGAAGGCGGCGGAAGGAGTATCTCCGGCGGTGATCTTCGGCATGTCTCTGCTCTTTGTATTCCTTATCTTGGCAGCGCAGTACGAGAGTTGGTCGTTGCCGTTCAGCGTACTACTCGGAACGCCGATCGCGGTATTCGGCGCATTTTGGTTCCTCTGGATGCGGGGCCTGGAGAACAACGTCTATGCGCAAATCGGCTTGGTCATGCTGATCGGTTTGGCCGCCAAGAATGCCATTTTGATTGTCGAGTTCGCCAAGATGGAATTTGACAAAGGCAAGTCTGCTGAAGAAGCGGCATTGATTGCCGCAAAGTTGCGGTTACGGCCGATTCTGATGACAGCTTTCGCTTTCATCCTAGGGTGCGTCCCTCTGTGGACGGCATCTGGCGCGGGCGCCATTTCGCGACGTGTGCTGGGAACCTGCGTCATTGGGGGCATGCTAGCAGCGTCAGTTCTGGCAATCTTCCTCATTCCCGTAAGCTTTGACGTAGTCGAACGCTTGGCTCACCGGAAAAAGAAACATGCTCCGCCTGCCGCCGCGCCAGCCATTTTGCCTTCGGAAGGGGACTAGCCATGTTCCGCAGACACTGGCTGATAGCAATCGCGTTTCTACTGCTGACTAGCTGCACGCTAGGTCCTAAGTACAAGCGTCCGCCAGTCACCGTTCCGGACACTTATCGAGGGCTCGCCCCAGATGCCGGCCCTCCAACCACCGCCTCTTTCGGCGAGGAAAAATGGTGGGCTGTCTTCAAGGATCCGCAGCTGCAAGTATTAATCCGGGAAGCACTCTCTCAAAACTACGACGTACGCATCGCCGCAGCGCGTGTGCTTCAGGCACAGGCGGCACTGGGAATTACTCGGGCTGACCAATTCCCGACCATAACCGGGGGTGTATCCACCAGCAATGATCGCATTCCGGCCACGACGGTTACACAGGAGTACGAGACTAGCCCTTTTCAGGTCAACCTTTCGCTGTTTTGGGAACTTGACTTCTGGGGGAAATTCCGCCGTGCTACTGAGGCAGCACGCGCGACTGTCTTGGCTACGGAGTGGGGTCGGCGGGCGGTGATTTCCAGCCTTGTCAGCAATGTGGCTTCAGCATATTTCCAATTGCTCGAACTGGATTCGGAAATGGAGATCTCGACCCGCACATTAGGCTCACGCAAAGAGTCGTTGCATCTGGCGGAGGTTCGGACGAAAGGGGGTATAACCTCCCTGATCGATGTTCGACAGTCTGAGCAATTGGTGTACGCTGCGGCGGCCGCCATTCCTGATATAGAGAGGCGCACCGAGCAGCAAGAGAACCTCATCAGTGTTCTTCTGGGTAAGAATCCTGCGCCGGTCGGCAGGGGCAAGCCGCTGGTCGAGAACCCGCTTCTGCCAGTAGTGCCCTCAGGCCTCCCTTCTTCTCTGCTAGAGAGGCGCCCCGACATTCAGTCGGCAGAGCAACGGTTGGTGGCAGCCAACGCGCAGATCGGGGTTGCGAAGGCCGCCTATTTTCCCGAAATCACGCTGACCGCCATTGGGGGCTACCAAAGCCCAGCCCTGACTAATCTATTTACTGGCCCGGCAGGCTTGTGGAGTTTTGGGGGCCAATTACTTCAACCCATTTTCACCGCCGGAAGGATTCGTTCGAATATCAGACTGACCGAAGCACAGCAGCAGGAGGCCGTCTTCGTTTATCAGCAGTCCATTCAGCAGGCTTTCCGCGAAGTGTCGGACTCCCTCGTCGCGTATCGCAAGAATCAGGAATTCCGAGTGCAGCAGGGATTACTCACTAACTCGGCGCAGGATACCACCCGGTTGGCTAACATGCGCTACCAAGGTGGAGTAACAAGCTACCTTGAAGTCCTTGACAGCGATACACGTTACTTCGACGCGCAACTCGGCTTGGCACAAGCTCAACTCAACGAACGCCTGGCGTTAGTGCAACTGTACAACGCTTTGGGGGGTGGGTGGCAGCAGTAGTTGGTGCTCATGACGCGGTTAGAGACCCTGACAAATCGGCCCAAACGCATACTGGAGCCGATGGAGAAGATCTCCGAGGGCCTGTTCGCTCTGATCATGGCGCTCACTTTCACTTGCTCATTCAGCGTAGCTGGGGCGGGCCGGGAAGAAGTTCGCGAACTCGTGATCGGGGCGCTGGGCTGCAACCTTGCGTGGGGCTTGATCGATGCAGCGTTCTATCTGATGGGCTCATTCAGCATGCAAGGTCAAGGAATTCTCAAGCTAAAGGCGTTAAACCAGGCTGCCACCCAGGCTGAAGCACATCAGATCATAGCTGATGCGCTTCCACCTGTGCTCGCGGGTGTCGTGTCATCTGCAGAGTTGGAACAGATGCACAAAGGACTGAAGCAAGTAAGCAATTTGCCAGCACGCTCGTTTTTGAGGAAAGACTACTGGCTCGGTGCCCTCGGCACCTTCCTAATTATTGTTTTAGCCACATTGCCGGTGCTAGCCCCGTTCGCTGTGATCCACAATGCCAGACCTGCCCTCCGGGTGTCGAACGGAGTCGCTATCGTGATGCTGTTCTTGACGGGATATGCATTCGGACGTCACACGGGACATCGCCCGGTGAAGATGGGGATTGTTATGGTAATTCTCGGGGGCGTCATGGTTGGGGTCACGATCTTACTCGGAGGTTGAGAAACCACGCGGAGTCTGGCGACTTTTGCCATCGCAGAACTGTTTGAAATGTTCATCGCGGGAGCGGGGGCGCCCGCGGTATCGACCAGGAGCCTGGATCTGATGCGACGAACCCTAGGGCGCACGAGCGTTTGTAAGCCAGAGGATGTTGACGCTGAAAATAGGAGCACGATTTGGCGCCCCGGGTTATTAAGAGCAGATTCGCTTCTGCTTGCCTGCTTACTTTCCGCCATGAGCTGGGCTCAAGACTTGGCTCCGCGCGCATACATCATCACGCCTGTCCACTCGAATGCTGTCACCTTCACATATGCGTTCTTTAGTGGCGACCTTCTGCTCGATGGCTCCCTTCCGATCGAAGACGCCACCGCGAAGGCCAGCGTGTCTATTTTTAGCTTCAGTCACTCGCTCCGCGTACTGGGACGTTCCGCCAGTTTCAGTGCGTCACTGCCTTACGGTGTAGGAAACTTTCACGGAACAGTGGCTGGTGCAGGGACGACGGCCTACCGCTCGGGTATGCTCGATTCCTCCTATCGCTTCTCCATTAACCTGAAGGGTGGGCCGGCGATGGATCTGCAGGAGTTTCGCAAATGGCAGCAAAAAACAGTCGTGGGGGCGAGTTTTAAACTGGTAGCTCCGAGTGGGCAGTACGATCCCACGAAGCTGATCAATTTTGGTGCAAACCGCTGGGCCTTTAAGCCCGAGGCCGGGCTGTCGCAACGCTGGGGGCATTGGGTTGTCGATACTTATGGAGCGGGCTGGTTTTTCACGACCAACCATGATTTTTTTTCGCGGAACCAGTTTTCGCTGGGGACAAACACCCAACAACAAAAGCCGACTTTTGCATTTGAGGGACACCTCAGCTACGACCTGAAGCCTCGTTTGTGGGCTTCCCTCGACGGCAATTTCTGGGTCGGGGGCAGTACAAGCCTGAATGGCGTTGAGAACCCTAACACATTACAGCGGAACTCGCGTGTTGGCGCTACGGTCTCGGTTCCTGTGAGCAGGCACCACTCATTCAAGGGAAGCTACAACCGCGGCGCCTACGTCATCTATGGAGGTAATTATCAAAATGTGTCCATTGGCTGGCAATATTCATGGCTGGGCAGACCGAACTAGGTTCGCAATCAATCGTCGGGTGTGACTGGAATGGGTGCTTTCTGCCGCCTTACTGAATTGCAAAGGAGTACGTCGGATGGAACCTCCTATCTCGCCTCTACTTTTTTCTATCCTTCTTTTTGTTAGCATGCTCATCCTGCTGGAAACCGGACGGCATTTTGGGCTAAAGCGACGTCCCAAAGAGTCCGAAGGAGAGCGGGGCAGCCTGGGCACGATCGAGGGAGCGGTTTTTGCCCTGTTCGGTCTATTGATGGCATTTACCTTTTCGGGCGCTGCAACTCGCTTCAACGAGAAGAGAATGTTGATCGCAGAAGAAGCGAACACGATAGAAACCGCATACCTGCGGCTGCATTTAGTGCCAGAGGAAGAACCCAAACTCCAGGAGTTATTCCGCCGATACGTGGACTCGCGGCTTGAAACCTACCGCAGGCTGCCTAACATGAAAGCGGCCGGTCTGGAAATGGCCCATTCCAAGGAAATTCAGGGGGAAATCTGGGCCGAAGCGGTAGCCGCTACGCGCCTGCCAAGCTCAAACGCTGCCGCTGCCTGGCTGTTGCTTCCAGCGCTCAACAGCATGATCGACATCACCACGACGCGCACCATGGCGCTGCAGGTGCATCCCCCCAGAATCATCTATGCGCTTCTTTTCGGGCTCGGGCTCATCTGTTCGCTTCTGGCGGGCTATCGCATGGCGGAGAGCGAGCGGCGGAGCTGGATGCACATTCTGGGGTTTACCATGATCACCGTGATTATCGTTTATGTCATGCTGGATGCCGAGTACCCGCGCACCGGGCTGATCCGGCTCGAGACCGCCGACCAAGTGCTGATCGGGGTCCGCGACGGCATGAAGTGAGTGCAGCTACGTCAATAGGCAGTTTTGGGGATCGCAGAAATGCTGATGAAGTTTTGAGTTCGCCAGACCAACCCCCTGTAACTCTTAACAGGTTCCGACACATCAAATGTCGTTTAGGGTTGTTGGGAACTCTCACCTCTTGCCCTGTCCAAGGTTCCCTTTGGGCGGGGCTTTTTTTCGTCAGCGTGGGATTTTTTTGGGTCAACGACGATGTCGAAGGGGTGAACCTAGCGGGACCAGCGCCTGCTGCTGGGGCGTATTCAGCAGACGCTGGCATGGATGAATTCAGAACTTCACATAGGTGCGACCGAGTTGGTTCGGCCACTGCGTAGAGTGATGCGCAGCCCGCGTTTTGCGTTGAGCCGCACTGTCGCGCTCCAGTCAACTTCGTCGGATCTGATCACTCCACCACCGCCACCGACGAGGGTATACGCAATGCGGCCATCCCCGAAGGTATAGCCGGTGAGCGCGAGCAGGGTTCCCGTGGTCATAACGAACAGCGGAACACCCGGCGGAACATTCGCCACAGTTATGGTCGCGGGCGGCGGAGAGTAGGTCGCGTAAGAAGCCGTTATCGTCCCGGCTCCAACCCGATCCATTGAGCGCACCGATTCGCGCAGCGATTCACTCTGGGGCCAACTAAAGGAGTGCCATCCGGGCCCGAAAGTCTGGCCACCATTGGACATTTGCTTTTCACTCTGTGGCCGACCAACGAAATTCGACCCTTGCCCAGAAACTTGGGAGACCTGGGGGATTTGCACGTCATCCATCAGTCGTAAGCTGAGTGTCGTCTCGCCCTTCAGTTTGGGCCGCGGCCCTCGCGCCGGCAACATGATCACCTTCCATGGCCACAGCGGCGGCAGCATCCATTCCGCAACGTCCCGCTTGGCGTGGCCCGTGCCGTCGATCTTGCCTTCCTTGTCGACCTTGTACCCACGCGTCGAAATCACCTTCGCTTGCAGAGGCATATCGCCGCTGGGCAATCCGATGCGGTCAAACTGCAGCTTCAGATAGCCTTTGCCTACAAAATGCCCGGGATCTTTGGCGGCTTCGAGGTGGCCTACAAGATAGCTGCCTCGGGGGAATGATTGTTGCCCGAACTCAGTGACTCCGCGCAAGTGGCAGAGCACCGGGTCCCCGATTTCCGACGTGGTTGAGGAAAAGTTCGGTTCATTGAGGGTGCATTGCAAAATCGTGCCAGCTGGCAGAAATGTGTCCCGTGCGCTCGCCGCCGGGCTCAGACTGATGACCAGACCCAACACGACTAACGCTAGGTTGTTCGAAAATCTGGACTTCATGGTTCACCTCGGATCGCACTGCCCCAAAATGAACGCTCGACTGACCACTATCAAAAGTGTCAGCAGCGGGGCTTGTGGTTTTTGAGTCTCATTAGTAGTACTTTTCCTAGGTTGAGCTGACCACTGTCAAAAGTGATAGTGCACGCGGCCTACAGAATTCCGTAACGGGTCTGGCGTCGAACACAGAGGCGTGGGCTGCAGCCATTTGGAAAATCGCTGTTAGGAATCTCAGGCCATGATATGTGCCCGAAGAGCCGGCTATTCACCGCAGTAAACTACGGAGCGGCCGGACCATACAAAAACGTAGTCTCTAAGGTTGACGGTTACGTAGTAGCGCACCTTGCCCTGCAGGTGGCAACCGTCCATAGAACAAAGGACCGCGGAGGTGCGAGGGTCTTTGGTTACAAAAGATATCGTGATCGAAGTCTTTGGGCGAACTGTGAAGATTTGGGTCGATGCCTGGGTCGACGACGAGGATGAGATAAAATTCTCTCTCGAAGCAAAGCCGCTCTGAAAGCAATACATTTTGGTCAGATCCCACGTATCCTTGCGGTCGCGCTTGCTGAGCCCTTTGCTGCCCGCAGCAACCCGGAGCGGCAAAGCCAAATGGCCGTCAACACTAACACCGCCGTATTGCACCGAAGCCTCAGAGTCAGTGTTGTTCGCGATGGTTGTGGTGTAGTTGATAAGCTTGTCCTCTTTGCTGGGACTGACTCTCTCGTATCCCACACGGGAGCTCACCTCGATTCCGTCGTTACTCAATTTGTGAATCTCATTTCCTGACAACGGGTCGCGGATGGACGAGGCGGTGCTCTCTAGGAAGTTTTCATCCCATACGAGTGCGCTCTTGGTCTCCACTTTAAAGGTTGGGATGTTGTTCTGCGCAGAGGGGCTCAGCGTAAGTAAAAGAAAGGCGAGTGCGACTATCTGTTTTGGGTTCACTCCCTGCGCCACAGCTGCCACCACAATGCACGGGAAGGCCGGCCTCCAGCCTTGCCTCGACGGCATGAAAACACTCCACGGCTGGTGGTCTTCGAAATCGTATTTCCTAGGAGGAAGAAGTGCGACTGCCAAAAAATGCAGTCTCCGGACTACATTCGGGATAGTGTCCAGCCGTCGACGGAAGGCCGACCGCTCTGATATGAACAATTCGGAGTGTTCATGATACATACGTTGCCAACGGAAGTGATTTCAGGTCATCAGTTCACTGCTTATTTTGAATGCATTCACCTGAGCTAGATTACGGAATCACTCTGCATTTGCTTCACGACTAGTTTCACAAGGCGGTCAATCGCCTTTCTCATGTTTGAGGGGTTGAAGGTGTCAGTGACGCAGGTCCATACGAGGTTTCCTTCTTCCGACGTGATGACGTAGAGGTTGGTCTCGATGCGCACCCTCTTTTCTTCTTTCAAGTAGCCGGGACTGTAGACCATAGGATAAACCGTGCCATAGTAACCGTAGAAGGTGCCATAGTAAGGATAGGGAGGAAAGTAATGAGCGCCGGGAACGTACGTGGTGGTGTTCTCAACATGGATGAGGCGTGCCACCGCGACCGTGTCGATTTTGTGTTCCCGGATCTGCGTCCTGAGGTAGTCCAGGTCAAACTGCGTACCCTCGGGCCTGAGCAGGATGGTGTTGCCGGGAATGGCTTCTATTCCGAGTTGCGCCAGCTGTGCGGCCAATGCATCCTCGAATTCGGCACGGACCACTGTTTTGTCGCTCAGCCCCAGGGCCAGAACCCGGTGGAGCTTATTGGCAGCGACGCGAGTCGGGCTTTTCCAGCTCTTCACCAGCTTGCTGGGCTTTCCTGATGACGAGGTGACCATCAAGAGCAAGATGAGAACGACAAGAGCAATGCAACTCAAGTAGCGCATCAACCGTATCTCCGAGGACATCAGCTCACGTGAGGCGTCGGTTTGTGGTGATTCCTCCAGTGCCAGATTCGATTAGAAAATGCCCGCGACAGAACATAAGGCACAGCGATCAGCACTGGGCCTATGACCAGCGCAGCACCGGGACGGATCTCGTGAAAGATGAGAAATTGGGAGATGAGATCGATAAGAATCGCAGCCGCCACTAGGTTTCGCGTGGACATGAGTGCGCTGCGCAATAATTCCCGGCGGTGTTCGCCGTGAAAAGCGAATGCCCAAAGAAATGGGGGCAGACCTGTCCTTGCATCTTTCATCCCACCCCGCGTTCCCAGGATGATCGCCACCGCTGGCTGAAGAATGAAGCGTAATCTACCCGGGCCTGATAGACGAGCCATGATGTCCTGGAAAAAATGATCCGTGAACAGATACAAATCGCCAGTGTGAATAATCTTCACAATGGCGCCTGGCAATGCGGCCACGAGTATTGCAATGACAACACCGCTCAAGATCGAACTTACAGAAATGCGAGACATCGCGGCACCACACTGACACTGAGCCATGCAAATTTTGTGAGAAACGGAATCCCTACTGATCTTTATCCTGCAACTTGCTCACGAGTCATTCGAGCTATAAGGTCTGCCTTGCCGACATGGAGAGCATCGGCTGCGTTCATTCGGGCGAACAGATCGAGCATTCGAGCTATAATTCCCGTCCAGCCAGTTTGGTGACTGGCTCCGAGCCCTGCTCCGTTGTCACCATGGAAGTACTCATAGAACAGAATGTAATCCCTCCAGTGCGGATCCTCCTGAAACTTCTTGGTTCCACCGTAGACGGGCCGCCTACCATTAGCGTCACGGAGAAAAATGCTCGAAAGCCTGCGAGTAATCTCCTTTGCTACTTCGAACAACGTCATGTATTTTCCTGAGCCAGTCGGACATTCGACTCTGAAATCATCGCCGTAGAACTGGTAGAGATTCAGCAAACACCGTATCAACAAAGCGTTCACCGGCATCCAGACCGGGCCCCGCCAGTTCGAGTTTCCGCCAAACATGCCGTTACTCGACTCCGCTGGCAGATATTGGACTTTGTATTCCTGCCCGTCGAGATTGAAGACGAAGGGGTGCTCCAGGTGATAGCGGGACAAAGACCGTATGCCGTAGGGACTGAAGAACTCGTTCTCGTCCAACATGTATGCAAGAAGCCGCTCGACCTTTTGCTTGTTGCACACCGACAAAAGCCGGCGGTCTGCGTATCCCCTGAAAGTACTGTTCGTTGGAGCAATATGCTTCAGCAAGTCGGGGTGGCGTTTCTTGAAAATCTCCACTAATTCCATCATTCGGGGATTCCGCGCCACAACGCCAGATTCAAATACCGTCGAAGCGCACAGTGGCAGCAAGCCAACCAAAGACCGCACTTTCAGGCGCGTGGCGTCGCCGTTCGGAAAATGGAGCAGATCGTAAAAGAAACCGTCTTGACCATCCCACATTTCGTCGTGGTGAGCGCCGATTCGATCCATGGCGTATGTGATCCAGAGAAACTGCTCCAAAAAACGAAAGGCAATATCCTCGTAGACGGAGTCGTACTCGGTCAGAATGAGCGCTATTTCCAACATGTTCTGGCAGTAGAAAGCCATCCATGCCGTCCCATCCGCCTGGTCGAGATGGCCACCTGTCGGCAGCGATGCACTGCGATCGAACACGCCAATGTTGTCCAGGCCCAGGAAGCCGCCCTCGAAGACGTTGCGCCCGGAACGGTCCTTGCGGTTGACCCACCAGGTAAAGTTCAGGAGCAGCTTCTGGAAGCTCGTCTTGAGCCAATCGCGATCGCCCTCCCCCTTCTGGGCTTTTTCCAGCGTGTAGGTGAAGATGGTGGACCAGGCATGCAC
>JBAPOI010000698.1:0-1720 GCA_049279555.1 Candidatus Sulfotelmatobacter sp.
CGCACCAAGAACAATCCGGTGCTGATCGGCGAGCCCGGCGTGGGCAAGACGGCGATTGTGGAAGGCCTGGCGCAGCGCATCGCCGACGGCGAAGTGCCGTCGTTTTTGGCCGACAAGCGGGTGCTCGCCCTGGACCTCTCGCTGATTGTTGCGGGAACCAAGTACCGCGGGCAGTTTGAAGAGCGGCTCAAGACGATCATGAAGGAACTGATCGAGAACCAGAATTCGATCATCTTCATTGACGAGCTGCACACCCTGGTGGGCGCTGGCTCGGCCGAGGGATCGCTCGACGCGGCCAACATTCTGAAGCCGGCGCTGTCGCGCGGCGAGATTCAGTGCATCGGCGCCACCACGCCGGGCGAATACCGCAAGTCGATCGAGAAGGACCGTTCGCTCGAACGCCGCTTCCAGTCTGTCAAGGTGCCGCCGCCGAATGAGGTGGACTCGGTGAAGATCCTGATGGGGATCAAGGACCGCTATGAAAAGTTCCACGCGGTCAGCTATACCGACGAGTCGATTAACTTCGCGGTCTCGCACTCCAACCGCTATATTCCGGACCGCTTCCTGCCGGACAAGGCGATCGATCTGATCGACGAGGCCGGGGCGCGCGTCAAGCTGCGCCAGTCGGCTCTGCCGGAAGAGATCACCGAGGTGCAGAAGCGCATCAAGTTCATCGTTCACCGCATGGAAAACGCCATTGCGAACCATGAATTCGAAAAGGCGCGCTTCTATTCGGACGAAGAACGCAAGGAGCGCGAAAACCTGCGCATTCTGCGCGAAAAGTTCCACCTGGATGAGAGCTCGACCGGCATTGTGCAGCGCGAGGACATCGAAGAAGTAGTCTCCCGCTGGACCGGGGTTCCGGTGGCGGCAATCAAGGAAGAAGAGTCGCAGAAGCTGCTGCGCATCGAAGAAGAGCTGCACAAGCGGGTGATCTCGCAGGAGAAGGCGATCAGCGCTCTGGCGCGCGCCATCCGCCGCTCGCGCGCGGGATTGAAGAATCCGGCGCGTCCCATCGGTTCCTTCCTCTTCCTGGGCCCGACGGGCGTGGGCAAGACGGAGGCGGCCAGAACGCTGGCGCAGTTCATGTTCGGCAGCGAGAAGAGCCTGATCCGCTTCGACATGTCGGAGTACATGGAAAAGCATTCGGTCAGCAAGCTGATCGGCTCGCCGCCTGGCTATGTTGGCTATGAAGAGGGCGGGCAGCTGACCGAGCGGGTGAAGCGCGCACCGTATTCGGTGGTGTTGCTGGACGAGATCGAGAAGGCGCACCCGGATGTGTTCAACATTCTGTTGCAGGTGTTTGAGGACGGCCAGCTGACCGATGGGTTGGGCAACACGGTCGACTTCAAGAACGTCATCCTCATCATGACCTCCAACATCGGCGCGCGTCACATGGTAAAGCGCGAAGGTCTCGGCTTCTCTTCGAACAAGGAGGAGAACATCAGCGACAAGGTTGAGGAGATGGTGAAGAGCGAGGTCAAAAAGACCTTCAATCCCGAGTTCCTCAACCGCGTCGATGAAGTCGTGATCTTCAACGCCCTCAGCGAGCACGACCTGATTCAGATCGTGGAACTGATGGTGACGCAGCTGAATCACAACCTGGCGCAGAGAGCAATTACCGTCACGGTGACCGAGGATGCGCGCAAGTGGATTCTGGAGAAGACCATCACCGACCGCAGCTACGGAGCGCGTCCGCTGCGCAGGGCCCTGCAAAAGT
>JBAPOI010000699.1:0-30749 GCA_049279555.1 Candidatus Sulfotelmatobacter sp.
CGACCGATCCGCCGGCCGGTGCTCGGTGACATATTGCGAGATATCCAAATCAGAGATCACCTCGCGCACAATCGCAGCATCGATCGTTGTCTGCCGCATCGCGCAGGCGAGAGACATGGCGTTGAAACAGAAGTTATTGATGTTTCGCGGAATCCCTTCGGTGAACTCCGCCGTATCGGCCAGAGCTTGCGGCGTGAACAAGTTCCCGCCTTCATACCCCGCCACTTTCAGCCGGTGTTGAATATAGTTCCGCGTATCTTCCACTGAAAGTGGCTTCAGGCCGCTCACCAGCGAGATGCGTTGCCGCAACTGAGCCATATTCCGGCTGGCAAGTTTGTCCGCCAGTTCGGGCTGACCCGCAAGCACTATCTGAAGAAGCTTTGCCTTTGGGGTTTCAAAGTCCGACAGCAACCGGATGGTCTCAAGTACCGACGGATCCAAGTTCTGCGCCTCATCCACGACCACGATAAAACGGTTGCCGGCGCGAGCCTCGCGCAGCAGGTGCTTATTGAACTCCTCGTGCATCTTGACAAAATCATGATCACCGGTGTCATAGCCCAACTCGGCCAACAGGAAGCGCATGAACTCGCGAGAAGTACACTGCGTTTGAAACAAGAAAGCGGTTTTCGCCGAGTTGCGGAATTTCTCCAGCAGGTGGAACAGCAGCGTGGTCTTACCCATACCGGGCTTCGCGATTAAGGCAAGGAATCCTCTTCCCACCTCGATGCCGTAGAACAACGAAGCCAGCGCCTCGCGATGCGCGGGACTCAGATACAAATATCTCGGATCTGGCGTAACTCCGAAGGGTTGTTCCTTCAACCCGTAAAATTTCAAAAACATTCCTGATCCCCCTTAAGCTCTTTGCACGCGTTCGTCATCTGCTGCAACTGATCAGGCAGGTTCAACCTGGTAACCCTTAATTCGAACCGAGAGCGAACGCTGAATCAACTCTACCGAAACGACTAGAGTTTGATCTTCATCCTGCGCAGAAAGAATCCCTTCGACTCCGTCCAGCGATCCGCCTCGGATTCTCACCCGCTGACCGACCTGGAGAAACGAATGCTCTTCGAAAGGAACGCTGCTTGCCACGAGCCTCCGCACATCTTGAATCTCGCTATCCGGAATCGCCATAGCGACGTTATTGGGACCTACGAATCCGGCAACTCCATGAGTCTGCAAAACCCGCAGCCGCGCGGCTGAGGAAAAAATCATGCGTACAAAACTGTAGCCTGAGAACACCGGCATCTCGACTTCTTTGGTTCGGTCAGTCCACTGGCGTGTACGTTTGACCAGGGGCAGAAAACTCTCAATCCCCTGCCGCTCGAGTTGATCCGACACCATTTTTTCGTGACGCGAACGGGTTCGGATCGCATACCAACACGGTTCGTGCAGCCAACCCGAAACTAATTCGCCGACACTGGTATTTCTAACATCGCAATCTGTGCCGTAGGACTCGTAAGCCATAACTTTTTCATCACCCTGCCCCAAAGTATGGGTTAACGAACAATTAGGCATAGTCACTGGCATCGTGGCCAGTTCGGTTAAACGCTGCAACTAAAAGGGGGATCGACTTCGAAAAAACGGCTGATGGGATCATCTCCCACCCTGTTTCCTTGTTACTGATCCTATCCCGGCTGTGAAAATTCCTGCAAGAGGCGGAAAGTGGAGAGACTAAAGTCTCTGGCGAGATTGGGCTTCCATTTCCACAACCTTGCGATCTCGCACGGAGTATTCGGCCGCAGGCGTAGAAACACTGAGGAAAACAAGTGCGCAACCGTAAAAGAAATCCCCCTGTAGTGCTATTTACTCTGGGTCCTCACTCCCATTATTCTATGTGCAAGTGTGGACCAGCCGCTGTTCGCAGAGCGGCCACCTCCTTCAGATAGATGCAGCACGAATTTCCCATATGGTTCAGTCTCCTGTGGTTCCCGTGCAAAACCCGCTTCGCGTGTTGGCGGCCGACAGCACTTCCATGAGCACGCAGTTGCTGGCGGAAGCGTTGGCTCGTGAGGCACCCTTTAAGATGATCGAGTCCGCCCCAACACCTGCCAGTATTCTTACGCTGGTGATGGGCGAGAAGCCTCATGTGGCGCTGATCAGCGCGAAGCTCGGCGAAAAGGACACGGCAGGCTTCGAAGCGGTCCGTGAGATTCGCGCCCAATGTCCCGATACCCGCGTGATCATGCTTCTCGACACGTCCGAGCGCACCAGCGTAACCGAAGCGTTTCGCACCGGAGCCCACGGCATTTTCTGCCGTACCGAACCCTTCCGCTCCCTGGCCAAATGCATTCATTGCGTGCATCTCGGGCAGGTGTGGGCAAGCAGCCGGGAGCTGCAGTTCATTCTTGAAGCCTTAGCACAGCCCACTTTCGCGAACTTTCCCGGCATCGGCGGTTCGCTGCTCTCGGCGCGCGAGATCGATGTGGTGCGCTGCGTCGCTGAGGGACTTACCAATCGGCAGATTGCGCACCGCCTGTCGCTCACGGAACACACGGTCAAGAATTATCTGTTCCGCATTTTCGACAAACTCGGCGTCTCCAGCCGAGTCGAAGTGCTGCTTCACGTCCTGGGCAAAGCGAATATTCATCGTGCGACCGCGGTTCCATCTCCGCGGGGACAATCCCGGCCCATCCCCGTTCCGGTGAAGGCCTCATCCACGCCTCAGATCAAAATACGCAAGACTGCTACCTAATCTCTCTTCGCTGCTTCTATAGCGGTCCTTGTTGCGGCAACCTGAAATTGAGCGTGACGACAGTCTGCATTTCCGCCCGATGGCCGTTCACCATGTGCGGCTTGAATTTCCACTGTCTCACTGCGTCCGTTGCTGCCTGGGCGAGCAATGAAGGCCCACTGATTAGTTTCATATCCTGCACCGCCCCATCGGAGTTGATGTGAACCTCCAGCACCACCGCCCCCTGGACCCCCTGCCGGCGCGCTCCCTCCGGATAATCCGGCTCTACGCGATGCACCGGGCCACTCTCCGCAGCAGCGGCAGACAACTCCATCGTATCGGCTGGTTCCAGGGACGACGCTGGTTGAACCCATCCTTCCGCAGGGTGATGCGGTTCAGCCGGCCCCCGCGCAGGCGGCATGTGAAATACCTCCCGCCCGTTTTCATACACCATTAACTCGCCCGGGCGAGGAGTTGCATCGCGACCGGCCTGGCTGCGTGAGTTTGATGGCGAAGCTGAAGAGGTTGCTGAGCCAGAAGTGTTGGCAGAATCGCTTGCCTGACGAACTTCTCCACTCGAGCCCGACGCAGCCGATATCGCTTTGATAGGGTGTTCGTGCGCGGAAATTCGTTGTGAGCGTAGACGTTGCCGGGCAAGCATACCCAGCATTAGCGCGCAGATCAGAACCGCGAAGCCTAACGCCCCGGTGAGCACATCGAAGCTGCGGCCGGAGACGATCCTTCGTGCACCTTCAACGATTCGCGGATCAATCTGTCGACGGTCCGCCTCGGTGTTCACCTGCGAGAAAGACGGAAGCGGAATCGGTATTTCGGAAGAAGCAGACGGAGGTGCGGCGACACTCTCCATGTTCTGAAGGATGCGTTCACCCAACGTTTCGAGCGTGCGTTGGTCGCGCTCCCCAAAAGCAGCAGCCCGTGTGGAAAAGACTTCAATGAGACCGACTGCCTCCTGGTTGCGTAATAACGGCAGCGCTAATATCGAGCGTACCCCGAGACTACGGGCTGCTTCCATCCCGGCGCGAGGATCCGCTTGTACATCGTCGCATCGTTGCACTCTACGGGTCCGCAAACATTCCTTTGAAATACTCTGTCCGGTTTCAAGCCGCGATCCAAGTTGCAACCGTGTGCTTCCGCTACAGGCCCGGCATACCATTTCTCCATCGCGCGCCAAAACGATGGCGGCCCCCGTCGCGCCAGTCGCCAAAGACGTCTGCTCGACGATTTCATTGAGTACGATGTCGAACGCGAGGTCGGCGGCAAACTCCGCAGAGAAGCTGCCCCCGCCGTGCGCCGCAAATCGTGCAGCCAGCGCCGCAAGGTCGGATTTGATGCTGGCATCGGGCGACGGCACGTTTGAAGATGATTCGACTGCGGGACTCTTCCCAGATTCAGCAGCCGGCATGGGGGGATCAGGCATGCAAAGAACTCAGAAATGTGCTTCTGTAGCGGAGTTTCAACCCAAACAAAGGCCTTGTCAATATCACAGTCGGACCCGCTGACTCTGCTGGAAAATGGTCGGCTAGAGCTTTCAGCCAGACGGTCCCGCCGCCTCCCCAGCGGAGCGTCCCGAAACGGTCACGTACAAGAACCACGAACCAGCGTGTGCCTATATCTTCACTTTCCTGCATTTGGACAGATGTTAGAATCGAGTAATCTTGCGGCTCGGCAGAATGAGTCTTCAAATTATTTTTGCTGTTTCTTCTAAGGCTTTCTCGGCGCTCGCGTCCGAGCCCACACCTTTTCCAAGTTCTTCAATGCGGAGAGTCTGCATATGCGGATTGCAGTAGTCGGTTCGGGATACGTCGGCTTAGTCGCGGGAGCCTGCTTTGCCGACCTCGGCCACGACGTCATCCTGGTGGACAACGACGAGCGCAAGTTGGCTGCGCTCAAGAATGGTGAGATCCCCATCCACGAAAAATTTCTTCCCGAACTCTTAGGCCGTCACCGCGGACGCCTTCTGCAATTTTCTGACGATCTGGCAGAAGCGGTCCGCGCCAGTTCTGTTATCTTCGTTGCCGTTGGGACGCCTCCCACGGATCGTGGCGACGCCGATCTCTCCTACGTCGAGTCGGTCGCCCGCGAGATCTCGGGGGCCATCGACGAATACAAAGTGATCGTCGAAAAGAGCACCGTTCCGGTCTACACCAGCGAGTGGGTTCGTAAAATTGTCCTGCGCAACGGGGCGGACCCAGAGTCCGTCGACGTCGCCTCTAACCCTGAGTTTCTGCGCGAGGGCACGGCCGTCAACGACTTTCTTTTTCCCGACCGTATCGTCATCGGCTGCGACAACGATCGCAGTGCCGATGTTCTCCGCCAAGTCTATACCCCACTCACCAGCGGCGCCTACTACAAACGCAGCGATGCAATTCCGCGGCCTGACGGCGCGACACTCCCTCCTCCCATAATCGTGACGAGTACGAAGAGCGCGGAGATCATCAAGCACGCCTCCAACGCGTTTCTGGCTATGAAGATTTCCTTCATCAATGCGGTCGCTTCGATCTGCGAATCGGTGGGCGCCGACGTCAATCAGGTTTGTCACGGGATTGGTACCGACTCGCGCATCGGCCCTCGCTTCCTGAATCCCGGCATCGGCTATGGCGGTTCCTGTTTTCCCAAAGACGTAATGGCCTTCCGCGCCGTGGCTCGCGAATGCGGCTATGACTTTCGCCTGCTCGATGAAGTGATGCGTATCAACGAAGATCAGAGAGACCGCTTCCTCCGCAAAGTGCGCAGCGCACTCTGGACCTTGCGCGGTAAACAGCTCGGCGTCCTTGGCCTTGCTTTCAAGGGCGGCACCGACGATATTCGGGAGTCGCCCGCTCTTTTTCTGGTGCAGGCTTTGCTGCAGGAAGGCTGCAAAATCACGGCCTATGACCCGGCCGCCATGGAGCGTACGCAGGAAGCCATGAACTCAGGCCTGCGCTTCGCGAATTCTTCCTACGAAGCCGCCCGCGGGGCAGACGCCCTGTTGATTCTCACCGAGTGGGAGGAGTTTGCCAATCTTGACCTCGATCAACTCCGCCAGGAACTCAAATACCCAATCGTGATCGATGGACGTAATCTGTATGATCCGGAAGTCATGGCAGAACACGGATTTACTTACTACAGCGTCGGACGTGCCGCCTCCCAACCCGAAGGCGTTCCCGCCGCCGCGAAGAGCGCCAACAAAGCATGAATCAATCTCGCGCTCTGGTAACCGGTGGCGCCGGGTTCCTGGGCTCCCATCTTTGCGATGCCCTGCTCGCTGACGGTTGGAGTGTGGTCACGGTCGATAACCTTCTCACCGGACGCCGCTCCAACATCGCACATCTGGCAAATGACTCTCGTTTCGAATTCGTCGAAAAAGACATTTGCCAGCCGTTCGACGTCGGCCGCGTAGATTACGTCTTCCACTTCGCCAGCCCTGCCAGCCCCGTCGATTATCACGTACACGGGATCGCCACTCTGCAAGTCGGATCGCTCGGCACTTTTCATGCCCTCGATGTCGCCAGAAAATACGGCGCGAAATACCTCGTGTCGTCCACATCCGAATGCTACGGCGATCCGCTCGAGCATCCTCAAAAAGAAACCTACTGGGGAAACGTAAACTCCATTGGCCCACGCTCCGTCTATGACGAAGCCAAGCGCTTCACCGAAGCTGCCACCATGGCGTACCACCGCTACTACAAAGTCGATACGCGCATCGCCCGCATCTTTAATACCTACGGCCCACGCATGCAGTTGAACGATGGCCGCGTCGTACCGAACTTCATGAAGCAGGCCTTGCGGGGCGAAGACCTCACCGTCTATGGCGACGGCAGCCAGACGCGCAGCTTCTGCTATGTCCGCGATGAAATCGAAGGTTTCATGCGCCTTGCGAAGTGCTCCGAACACCTGCCAGTGAATATCGGCAATCCAAATGAGTTCACAATTCTCGAATGTGCTCAGCAGGTATTAAAAGTGACGGGATCGAAAAGCAAGATCGCATACGAGCCGCTCCCGCAGGACGATCCTAAGCAGCGCCAGCCCGACATCACGAAAGCTCGGCAATTGCTGGGCTGGGAGCCGCAGATCGACCTCACAACCGGCTTGCGAATGTCGCTGGATTATTTTCGGAGCGCGGTCGAAGAAGACTCAACCACGTCAAAAGTCGCGAGGTCGCTCTGAACAGAAATCAACAAAGGATTCAGTGCTATTGGCACCGCGGACTAGCCGACTACTCGCTAGTCCCGGCTGCGGCCGCCACGAAATCAATCAATTGCTGCACGCCGTGGCGTTCGTTCTTGGTATTCAGCAGGAATGAGATCCCCATGCCGTAGCCAGGATGCGACGCTTTCACTTGACCACTTAAGTGCAATTTCATTTCGTACGTGCGCACAACGATCTCCACCGGAGTGCCCATAGGGAACGCGAGTGGCATCTCGAGGTAACACCCGCCCGGGCTTAGGTCGCTGAGATGGCAGTAATTCTTTACTGTACTTCCCTGTTGATAAACCTCGGCGCCCAGACGGCAAGCGTAGCGGGTTTGCCGGCGGCGGTTGTCCGGTTCGGAGCGCAACCGCGCCCCCGCTTCTCCATCGCGACCCGTCGCCTCCTGTCGATCTTGCTGATCCTGATGCTGCTTCTCAATCGTGGGTGTGCCAGCCACGGTCGCTTCTTCACGGGGCCGGATCGAGTGCTCGACCTCGACCGACTGCGTGGCCAGCTCGCGCTGCATTGCTTCGCTCAGGTTGATGTTTAACCACTCTCGCAGAATGCGCCGCGATGCTTGTGGCACATCCACAAACTGAATTCCCGCGCGCCCGTTCCAATCCTGCCAAACCACTTGGCCCGACAGCCTCACATTCGCCATCTGCCCCGGCAATTGAAATTGAAAATAAACTTTGCAGGTCGGTGGCAGCCTCTCACCGAAATTCACCGCCATACCATCTTCCGCCAGGTCCACCAAGGTGCCTCGAGCCTGTTCCACGCCGGCATAGTCGATGGTTGCATGGGTATGCACCGGAGCGCGCCCCTTACGACGCTTATCCCGATGCAATACACTCTGTGCCGCGCGGAGAGTGCTCACCGCACGCTCGTAGGACACAGGCTTGTACAACACGAAGTTCACACCAAGCGAAAACATTTCGCGGATGCTCTCCTGGCCCATGACTACGGCCACGGCGAGGGTTGCGTCATTCAGGCGGGAGGAACGGCTCTCGTGCAAGAGCGAAACCAGATCCGCCTGAGTTTCACAATCAAGAATAATTACGTCAAACCTGTCTTGTGCGAGCCGGACAAACGCGCGGGCGGCATCCGCGCACAACTCCACGCGGATATCGAGTTCCTCCAAAACGCGGCTCAGCACTTGGACGGATGCTTCGTCTTCGCAAACCAATAGCGATGAAAGAGTCATACCTGCATGATCGTAGGGTCACCCCAGTTCTCCCGACAAGTTACCGGAGTCATCGTCAACTCCCGGGTCTTCCGTAAGAATCCCGCTAACTCCACTGAACTCAGTGAAGTGACCTGAGTCACCATCGCCATTACAAAAGACCAATATGCTCGCGTTGCACCGTGGTGCTTTGACGCCGTCAGTCCCCGTTCCTAGGATGAAGTCTGCCGCACCGGTACAACTGCCGGTCGGGCTACCTTCCCCGGTTAAAGATTTCCATTGTGTCTACAGCTTCAGGAAATCCTGGGGAGATTAGCACCCCCGAAAGAACTTATGGCATTGCGGAAACATAACGGCTTCTCACTGCTGGAACTGATGATCACCATCAGCATTTCGTTGATCCTCGGTGGGATCACTTACATGGGTCTGCGGCCCTTGCTGTTACAAGGCCATGTGAATACGGGGTATGAGAAAACCCTGATGATCCTGCGCAACACTCGAAACCAGGCGATCACTCAGGGACACCAGTACCAAATCAATTTCACCCCGTCCACCGTTCAAGTCCAGTACCAGCCTCCGGTGATTGGAGGAGTCGCGCAACCGATACAACAAGTGATGACCTATACGCTGCCCCCAGACGTTAATTTCGCGACGAACGGATATCCGGCCAACGCACCGGACGGCTTCGGCACCGGCTTGAACGCCCTTGACTTCGAATCATCGGCACAACCTGGTGTTCCTCTCGCTCCTCCCTATCTGGTGTTCATGCCGGACGGCTCGGCGCAAGACAATCTCGGCAATCTACTGGCCAGCGGAGTTGTCTACGTCACGATCCCAACCGGCAGCAAGTACATTTCGAAAGCGATCACTGTGTGGGGAGCAACTGGCCGAGTACGTGGATGGGGGCTGACTCAACAGGCAGGTCTTCCGATATGGGTGCAAG
Organism: Candidatus Sulfotelmatobacter sp.; assembly: GCA_049279555.1. GTDB lineage: Bacteria > Acidobacteriota > Terriglobia > Terriglobales > Acidobacteriaceae > Sulfotelmatobacter. Next base: position 8,989 of record JBAPOI010000699.1, read on the forward strand.
AATGAGGCAAGAAAACAAGCAAACGGAGCGTTGCGACCAAAACGGTTTCGCGATCATCGAGGTTTTAATCGCCATCGTGATTTTAACCGTCGGGATGACTGCCTTAATTGGCGCCTTCGGGTTAGCAATCACAGCAACCGAGTCGGCGCAAGAAGACTTGATCGCTCGGCAGAAAGCGCTTGATGCCCTGGAGAGTATCTACACAGCCCGCAATAGCCAACAGCTTCCTTTCGCAGCGATCCAAAACACGGGTGCTGGCGGGATCTTCTTGGCTGGCGCCCAACCTCTGCTTTGTGCGGGACCCATCTACGGAATTGTCGGCGTGCAGGGCGACACCGCTCCGTGCGTTACCGCGTCCGGAGCCGCCTGCCCCAACGGCGGCGTCGAATGCACCATCCTTCCCGGCCCCGATGGCGTTCTCGGCACCGCTGACGACGAAACCTTCAGCTTGAGTAACTTTACCCGCACAATCTCCTTTAACCAGGTGAACCTGCCCGGCGGGCCAATCAACGCAAATCTGATCGCCGTCACTGTGACGGTCAGTTATACCAAACCGAATTGGCCAACCCGCAGCTATTCCGTTAATGGGTTGATCTCGAGTTACCACTGAGCCTCTAAACCATGAGACCACGGAATCCAAAATCGCAACGCGGCTTCACCCTGCTGGAATTAATGATTGCCTCTGTCATCGGCCTCATCATGATGGCGGCGATGACCACCTTGTTCCGTCAGGCCTCGAACGTCGCCTTCACCGTAACCCAGCGAGCCGAAACCCAGCAGAACATGCGCTCCGGTATCGAATTGATGACCAAGGACATCAGCCTGGCGGGCGCAGGCTTGCCGACTGGGGGCTTTCAGTTGCCCAATGCTTTGGGAAATAGCAAGATCGCTTGCAACCAGGGTGGCACTTGTTACGTTCCGGGCGCCGTCTACCCCAACGGCAATTACCTCACCGGCATCATCCCCGGCTTCGGCAATGGCGTACAGAACGGCACGCTTATTCCCAGCGCTCCGGCCGCCGTGAATGACAGCATCACGTCGATCTATTCTGACTACAATTTCCCGCTGAGCAACTTCAAGTTCACTTTTGCTGGAGGAGTTTCAACTACTGCTACGGTCACGCTGAATACCTGTCCTGCCGCCTGTCCTACCGCCGGACTGCCTACGAACATCCTGGCACCGGGCGGGCTCAATGTGGGAGACCTGATTCTATTCAACGTGCAAAACGCAGGCACCGGCGTGGGCGCGGCGAATGGCCAGGGCACCAGTTCCGTTCAGATCGCCACCGCAATCGCCGAGATTACCAGCATAGCCGGCGCCGGCCCCTGGGTGGTTGGCTTTGCCAGTCCCGACCCGCTCAATATCAATCAAACTGGCGCCAACAGTCTCGCCAATGCGCTCATAGCTGCCACCGGCGCAAATGACACCATAAGCGCCAACCGCTTGTTCGCGGTCACCTATTTCCTGCAGGTTCCCCCCGCTGGAGGCACAATTCAAACTCCACGTCTGATGCGCCAGGTCAACGGTCTCACTGCCGTCCCCGTGGCGGACAACATCATCAACCTGCAATTCAGCTATGACGTGATCAATTCCGTTGCCGGCACACTCGACGCGAATCAGGCGAACCCGCTGCTCGCCGGAGATAACCTGGCGCTGATTCAGAAAGCCAACATCTTGGTGATGGGGCAAGGTCCGCTTTCGGGAGGCACCCGCTCTCAGAGCATGTATTTGCAGACTTCGGTCAGCGCGGGCAACATGAGTTTCTGCAATTCGCTGAGCAATAGTGGAAAGGTTTGCCAATGATCGGCTGTCTGCATCGGTCGTGGAAGTTTCGAGGGGGAAAAATGCGAAGGACAACCGCAGATTCGCGAGGCTTCACGCTTGTCGCAGCGCTTCTGCTGACGCTTTTGATGTCGGCCATGGCAGTCGGGCTGATCTACATGGTCAACAATGAGCAACGCATGGGCAGCAATGACCTTGAAGGCAACATCGCCTACTACGGCGCCGAGGCTGGCATCGAAAACCTGACTGCCTCGCTCTCTCAGCTTTACCAGACCTCGCAGACACCGAATGCCGCCGCCCTGTGCGCTCTGACCGCTCCCGCCTACTATCCCACGGCGGTTACCGGTTCCAACATCACCGGCATGAATTACACCACTTCGATCAGTTGGCCGCCAAATAACATCTGTCCGACTGCTGTGAACCCGACGGGCACGTGGGATATCGTCGGCGCCGGCGCGGACCAGGGGATGGTGGCAACTCTCATCCCGTTCAATCTGCAAGTAACTGCCACGAGACAGTCGAGCGCAGGCCAAGTGGGCACCAATGCATTGGCGGCAACCGGCGCATCCGTGAACCTCACCCGCACCGTAGAGGTAGCCTTGCTTCCGGCCTTTGAGTTCGGACTGTTCTGTGACGGCGACTGCGATTTCTTCGCCGGACCGAACTTTAACTTTGGTGGCCGCGTTCACACCAACGGCAATCTGTTTCTTGCTTCAGGTTCGAGCTTAACGTTTACCGACAAGATCGCGGCCGTCGGCGAGGTGATCCTCGACCAGCTGGAAAACGGCCATCCTACCACCGCCGGTTACGGCGGCCAGATTTTCGTGCCCGCCGCCTCTGGAGCTTGTCCTCCTGCCCCGGGGAGTGGACCGGTCGCCCCCAACTGCAACGCGCTCGCTGCCGGCAGTTGGACGGGTGGGTTTGCGCCCTCCTTTGGCACACCGAACTACCCCAGCCCCCTCGCGTGGCCAAATATCTCCCAAGGAACTGTGGCGGGCGGCGGATTTAACAGCTACATCACAAACGGGTATACCGGCGCAACGAAATTGCAATTACCTTTCGTGCAGTCTGACGTAGTGGGGGCCATCGAGATTATTCGCCGCCCGCAGGCAAGCGACAGTCCGCTCTTGAGCACCTCACGTCTCTATACCGAAGCGGCAATCCGCATTCTTCTGGCCGATACCGAAGCCGACCTTTACCCCGGAAGCGTCCGGGCCGATGCCGCCACGCAGGACTTCCAGATTGGCACTCCGTTCAGGCAGGGAGCCAACGCCCAAGGTTTTGTAACGTTGCCCGCAACGTCGGTAGCGGCGGGAAACGGCGTCGCTGCAGGGAACATGTACTACGCCACGGCCAAGCAGAGCGCTGGCACGAATAATTGGACTGCGCTTGCGCCCACGACTTGCGCGACCACTCTAACCTCATGGCCGCTGTTCGGCCAAGTTACCTCGTCGGCTCCCGATCCTCTCTGCTCGGGCACCTGGCTTCGCGTGGAATATTGGAACAGTACCACCCAGGCTTGGACTGGGATCACGTCAGAATGGCTCGGTTACGGTTTCGCGCGCGGCTATAATTGGCCGCCCACTCATCCTTACTCGAGCAACACCGGCACCGTTCCCTATTGCCCAAGCTTTCCTAACTACCCTACGGGCCCGTGCCAAAACCCACTTGGCCCAGCTATCTTGGTACTGCAGCAACTGCAAAACGGCAAAGCTCCCAGCACGGCAACCGGCGCCGCCTCAACTGCGAACAACTGGCTACCCATTAACTTCTACGATTCGCGCGAAGGCGAGCCCAGAGACAGCCGTCCAGCCGACGTAGCGCCGCCAAACTCGGACTGTAGCCCGAACGGAATCATGAACGCAGTCGAGCTCGACGTAGGCAATCTGTGGCTTTGGCTGCAACAATCAGGGCCCTACGCCACCGGCAGCGGCAATAAGGTGGCCACTACCAACCAGAATGGCACCGTCGAAAACGGTTACATTCTCTATTTCATGGACCATCGCGGCATGATCGCCGATGCCCATCCGTTCCCTGCTATCGGTTTCTATAACGGCTTCTCCGGAATGTCCGGTCTGAATGATGTGGTGAACAGCGCGTCGGCGGTCGGCGTGCCCAACGGTACGCTGGAACCGATCACATATTATGTCGCTTCGCCTACTCCTTTTTCGCCGGAAGATACGGCAATAAAAGGTACCGCAATACTCGGCACGGCTGTCGACAACTGGGGACAGAAAAACCTGGGTGCCGGATTTGGTATTCCGCTGGCGAGCATGGCCAAACCCTATTACGTTCAGGGTTCCGTCGCCGGTAATTTGATCCAGTGTTACTCGGGAAGCACCACCGGCGTTCCGGCGTACGGCACGGCCACGGCCGAATGGAACATGGTAACCGGCCCACGGCACGTGCTGCGCCTGATCGATGGAGGCATGGAAACCACGGGCACGAGTTTTGTGCCCCCCACGGGCGCGGCGGTTCTGCCGAACGGGCAGGCGTGCCCGGGGACGTGCGGCTTCACAGTAGCCTCCGAGGAACCGGTTTACGTGTACGGAAACTACAATACCGGGCCCGTCGATCTCTTCTGGCCAAGTGAAAATACCACCACCAACCCACACTCCTCCGCCGCCATTATTGCGGACGCGGTCACGTTGCTTTCCAACCCGCCCATCAACAATGCGGCTCTCCAGGTGCCGACGAACAAAACGGGCTGGTTCGACCTCGAAAGCTTCCTCTATCCTCAGCAAGCCGTAAAAAGTGGCACCAACCCCGGCCGGCAGGGCAATACCAGCTATTACCGGGTCGCCATTGCCGCTGGGAAGAGCATTCCATTTCCGCAACCGGCATGGGGTGGGCAGGATTTTGGCACCGACGGCGGCATGCACAACTTTCTGCGCTACCTCGAGGATCGAGCCGACAACGGAAACGGCGGCGGCGGCACCGTGAACTATGCCGGTTCGCAGATCAGCATGTTCTATTCGCAATATGCCACGGGAGTATTCAAGTGCTGTAACTCGGTGTACAGCGCTCCTACACGAAACTATTTCTTCGACACACAACTGTTGAACCCGAACAATCTGCCTCCCGGAACGCCCGAGTTCCAGGACGTGGTGAGTCTGGGCTTCCACCAGAGCTTCACGCCGCAGTAAGATAGTACGAAGCTGGATTTCACACCCCCGGTCGTTCGCGACCGGGGTTAATTTTTTTGTACTATTCCACCGGCGCACTGCTTCCCGTAGGATTCTCAGACAAAAATAGTCCGTGCGTAAACCGACTCATCCATGAGCGCGTTGGCTTCGACACCACAATGCGAACGTCCGACCTCAGCGCATACGAGCTCGCGCTGGATCTGGACTGTCTTCTCTGCCTGCGCCATTGTTGCCTTCGGCCTTTTCTTTATTCCTGTTTTCATCATTCGCCCCTTCCGCTATCAAGCACCACGGGCGCTCCTGATTGCAATGGCGTTGCGCCAGCGTGCGCCGCTGGGCACGGCGATCGCGGGCATCGCGTGTCTTCTTTGTGCGTTCTTGCTATGGAGAGCCGTGGGCCGCTGGCGCAAGGCATTGCTTGTGCTCGCAATGTGCGTGGTCACCTTCTCGGCGGTAATGGCCCGGCTCAATCATTTCGAGTGGATGTTTCATCCCATTCCCGCCGCGCAATTCATGCCGCAGTCCCAGAGCAAACTGGATCCTAAAGAGATGATCCTGGCCGTGCGCTTCGGCGGCGACGCCCGTGCGTATCCGATCAGCCAGATGGCTTACCACCACATTTTGAATGACGTGGTCGGCGGGGTGCCAATCGCCGTCACCTATTGAACGCTCTGTCACACCGGTCTGGTGTGGACACGAACGGTGAACGGACGGGTGCTGCATTTTTATCTGGCCGGCATCAACAACCAGAACTTCCTGATGCGCGACAAAGAAACCGGAAGCTGGTGGCAACAGATTACCGGCAAAGCCATCTATGGCCCGCTAAAAGGCGCAGCGCTCGAACTTGTGTTGAGCGACGAACTCACGTTCGGCGAGTGGAGGACCGAAGCGCCCTCGGGTGAAGTACTCGCGCCCATTGCCAAATACACGAAAGAATACGATCCCAACTGGGAACCTGACATCGCCAAGCTGCCTGTCGTGATCAGCTTTCCCGGTACCGAGCTTAAGTCGCGCGACGTGGTCATTGGACTGACTGTCGGCAGCGCGCCGCGGGCCTATCCCTGGGAGACTTTCGCCAAGCAGTCTCCGGTTTTGGATCGCGTTGACGGCACGCCGCTGTTGCTCGTCCTCGGGCCGGATGGCAAATCCTTCCGCGTCTTCGTGAGCCGCATCGATGGCAAAGACGCAGAATTCTTTCTGCAAGGCGAGGAACCAGCCGAGGCTCAGGCAGGAAAGACTCCTGACGCTAAACCCGAAACGAAAAACTGGACCTTGCTCGACACACGTACCGCGAGCCAGTGGAACTTTCAAGGCTGCGCCATTTCTGGCCCGGCGCAAGGAAAGTGCCTCGACCGCGTCCCAGCGTTGAAAGACTACTGGTTCGATTGGCGCAACTACCATCCCGAGACCAGCATCTACAAACACTAATCCGAATTGATCTACACTCTTAGTCTTCTGAAGAAATTCAAAGCGGATTCCTCGCCAAAAAACGGCTCGGAATGACAAAAGGAGGTTTCACCCGTGTCTGCGATTCGCGCCATTTTCTGGGACGTTGGAGGAGTGCTGCTCACTAATGCGTGGGACCATACCGAACGCGCCGACGCGCTCGAACATTTTCATCTCGATGCGAAGGAGTTTCAGGCCCGGCACGAGATGGTGGTCTCGTCATTCGAGCGCGGCAAAATCTCTCTCGACGAGTACCTGGATCGCACTGTATTTTATCGTGACCGTTCCTTCAGTCGTGATCAGTTCCGGGATTATATGTTTTCGCTGTCGCGGCCGATGCCCGAGGTTCTAAACTTCGTCCGCACGCTGGCCGGTGCGAATAAATACTTCATGGGCACGATCAACAACGAGTCGCGCGACTTGAACTTGTATCGCATCGACAAGTTTGGGTTGCGGGAAATCTTCAGCGTGTTTGTGAGTTCCTGTTTCGTCGGCTTGCGTAAACCTGAGAGCGGCATTTACCAGCTGGCTATCGAGCTTACACAGATCGCTCCGGAAGACTGCTGCTTCATCGACGATCGCTCTCTGAACCTAGAATGCGCCGCAAAACTTGGGATGCACACGATCCAAATGCAGACTATCGATCAATTGAAAGGCGATCTGGCAAAGCTGAACGTGAAGGCATGAAGCTTTGCCGGCGTAAGCAGACAACCCGGTGGCGCGAAGGGGCAACGAATCTGAATCCGCTCAATTTTCCTGCGAGTCGGACGATGTTGAAATCGACAAACTCGAGGAGGATTATTTACCGCATGGACCGCAAGTCGCGTTTCGTCAGTTCGCTATTTCTCGCCGCCGCCCTGGCGTCTTCTGTGTTGGGCATGGCATGCGGTGGGCATCATTACTACCGTGTCTATGACCCCTATTACAGCGACTATCACGTCTGGAACGATAACGAGGTCGTCTTCTACCACCAGTGGGCTGGCGAATACCATCGCGATCCGGATCGCGATTTCCGCAAGCTGCGTCCTGAGGAGCAGAAAGAATACTGGACCTGGCGGCACAGCCACGGCGACCACGATCACCACTAAACCGACGTGCGGCAGGGGAGTCGATTTCGGATACTCCCCTGCTTGAGTTTCCGCCTGCCCTCTCGACAACCGACCGTCAGGCATTCGTAATTTCTACTTCTGCTCACTCATCTTCCTTGTGTTCTAATGTTGGCTTCCTGTTTCCGTTTTTTCTTATTCCTCAAGAAGAGGCTCGTTGAGCGCCGGGGAACACTTCTCGTTGCGGGGCACCGAAGCCGCGGTTCAACTCAGTTCTTTTTCTCGGATCGATCACCCTCTCCGGCAGCGGTCGCGCTCATCGGGCTCGGGCCGCAAGAAGCTTATGAGCTTTTACTGACCTGGCGATTCACCTTACTATGCCATCGCCTATCTGGCGATGTTCGCCATCCCCATCCATCTCGCCGAATCGAAGGGAACCTGCTCCCCGCGGCCGCCACTATTACTTCCGCTCGTTAGCGCATCCTTAATATACTTCCTCGTTGCTCGGAGGCCATTCATGTTCCTATATCTTGCCAACCGCATCGTTCTAGTTGCACTGCTCGCTCTCACGCTCTCCGCGCAGCTCTCTGTGAACGCCCAATCCAAGCCTCGCGCCCGCGATCTCGGAGTTCCGTTCGACGGCACGCCCGGCCCGAACAACGCCATCACTGACGTCAAAGGAGTCGAGGTCGGCCACACCACGCTCATCTCCGGCGAAGGCAAACTTGTAGTTGGAAAGGGTCCCGTGCGCACCGGCGTCACAGCCATTCATCCCCGAGGTAAGACCTCCAACGACGCGGTTTTTGCCGCCTGGTTCACGCTGAACGGCAATGGAGAGATGACCGGCACCACTTGGGTCGACGATTCCGGTTTTCTCAACGGCCCTGTGATGATCACGAACACGCATAGCGTCGGCGTCGTCCGCGACGCCGTCATCGGGTGGAAGGTTAAGCACGGCACGCCTGACATGGAAGGTTATTGGTGGTCGCTCCCGGTGGTCGCCGAAACCTGGGACGGCTGGCTTAACGACATCAACGGATTCCATGTTCATCCCGAGGACGCCTGGCACGCACTCGACACAGCGCATTCCGGCACGGTCGAAGAAGGCAATGTCGGCGGCGGCACAGGCATGATTTGCAACGAATTCAAAGGCGGCATTGGAACCAGTTCGCGCGTTCTCGACGCAAAATCCGGTGGCTATACCGTGGGCGTTCTGGTTCAATGCAACTACGGACGCCGGGATCAGCTCCGCATCGCAGGCGTTCCAGTCGGCAAAGAAATCCCCGAAAAGCCCGCCTATGGTGACGAAACCGCGGACTCTTCCCAGTCCATGTGGGGACAGCCGCCTTCGGCTGTCCAGCGGCCCACAGGGCCGCTCAGTGGCAGCGACACCGGCTCCATCATCGTCATCGTAGCCACCGACGCCCCACTGATCCCCACGCAACTCAAGCGCATCGCGAAGAAAGTGTCCCTGGGCCTTGGCCGCGACGGCAGCTACTCGGGCGACGGATCCGGCGACATCTTCCTTGCCTTCTCTACTGCCAACCCCGGTGCGGTAGGAACCAAAGGCCTGCACCAACTCACCATGCTGCCCAACGATTCCCTCGACCCTATTTTTCTTGCCACCGTGCAAGCCACCGAAGAAGCCGTGATCAATGCGATGGTCGCGGCTGAAACCATGAAGGGTATCGACGATCACGAGGTCATCTCCCTGCCCCACGACCGCCTCCGCGAAGTGCTAAAGAAGTACAACCGCCTAGCGAAGTAGCGACGCTCTAGAGTTGTCATCCTGAGGAGGGCGCTCTTTGCCCGACGAAGGACCTGAGCGAGCCGTGCGGCGCGGCGCGCTTTTTGCGACGCATAATTACGCGCGTTTGGCTCGCATCCATATCCTGCCTGCAGCGCCACAGTGCCCATTCCCACAATGGAACTCCCACCACCCATCCCCCTATCGTTACCTTCGCCGCCACACCCCCGTGCCTATCCTTCGCGCCGCAAAAGACTACACTCGGAATTGTGAAGCGGCATTACACGATCGTGCGGATTAAGGGCGGCATGAAGTTTACCTGCACTCGCTGCGCGCACCACGTCAGCACCTTCGATTTCGATTCCCGCGATGGCAACCTTCGCACGCAGGCCGCCACCGCCATCAATCGCCACGCCACCAGCGTTCACCACGAGCCTGTAATGTTCTCTTCGCTCGACGTTCAACAGCGCGTCTGGCGCTCCTGACCACGTCGCCGACAATAGCTCTATGTAGGAACAGCCGCCGCCGGCTGTCCGCCGTGTACATCCTCGCCGGACTTAACACGTTGTCATCCTGAGCGGAGCGGACATTCGCAAAGCGAATGTCCCGCGCAGTCGAAGGACCCCTTGCACTTCCGGCAGTTCCTGTGTCGCCTCAAGGAATTCTCACAACGCACTCAGCACAATGAGAATTCCTTGACGCCTCTTTAGGCGCTTCCTAGCTTCACCGGGCTCCTTCGACTGCGTTGGTCTTCGCTTCGCGAACGCCAACTCCGCTCAGGATGACAGCTTATGGATTGCCTCGCCTGCAAAGAGCATTTCTGCTCCCCACTTCTCGGCCATATCCTGCCAGCGAGGATTCTTTGATTCGATCAATGCAGTCTTCTTCGACCGCCTCCAACCCTTCAATTGTTTCTCGCGGCCAATGGCTTTGTAGACATCGTCGAAGCTCTCGTAATACACCAGCCGGTCGCAATGATACTTGCTGCTAAAGCCTTCCGTTTCGCCGCGCTTGTGTTGCAGTGCACGGCGGTAAATGTTGTTAGTCATCCCAATGTAAAGTGTTCCCGAACGGCTGCACATGATGTAGACGAAATACTCGTGATCTTTCACAGTCTGTCATCCTCAGCGAAGCGAGACATTGGCGAAGCCAATGGCTCGCGCAGTCGAAGGACCCCATGCCCGCGTGAGCAAGCACAAACTCCGCAAGGAATTCCGACCTGAAAGCCTTCGGCACGCCCAGATTCCAGATCAAAAAAAACACAGATCGAATCGCTAAAATATCTACAATCAGCAACTTGTGGACTTTCGATCTGAGCGAGCCCGGCTAAAATATTGAGCCGGAACAACTTGCACGGAAAATATTGGAAATGCGGCATTTGCTGAGCTTGCGAGTAGGCGAAATCGGCAATCCGCGATGTATCGCATGCCGTGCTGTCTCCGCTCATCTTGTCGGCCCGTTCCATAATTGTGTGACCTGGCGCTACTGCTTGCTTGGCAATGATGCGACGGCTTGCTGGCTGTGCACAAGGTCGGATGTCACGGTGGACTGCGGATTTTTGGGGAGCCCTCGGCGACGCTGCTCCGGTGGCTTGGCGACGCGATACTGAGCTGACGCGCTCCGATATACTTTCAGCAGGCCGGCCCAACAAGTCGGCCCCGAGGGTTGCGTGCAATGACAGACGACCTCAAGCGTTTTATCGAGGGCTTTGAGAATGAGGACGCCTTGCGGCGCGCGGTCGAAGCTCTGTTAACCAGAATGCCCGACTGCACTAGCGTCCGGTCGACCCACGGGGCGAGCGAATACGGTAAGGACATTGTGTTCTGCTCCGACGGCCCGATGGGCGAGACCATCCTGAACGCCTGTGTCATAAAGAACGATAAAATTACCGGTTCCGCGGACTCTGGCTGTGGCGCGAGGACAGTTTTCCATCAGGTGGAGCAAGCGCTCGATACTGCCATTCTGGATGGGCAGGGGCAGTCGCGGTCCATCGCGCGCGCCTACGTGATTACGCCGCACGAATGCACGCCGCAGGCAATGGAGTCCATCAAGGGCGCGCTCGAACGACGGTCGGGCCAAGTTGCCTTCATCTGCGGCAACGATCTCCTTACAAAATTCAAGAGGTATTGGCCGGATTTCCTGCTTGCCAATGTCAAGTTTCTCGGAGCGCACGTCAAGTACCTGAGAGACGAACTGGAAGCAGACTCGTCGGTTGCCCGACTTCTGTTCAAAGAGGGCTTTTCGGTAGCACAATCGCAAGGACGAAGAGCGCCGTATGTGCGACCGCGACTGGCCTGCACTCTGCGTACCCACGAATTGAAGCTCGTCCTGCCTCGTCCGAAGGACGTTGAGCTTCCGATGGGCGAGCAAGAGGCCGCGCGGCTCGCCAACTCGTTTCGGAACCTGGGCAACCTGGTCGCCTCCCTGAAACGGGCTGGGGGGGATGTCGCGGATGCGGTGGCGCGGGCTGCTTTCGAGCTGGCCAGCGACCTGCAGGAAGCGTGGATCTCCGGATTCAACGTGTACAGGATCGGGCCGGGTGCGGACCCACAAAAACTCGCGAGGGGCAGGTCTGGTATTTCGGTTCCGCTCGGTGGGGCCAAGATCCTTCATGGGCGGTCAGCCAGCCTGCTGGATCAAGCCGCTCCGCTTATTGAAAAACTGCGCGGGCAGATCGCCTTGTCGAACGATCTCAGCGGCATGAACTTTAAAGACAATCCTATTCGACTGATCGGGTCACCCGATCTGTCGAACTTCTACATAGTATCCGACCTCTCACGCCGGTTGCCCTCGGTCGTCGTTGCGGCGCACGGGTCTAACAAAGTAATGTTTGGCACAAAGCTGCTGGAGCAAACGGCGGCGCCACTCCTGATTACCGGGCCGGCCGGCTACGGTAAAACCTCGTTCTGCAAATGGAATGCCTTACGTGACATTGAGGCGCTGGAAAAGAGGACATCGAAGGTGTTACCTATATACATCCAATTGCACAAACTAGATGGCCCGCTTCTGACATTCAAGGACGCCTTCCTACCGTCTGATGAGTTGACGGCAATCTGGCGAGAAATTCACCAGCCTGGATCCACTAGCGATTGGACCCTAAGGATCTATCTGGACGGACTGGACGAGGTTCCCTCACATGATCGTCAGGTGGACATTGCGACTCTAGCTGCATCCGGCGCGTCGCCGAAAACGCAGATCATAATGACAGCGCGTGACCATGTGAGCGGGCCGTGGCTGTCGTGGCTGCGCCGCCTGGAGGTACAGCCATTCGACGATCAGGAAGTCCGGCAGTTGGTCGAAAAGTGGCTTGAAGGGGAGCCAAGCAAGGTCTCGGAGTTTTACGAAAAGCTTGCCCAGGTGCCCTCGATGGCGTCGCTTATGACGGTTCCGCTCCTCGGAACACTGATTCTCGCGGTCTACAAGCATGGCCACGAAAGCCTTCCGGAAAGCAGACCCCGCCTGTACGAGATGTTCGTCCGACTGCTCGCCGGTGGTTGGGATGCCGCCAAGAATATCAGCCGAGGCTCCAAGTTCGCTTCGCAGACGAAAATCGCCGTGTTAAGCCACCTAGCTGGCGTATTACACGTTGAGAAGAAGCGAGACTGCTCAATCCGCGATGTACAGTCGGCGGTCCAGGAAAGGGTTTCGGGTTTGCAATACAGATTTAGAGAGCTTCTAAGCGAGCTGATTGCAGATTGTCTGCTTGTCCCGACCGGCTCGATTCTGTCGTTCCCTCACCTGTCGTTCCAAGAATTCCTTGCGGCCAAGGACTTGGTGCAGCTTCAGCCCGACCGGGCAAATCAGCGCCTTGACGCATTCCTAAAGGGGGACGACTGGTGGCGCGAAGTGCTGACGTTCTACGTCAGCTTTCAAGACAAGCCAGCTGAGATGGAGGAATGGATTAGATCCGGCGTTGCACGCACGATTCACAAAGTGGGCGATGAGATTGTTCGAAGTAGAGCCGTCGAACTCTGCGGAGTAGTCCAGACTAATTTTTCGAACTTCCAGTTTTCGCTGGAAACCCGAAAACTCTTGGGCTGGTTTACCGAGTCAAGCTTCAAGACCGCAAAGGCTAAGTCCCCCAAGGCAACGGCTGCCCGCTAAGAATTGGGTCGGTCGATGCTTGCGACTACCCGACCACAGCCTTATCCGTGATCTCCAGCCCGCGGTCGATGATCGCGAAGGCCTCGCGCAGCTGCTGCTCGTTGATGCAGAGCGGAGGGTTGGTGAAGAAAGTGTTCCAGCGGACGAAGGTGTAGAGGCCCTGCTCGCGGAAGAAGCGGCCGAGAGCGGCCATCTCCTCCGAGGTGCCGTTGAAGGGAGCCATGGGCTGGCGCGTCTTGCGGCTGCGCACCAGTTCGACAATGCCGAACAGTCCGATGGAGCGCACCGCGCCCACCGACGGATGCTTCGCTTGCAACCCGGCGCCCAGCTCTTTCAGGATCGCGCCCATTTTTTTCGCGTTGTCGATCAGACTATCTTCTTCGTATACGCGAATGGTCGCCAGCGCCGCCGCGCATCCCATGGGATGGCTGTTATAGGTCAGTCCTCCATAAAAAACTTTGTCGTTAAAATGCTGCGCGATGTGCTGCCGCATTCCAACCGCTCCCAGCGGAAGATAGCTCGAAGTCAGGCCTTTCGCCATGCAAAGCAGATCGGGAACAACCTTCCAGTGATCGACCGCGAACCATTCGCCGGTTCGCCCAAAGCCAGACATCACTTCATCGGCAATCATCAGGATTCCGTATTTGTCGCAGATCTTGCGCAGGCCGACGAGATATCCATCGGGTGGAACGAGAACGCCGTTCGTTCCAGTTACCGGCTCGAGAATGAACGCTGCGATGGTTGGCGAACCTTCGAGCTGAATGGTCTCCTCAATCATGGCAAGCGAAGACTCGGCCGATTCCCAACCGCGCTCGATACCGTGATAAGGATCGAGCACATGCACCACGCCCGGAATACCAGGCTCCGCAGCCCATCTGCGGGGATCGCCGGTAAGGCTGATCGCTCCCGCAGTCGCGCCGTGATAGGAACGATAGCGCGCGATGATCTTGTGACGTCCGGTGAAGAAGCGCGCGAGCTTGATGGCATTCTCGTTAGCCTCGGCTCCTCCGTTGGTGAAGAAGAACGTGTCGATATCGCCCGGAGTGATCTCGGCGAGCTTCGCGCCAAGGCGCGCGCGAACTTCCGTAGCCATGAATGGGTTCGCGTAGGCAAGCGTCGCCGCCTGCTCGCTGATGGCTTGAATGACACGCGGGTCGGCGTGTCCGATGTTGACGGACATGAGCTGGCTGTTGAAGTCGATGAAGCGCTTCCCTTCCGGCGTGTAGAAGTAAATCCCTTTGGCGCTGGCGACGGGAATGGGATCGACCTTCGACTGCGCCGACCACTCGTAGAGCGTGTGTTTGCGGGAAAGATCGACGATTTCTTTGCCGGACATGGTTGGGGTCGTTAGCGTTGTGGTCATGGAATCCTTCAAATTTATTACCCCGGATTTTCACGAATCAATCAATTGCTGTATCTGCGTAAATCCGTGAAATCCGTGGCTAGAATTTCCGGCTGTGCTCTTTGGCCCAGCGTTCGACTACTACTTTCTTGTCGGTGTAGAACTCGATGGCGTCGCGGCCCTGGCCATGAAGATCGCCAAAGAAGCTGTTCTTCCATCCGCTGAAGGGGAAGTAGGCCATGGGCGCGGCGACGCCGATGTTGATGCCGATATTTCCCGCGGGCGCTTCGTAGCGGAAGCGGCGCGCGGCCGATCCGCTCGAGGTGAAGAGTGATGCCTGATTGCCGTAGGCGCTGCGTTCAAGGAAGGCGAGAGCATCGTCCATGTTGTCGGCGTGGACCAGGCTTAAGACAGGGCCGAATATTTCTGTGTCAGCAAGGTCACTCGTCGCAGGAACGTTGTCGAGAATGGTTGGCTTCACGAAGTTGCCGGATTCATAATTCGGAATCTTTGAGTTGCGGCCGTCGAGGAGAACTTTCGCACCTTGCCTCTCCCCGAGGCCGATGAGCGATTCGACGCGCTCTTTGCTTTGTGACGTGATCACGGGGCCCATTTGAATGCCGTCTTCGAGGCCGTTGCCGACTTTAAGTTTTGAAGCGGCGTCGGCAATGGAGTCGCGGAACGTTTTCTGCGCTTCGCCAATCGTGACCGCGACGGAGACGGCGAGGCAGCGCTGACCCGCGCATCCGAAGGCGCTGTCGCTGATGATTTGCGTGGCCATGGGCATGTCGGCGTCAGGGAGAACGATAACGTGATTTTTCGCCCCACCCTGACATTGCGCGCGTTTGCCGTTGGCGGCGGCGCGAGAGTAAACATACTTTGCGACCGGCGTCGACCCGACGAAACTGATGGCGCGGATTTTTGGGTGGTCGAGCAGCGCATCGACTGCAGCCTTGCCGCCGTTAATCAGATTCACCACGCCTTTGGGCAATCCAATCTTCTCCATGAGTTCGTAGACGTAGCGCATGGTGAGTGGAACGCGCTCGCTCGGTTTGAGAATGAAGGTGTTGCCGGTGGCGATGGCATAGGGCAGATACCAAAACGGAATCATGCCGGGAAAGTTAAAGGGCGTGATCGCCGCGACGATGCCGAGAGGCTGGCGGATCATCATCTCGTCGATGCCACGGGCGACGTCTTCGAGGTTGTAGCCCTGCATCATCATGGGGATGCCACAGGCGACTTCGACGTTCTCGATCCCGCGGCGCATCTCGGCTTTGGCTTCGGCGAAGGTCTTGCCATTTTCCTGGGTGATGATGCGGGCGATGTCATCAATATGATCTTCGAGCAGCATCTTCAGCTTGAACAGTGGCTGGATGCGGTCTTCGGGCGGCGTGCGGCGCCATTCGGGGAAGGCAGCGGCTGCGGTTTCGACGGCTTGATTGACTTCATGCGCGTCGGCGAGCGGGACTTGGGCCAGAACCTCGCCGGTCGCGGGATTGATTACGTCGCGCCATTCTTGCTTCGATGAACCGGCGGACAAATCGGTCCAGCGGCCGTTGATGTAATGGGTAAGCTTGATGGCGGGCGGCGCGGCTATCGTGTTCATGGGTTCACCTTTTCACGGAAAGCACACTGCATCTTGAGAACTCCCTGCGGCTTCTTCAATGGTACCTAGACTGCAGGGGTCCTTCGACTGCGGTTGATCTTCGCGCTTGGGCGCGTAGATCAATCCTCGCTCAGGATGACAACGCTTTTAGACTAGCTGCGCTACGACGCCTTTCTTGTCACAGACGGCGGCTAGTGCTGATTCCAGAACGTCGAGGCCTTCGTTAATCTGGTCGTTGGTGGCAACCAACGGGACAAGCACACGAATCACATTTGAATAGGAACCTGCGGTGATGGTGATCAGGCCGTGCTCGTAGCAATAGCGCGTGATCTGCTTGGTTTCGTCGGTTGCCGGGATTTTTGTTTCTTGTGACTTCACGAGTTCGATGGCTTGCATGCCGCCGAGGCCGCGCACGTCGCCGACGATCGGCCAGCGGCGCTGCCATTCGAGGGCACGGCGCTGGAAGCGCTCACCGAGTTCATCGGCTCGGGCTAGCAGATTTTCCTTTTCAAACAAATCGAGGACGGCTAACGCGGCGGCGCACGAGAGGGGATTCCCCGCAAACGTTCCCCCGAGACCGCCAACGGCGGGCGCGTCCATAATTTCGGCGCGGCCAGTGACGGCAGCGAGCGGCAGCCCTCCACCAAGCGATTTCGCTGTGACGATCAGGTCAGGTTCGATGCGGTAGCGTTCGCTGGCAAACATTGCGCCGGTTCGTCCGAAACCGGATTGCACTTCGTCGGCGATGAAGAGGATGCCGTGCTTGTGGCAGAGATCGATTAGAACCTTGAAATAGTCAGGCGGCGGAGCGATGAAACCGCCTTCGCCCATGACCGGCTCGGCAATCACGGCCGCAACTTCTTCGTTCGCCACGACGCGCTTGAAAGTGTCTTCGAGGTGGCGGGCACAATACAGATCGCAGGACGGATACTTCAGGTTATAGGAGCAGCGATAACAGTAAGCGAAGGGAACGCGATAGACCTCGCCGGGAAATGGCGCAAAGCCGGCTTTATACGGATGAGTCTTGCTGGTAAGCGCCAGAGTCATCATGGTGCGGCCATGGAATGCGTCTTCGAAGGCGATGATACCGGGACGTTTCTTGTAGGCGCGAGCGATCTTGACGGCATTCTCGACAGCTTCGGCGCCGCTGTTGACGAATAGAGTTTTCTTGGGAAACTTGCCCGGAGTGACTTCGTTCATGCGTTCGGCGAGACGGATGTAGCCTTCGTAGGGCGTGACCTGAACGCAGGTGTGGAGAAATTTATCGAGCTGTCCGCGTATGGCATCGACGACGGGCTGCTGGCGATGGCCGGCGTTGGCGCAACCGATGCCGCCGGCAAAATCGATGTAACGATTGCCGTCGACGTCTTCGAGCCATGCGTCTTCGGCCTTCGCGACGTAAATGGGCGTGCCGTGGGAAAGGCCGCGGGGCACGGCTTGGGCGCGGCGCTCGCTGAGTGCGCGGGAGTTGGGGCCGGGGATTTGGGTGCGTAGTTGAATTGTACTCATAATCAGTTTCTCATGAGAACGTCTTGCGGCCGTCGTGGCGCCGCATACAACAGCAGGTCCTTCGATTGCTCAGGATGACAAGGGGTTTGAGATCGCGCCTTCATTTATCAATACCAGGCATCAGTGACAGCAAAGTTTAGTACCAGCCGATTGGGGCTTCGTTCAGATTGATGTAGACCTGCTTGGTTTCGAGATATTCTTCGATACCCCAGGGGCCGAGTTCGCGACCGAAGCCGGACTGTTTGTAGCCGCCCCAGGGGGCTTCTACGTAGGTTGGTTGCATATGATTCACCCAGACGATGCCGGCGCGCAGAGCCTTTACTGCGCGCATCGCCTTGAAGATGTCGCGGGTCCAGACTGCGGCGGCGAGACCGTAGGGTGAATCGTTGGCGATTTTCAGCGCGTCTTTTTCGTCCTCGAACGGGATCACTGCGGCGACTGGGCCGAAGATTTCCTCGCGGGCGATGCGGGCGGAGTTGGTGACGTCGGAGAAAATCGTGGGCTGCACGTAGTAGCCTTTGCCGATTTTCTCGGGGCGTCCGCCACCGGAGACGAGCTTGGCTTCTTTCTTGCCGATCTCGATGTAAGAGTTCACGCGGTCGTATTGCTCTTTGCTGACGAGCGCACCCATTTTGGTTTCGCGATCGAGTGGCGGGCCGAGCTTGATCTTCTTCGCTTTCTCGGTCATTGCTTCGAGGAAGTTTTTGTAGATCGATTTCTGAACCAGGATGCGGCTTCCGGCGGAGCAGACTTCGCCTTGATTGATGAATACTCCGAAGAGTGCGCCGTCGATGGCCGCTTCGAAATCGGCGTCGGCGAAGAAAATGTTAGGTGACTTGCCTCCGAGCTCGAGGGTAACGCGCTTCACGGTGTCGGCGGCCTGCTTGACGATGATTTTGCCGACAGCGGCACTGCCGGTGAAGGCGATTTTGTTCACGTCCGGATGCTGAACGAGCGGTGCGCCGCAGGTTTCTCCGAAGCCGGTAATGATGTTGACGACGCCCGGAGGAAGCCCACAATCGGCGAAATAGTTTGCAAACTCGAGCGCGGTAAGCGGCGTTTGTTCGGCGGGCTTCAGAATGCAGGTGCAGCCGGCTGCGATGGCTGGCGCGAGTTTCCAAGCGGCCATCAGCAACGGATAGTTCCACGGAATGATTTGCCCGGCGACGCCGACCGGTTCTTTGAGCGAGAGGGACATCGCGTTGTCGGGAACGGGGTTCACATAGCCAACGACTTTGGTAGCCATGCCGCCGTAGTAATCAAAGCAGGTTGCGGTGTCGTTGATATCGAATTCAGCCTCGACGATAGGCTTGCCGGTGTTGCGGCATTCGAGTTCGGCGAGCGCTGGGAGATTGGCGCGGATTCTCTCGGATAGGCGAAAAAGGACGCGGCCGCGTTCCTGCGCCGTACTGGTAGCCCATGGACCTTCTTCGAATGCAGCTTTAGCGGCGGCTACAGCGCGGTTGACGTCGTCGGGGCCGCCATCAGGAACTTGGGCGATAATTTCTTCAGTAGAGGGATCGTAGACTGGGAAGGTCTTCGCGGACTTGCTCGCGACCCACTCGCCGTTGATATACATCTGATACGACTTTACGTCGGTTTTGATTCCGCCGGACATTCGTTTGTCCCTCCTGAGTACCTGAGCGGCTAAAGCCGCGTCATTCTATTCGCTCAACGGCACGACTAAAGTCGTGCCCTTCCCGATCGTTGGCAGCGGGGCTTTGTGGCGGCCATAGACGAAGAAGAAAAATGCGGCGAGACCGATGAAGAACAATGTGCCGCCGAACATCCATAACTCATAGGACCAGAGCGACGTGATCTGCTGGGCGGGAAAGAATACGAGCGCGATGCCTAGGATCGTTGTCAAAAGTCCGCTTAGACCGGCTAAGAACAGCGTGGCTCGACCGTATTGGCCTTGCGGCGCAGCTTCACGCAGCGCAAATCGCACGAGCGCGGCGAACATGTAGAGGAACGGAACAAGTTGCAACACGACCGCCAGAGCGAGGAGCTTCTGGAAAGTTTCCTGAACGCCAGCGCCGAAGAAATTTGTGATTACGAGCAGAGCCGAAACAATTGCCTGCACGATGAGAGCAGCGTAGGGTGTGGCGTAGCGCGGGTGAACCCTGCCGAGCCACGAAGGCATGTAAGAGTCGAGGCCGGCGACAAACGGAATGCGGGCAGAACCGCCCATCCAGGCAGAGCCGATGCCGGCAATCGAAAGCGCGAGCATGAGCGCGAATGGAACCGTGATCCACGGGACTCCAACGCGGCCAGCCATGTGACTGACAGCCTGAACAATTCCCTGCAATACGTTGACGTTTTTTCCGACGGCGATGAGAAGTGTGAGCGTCGCACCCACGTAAAGCGCGCCGGAGAGAACTCCGCCTAACGCGACTGCACCGGGAAGAGTGCGCCGGGGATCTTGAATTTCGTCGCCCATGACAGAGGCGAGTTCGAGGCCGACCAGGCCGAAGCAGATCACGCCGAAGGAGTTGAGGACAAACCGAGGATCGGTCGGAACCTTAAAATCTGCGGCAGTGATCGTCGTGCCGAAGCGCCACCAGATAAGCGCGCCGAGACCGATCAGGACTGCGGCGGCGATGAAAGTGCCGATCGCGCCGAGGTTGTTGATCCACTTGCCGACGCCGAGGCCAACTACGTTTAGGACGGTGAGCAATGCGAGAAGAGCGAGCGAGGTGATGAGTGCGAAGGTCTTGTTATCGGCGAGCGTCGCGTGGCTCGGACCCAGCGCGAAGACCGAGACGCCGACGAAGTAGAGCATGACCGTCGGCACGTAGAGCATGTTGTTAGTCCAGTAACACCAGCCGGAGAGGAATCCATGAAAGTCGCCGAAAACCTCTTTGGCCCAGAGATAGACTCCGCCTTCGCCGGGATAGCGATGCGCGAGTTCGATGACGGCGATGCCTTGCGGCCAGAAAAAAAGAAGTAAGGAGACGATCCACAACCAGATGGTGGCGCCGCCGTTGGCAGCGATCGAGGGGACCACGTTGAGATTGAAAACGGCAACGACGAAAAGAAGCACGAGGTCGCGGCGTCCGAGGGCGCGGATCAGGTGCGGCTGGGCGGGTTGGGTCGACGTGGACAAGGAGATCCGGACTACAGCGGCTAAAGCCGCTTTTCTTAAGAACCTGGAAATCGCAGCGCTAAAGCGCAGCGCCACCCAAATGCAACATCAGCCGAGCTTCGCTCGGCGGACAACCGAGGCGCGGCTGTCCCCACACGAGCACTGCCTCATGCATCGTTCTTGCCGATGTTGTGCAGAGCGGGCGAGGGCGTCCGCTCCACACGCACAGCAAATTAGTGCGCAACAGCGACTGGTGCTTCGCGTTCTTGTTGCACTTTCGCAAGCGAAGCTGCGATGTCGTCGAAAGCCAAGAGATGCTTGTCTATGTCAGCCTCGGTGTGTTGAACAGAAATCGTCCACTGCTCATCCCACCAGTAGGGCTGGGGCATCACACCGCGGTTGACCATGGCGAACCAGTAGTGGCGCCAGAGATCGATATCGATCGTGGTCCAGTCGCGGTAGTTGCGAATTTCCTTCGGATAAAACATCAGAGCGCCATTAGCGCCGGCATGCGCGATGTAAGCTTGCAGGCCTACTTTCGCGATGGTCTTGCGATACCCTTCGGCAAGTTTCTTCCCCAGTTTGTCGACGTGCGCGTAGTTGTCGCGAGTGAGGACTTCGCGGAAGGTGGCGAGGCCGGCAGCCATCGACACCGGATTGGTGTTGTAGGTGCCGCCGTGGAAGACCTTGTGTTGCGAGATAAGGTCCATCACAGACTTGCTCGCGCCGAAAGCAGCGAGGGGAAATCCGCCGCCGATTGATTTGGCGAGGCAAATCATATCTGGTTTCACGTTGAAGTATTCGCTAGCGCCGCCCCAGCCGAGTTTTGCGCCGGTTTTTACTTCGTCGAAGATCAGGAGCGCACCGTTCTTGGTGACGATCTCGCGCAGTCCCTTCAGGAAGCCGGGCTGCGGCAAGCAGAGACCAACATTCATTAAGATCGGCTCG
>JBAPOI010000700.1:0-12058 GCA_049279555.1 Candidatus Sulfotelmatobacter sp.
TCAGCACGGATCAAGAATCAAAAAATAATCCATGTGAATCCGCGCAAATCCGTGGCTAAAGAACTAAGCGCCCACCCTCGACCCAATCTTTTCGCCGCTGAGAACGCGCCGGATATTCCCGTGCTGATTCAAGTTGAAGACGATGATGGGAAGATTATTGTCTTTGCACAAGCTGATGGCGGTCGAATCCATCACCTTGAGCCCCAGCTTCAGCACATCCATGTAAGTGATGTCGGCGAATTTTTTGGCGTCCTTTACTTTCATGGGATCGGCGTCGTAAATGCCGTCAACTTTCGTGGCCTTGAGAATTGCGTCGGCTTTGATCTCCATGGCGCGCAGGGATGCGGCCGTGTCGGTCGAAAAGTAGGGATTCCCCGTGCCACCTGCGAAAATCACTACCCGGCCTTTTTCCAAATGCCGGATGGCGCGCCGCCGGATGAACGGCTCCGCCACCTGGTTCATCTCAATCGCGGTTTGCACGCGCGTGTAGACCTTCTGCTTTTCCAGCGCATCCTGAAGTGCGAGCGCGTTGATTACCGTGGCGAGCATGCCCATGTGATCGGCAGAGACGCGGTCCATGTCTCGAGCCTGGTCGGCTACGCCGCGAAAAAAATTACCGCCGCCAACCACGATGGCAAGCTGCACACCCAGCTTGTGGACGTCGGCCAATTCGGCCGCGACCTCGTGGATTCGCGCCGTGTCGACGCCAAATCCCTGATTGGCAGCCAGGGCCTCGCCGGAAAGTTTGAGCAGAACGCGTTTGAAAGCAGGGGTAGTCGAGGTCATGTAGGTCTTTAGTAGCGGCGTCGTCCCGCCGCCCGCTCCGCACAAACTACGAAAAGACAATCACAAAAAGGCGCCCATCGGGCGCCTTTGAATTACTCCGCTTTCTGTTCGGTAGGCTTGGTGACCGCGACGGTCTCGCCCGCGTCACCCACTTTGAAACGCGCAAACCGCCGCACGCTGATGTTCTCGCCCAGCTTGCCAATCTTGGCGGCGATGAGCTGCGCAATCGACACGGTCTGGTCCTTGATGAAGGGCTGCTCGAGCAGGCAGACCTCTTCGTAGAACTTTTCCATTTTGCCCGCGACCATCTTCTCCGCAATGTTCTGCGGCTTGCCCGAGGCGACGGCCTGCGCCAGAAAGATATCCTTTTCGCGGGCAAAGTCTGCAGCAGTGACATCTTCCTTACGCACATACTTCGGGTCGCTGGCCGCAATGTGCATGGCGATATCGTGCGTCAGTTCCTTGAAGTCGTCGGTGCGAGCCACGAAATCGCTTTCGCAGTTCACCTCGACCAGCACGCCAATCTTGCCCCCGGCGTGAATGTAGCTGGTCACCGAGCCCTCGCTGGTCACGCGGGTTGCCTTCTTGGCTGCAACCGAAACGCCTTTCTTGCGCAGAATCACGACCGCCTGCTCCATATCGCCTTTGGCTTCGGTCAGGGCCTGTTTGCAATCCATCATCGGTGCTCCGGTCTTTTCCCGGAGATCCTTCACTTGTCCTGCTGAAATGTTTGCCATAGTAGTGCTCATTACGTTGAATCCTTATGAATTCTGGGTTTAGTTCGTAGGTTTCAAAGTTTCAGAGTTTCAAGGTTGCAAAGACCGAGATGCTGCAGCACCCCTCGTGAACCTTTGCAACTCTGAAACCTTGAAACTTCGAAACCCGCCCCTTACAAACTTTGACCCGCGCCGGACGACCCGCGCGGGTCTGATATTCCACGTGCCCGGTTTTTACTGGGTACTCGGTACTCGCAACTCGGTACTGACTAAACCGTCTGGCTTTCGACCTTATGCACGTCAGCTTCTTCGTTTGCGACCGGCTTCTTATGCTTACCCGGACCACCCAGCACCTCTTCCATACTGATGTCCTCGCCAATTTCCGCCATATCGGACGCCGCCGCAGCTTCCTGGGAACGAAGTTCGAGGGCCGCTGCCGCATCTTCTGCCTGCTGCAATTCCAGTGCTTGGGCTTGTTCCGTCGCGGCAGTCATGTCGGCAACTTGTTTGTCGCTCATCAATTGCGCGCCCTCGGCGATCGATTCTGAAATCTTCGAAGTAAACAGGCGAATCGCGCGCAACGCATCGTCGTTACCCGGAATCACATAATCCACTTCGCTGGGGTCGCAATTCGTATCCACCACCGCAACCACCGGGATGCCCAGCTTGCGCGCCTCGCGCACCGCGATCTGCTCTTTGTTCGAGTCGATCACGAACACGGCATCCGGTAACCGGCTCATGTTCTTGATGCCTGCCAGGTTCGCCTGCAGATGCTTGCGCTCGCGTTCGAGCTTGATCACTTCTTTTTTCGGCAGCAGCTCATAGCGGCCATCCGTGGCCATTTCATCGAGCTCCTTCAGCCGCTTCACCGACTTCTGCACCGTCACCCAGTTGGTGAGCAGGCCACCGAGCCAGCGCTGATTGATATAGAAGCCGCCGCACTTGGTTGCCTCTTCGGCAATCGCATCCTGCGCCTGGCGCTTGGTTCCCACAAACAGCACGATCTTGCCTTCGGTCGCCAGTTGCTGCACGAATTTCGACGCCTCTTTGAACATCTTCAGCGTCTTCTGCAAGTCGATGATGTAAATGCCATTGCGCTCTCCGAAGATGTATTCCTTCATCTTGGGATTCCAGCGCTTCGTCTGATGCCCGAAGTGAACACCCGCTTCGAGCAATTCCTTCATGGTAATGGTTGCCAATGAACCTCCTTATTCAGTCTGCATCGGAAGTCAGTTGTCAGTACCGAGTACCCAGTACCCAGCAAGACTGCTGGCACTGAGTACTGGCAACTGAGTACTACTCTCCGATTGCCATTCCCGCCCCGCGCCGCGAGGCACAGGAAGAATTGAACACCTAAAAACAGCGATCAGCTTCTAGCTCTTAGCTTCTAGCCAAGACAAAATCCTTATCATTCCGAGCGAAGCTCGGAACCTTGGTTCTCGCTTGGTACTCGGTACTCGCAACTCGGTACTATCTCTTAGAGAACTGGAAGCGTTTACGAGCGCCCTTCTGCCCGTACTTCTTCCGTTCTTTGCCACGCGAATCGCGCGAAACCATTCCTTCCGACTTCAGCTTCCCGCGCAACTCCGCGTTGAACTGCATCAGCGCGCGCGCGATTCCGAGCTTCACCGCATCAGCCTGCCCGCGCACTCCGCCGCCCAGCACGTTCGCGATGATGTTGAACGATGCCGCTGTTTCGGTGGATGCCAGCGGCGCCTTCGCGGCCGACCGTTGCGCCGGAGTAACGAAATACTCCTCAAACGCGCGCCCGTTCACTTTGAAGTCTCCGCTGCCCGGACGCAAATACACCCGCGCAATCGCCCGCTTCCGTCGTCCCGTTCCGTAGTACTGAACCAACTCTGCCATTTAGCTTCTAGCTCCTGGCTTCTAGCTCCTGACTTAAACCTCAGGAACCTGAGCCTCTTTTGTAATTTCAAATCTTCGAACTATTGATGCGCGACCTTAACTGCTTTTGGTTCGCGTACGATCAACTGAAATGCCTGCGGCTTCTGTGCCTCGTGCGGATGCTTGTTGCCCTTGTACACATTCAGCTTCGAAAGCATATGCGCCGCTAATTTATTCTTCGGCAACATGCGCCGCACCGCGTCTTCAATAATTTTTTCCGGCCTGCGCGCCAAACGCTTGCGGTAATCTTCGGTGCGCAGCCCACCCGGATAACCTGTGTAGTGGTGATACTGCTTCTGCTCCGACTTCATTCCGGTCGTCCGCACCTTCTCGGCGTTGATGACGATCACGTGATCGCCGGTATCGAGAAACGGCGTGTACTGCGGATTTTCTTTGCCCATGAGGATGCGGGCTACCTGCGAGGCCATACGCCCAAGCGTCTGCCCATCCGCATCCACGACGTACCACTTGCGCACAATTTCCCCCGCTTTGGGGAAATAGGTTGACATCGGAACTCTCCCAGAATGAAAAAATGCGAAACGCGATTGAAATTACAAAGAAGACCGCTCGTTGACTCTCCGGCGAGGACGCCAGACCATCAGGCGGGCAACCGCGAGACTTCCCAAAGCTTTAAAGATACCGTAGGGTGAAACGAATTGTCAACGCTAAGTTAACATAAGGTAGTGGTGCTTTAGCGTCGAGGAGCGGCATGGGAAAAGAAGCACTCGAAGGGCTGACTGCAGCGCTGGATAACTGGGCGGCAGTTTTCACGCTGCTAGTAGTTGTAGGGGTTGGAGGAGAGCTGGTTGTTCACGTAATGCAGTCGCGCGCCAACAAGAAATTGATCGCATTGCAACACACCGAAGCTCTGGCTCAGGAATCTGAGATAGCGCGGATGAAGAAGGACTCGGCCTCTTTTGAGTTGGACATTGCACGAGCCAACAGGGGAGCGGCGGAGTCCATCGAGCAAGCCGCTAATGCTGAGAAACAAGCTGCGGAATCAAATCGAAAAGCCGAGGAAGAACGCGTTGCCCGACTCAAGCTTGAGGCTACCCTCAAACCACGGCGGTTAACCGCCAACCAAAAAGCGAGATTAAGCTCCATACTGCGACCATTCGCTCCAGTTTCGATATTCATAGAGTGGCCCGGCTCCGCCGACCAAGAAGTTGTGGATCTAGCTAGCGATTTCAACGATGCGATAGTGAGCGCAGGAATTCCGGTGCCCTTGGGAAACAGAAAGATTTTAATGGGCGAGTCTTTTCGTGGCTTATATCTCAAGACTGGAAATACTCGACGAACTGAAGCGGAAGTGATAGCCCAGTTCCTCATCGACGCTGACCTAGCTGTTAGACCGGTTACTTTGCGGCCTGCGTCTAACCCAGAAGAGCTAACAATCGGGATAGGTGCAAAGCCAGTGAAATGAACTACTCTTAGCCAGCGCGTCAATCGGGTCCTTCTACAACACCGCCGTCGAGCGCTGCCAGCTAATCGGCCTCCTGCTTGACATTGTGTGGCAATCTGCCATACATTGTTTGTAGAGGAACAGCCCTATGGCGCAGCCGGCATTAGCGAGAAAACGTCATGCGACATCCGCGGCCAAGCGCACAGAACGGCTCGACGCGAGGGTCACCAAGCAGGAAAAAGAAGTCATCGAAACCGCTGCCACGCTTCGCGGAATTTCCGTTACGGACCTGCTGCGGATGAGCGCCACCGATACTGCGACCCGGATCATTCGCGAGAATGAGCTTCTAACACTCTCGGGGCATGCGCGAACTATTTTCGTAGACGCGCTGCTGAATCCTCCCAAGCCTAACGAAAAGGCCCTTGCCGCCGCGAAGCGATTCCAGCAAGAGGTTCGTTGATTGCCGCAAAATGCCGCGCCCAAGTTTTTCTTTGAGCCCTTCGATAAGAAGAAGCACAATCGAGCGGCTTTTTCGTGTGAGCACGAACGCCTAGTCACCTACCTCCAGCAGCAGGCCAGCCAGGAGATCAAGAAACGCGTTGCCGCCGTATTTATTCTTACGCCGGATGGCAAAACCATCGCAGGGTTCTACGCGCTGTCGCAATACGCCGTAGACGCGGGCGAGTTGCCGGAGCGACTGATGAAAGACCTTGGCCTGCCGAAATATCCGCAACTCCCTGCGACACTGCTTGGGCGCTTGGCTCGCTCCCTGGAGTTTAGGGGACAAGGCGTGGGAGAACTTTTACTGATGGGCGCCCTAAAGCAAGCGCTCGATCACAGTAAGGCAGTGGCGTCCGTTGCGGTAGTGACAGATGCAAAGGACGAGGCAGCGGAAGCATTCTACAAGAGATACGGTTTTATCAAACTGCCGGCCCCGGCAAACAGGCTTTTTCTGCCGATGAAAACGATTGAAGAGATGTTCATCTCATAAGGAATCACGGCAAGAGCTGGGCAGCTAGAAACTAGTCTACTCATACGCAAGCGCATCAATCGGATCCTTCTGTGCCGCTTTGTAGGCGGGATACAATGCCCCACCCAGCGCCCCGACGATGGCGATCACGGTCGTCCGTATTACCCATTCGCTACTCCAGAAAAGCCGCAGCACCGGCCGCTCGATCAGAACGATCCGCCGTGTTATCAGGCTGATTGCAATGCCCGCGATAATCCCAAGGATCGCCAACAGCGCCGTTTCGCGTAAAACAACGTTGACGATGAAGGCCTTCGACGCGCCCATCGATTTCAAAATCCCAATCTCGCGGGTACGCTCCATCACCGCGGTGTACATCGATTGAAAGATCACCATGAAGCCGATGATCACCGAAATAGCAATCACAATCCGGATCGCGGTCTGAAACCCTGGCAGGTTGTCCGCCGACATCATCGATAAATATTCCTGCATGGAGCGTGCCGCGTAGTTTTCCATGCCCGGCACTGCTTTGATCTCATTCACCACCAAATCGGTGTTCACGGGATCGTCGACCTTTACGTAGAAGACCGAAGCTTTATTCTCCGCTCCAATCAGATCCTGCATGGTCGTGAGCGGCAGAAATTTCCTCGCTCCCTTGCCGTGCGCCACAATTCCGCATATCCGGAATTGATGATTAAGAATCTCAATCGAGTCACCGACCTTCACCTTCTTCATCCCGGCAAAGAAGTCGTCGACAATCACGTCATAAGCGCCCTGAAAGGGCCCGCCAGAGCGATAATTGAACGCCGGCGGAATGCTGTTGTAGCTCGTCAGATCGATGCCGTAGATAATCTCAAGAGTTGGTTTTGTCGTGAGTTCCCATATCACGGGCGCAGCCACGTTGACGTGGGGCAGCTTCCGCAATACGTCTCCCAGCTTTACCGGCATGGGCGCGCCCGTAACTCCAATCAGCGCCGAAGAGCTGGGCGGTTGCACCATCAAATCCGCGCCCACGCCCATCTGGCTCTCCTTGGAACCATTCAACTGCCCGTAGAAAAAAGATACGATCAGCAGAATCAGTGTGACCTCCAGCGCGATGGCGCTGATGCTGATCAGCGACCGCACGGGCCGATGCACCAGGTTCGAGACGATCATTTTGTTAATCATGTTTCTTACCCTGTCGTCCCAAGCGAAGCGAGGATCTTGGTTTCTGCCCGTACCATCCGCAACGCCGGCTCAAGCAAACACCAAGATCCCTCGCTTCGCTCGGGATGACAACCTTACTGCTGATTCTCACTGCTGATTCCTCGATCCCGGCCCCGCTCCCGCCGCGCTTGCCTGCGGTTTATCCAGATGCACAACTTCCGCGCCCGGCGGTTGCTGCAGCGTGAACTGATCGTCTCTTAGCGGCTTGTTGATTTCCACCTTCAACATGTTCAGCGTGATGTCGTACTCTTCCTGCGGCCGGTAGATCTCGATGCGCGACGCGAAGCTCACGCCATCGTAGTCTTTATAGTTCGCGTAACGGGCATCGGTCGCCAGATTGCCCTGCTCGTCATAAATATACTGGCGATGCGGCTGCAAGTCGGTGCGGCTGAAGACAATCTTGCGCGCCAGTCCCCAACCGTCTTTTCGTTTGCGAATGATCACAAGCTCGTAATCCTCCTGCAGGACGCGATGTCCTTTGGCGTCGTGCAATATTTCTTCACCGTTCTCCAGTACTGCAATCTCGCGGTCCGGATCGACCTGTCTAATCAGCAGCGCCTCATAAATATTCTGCGGACGAATATTTTCCATGGGCTGATCCGGGTTCGCCGACGGCACTTCGTTGCGCCCCATCACGAAGCGGTTCTTCGGCGGAATCCATAACTTGAAGTCCTGCCCGTCGCTCACCATATCGAAAGCCGTGGTGCGCACGATCGGCAGTAGCCCAATCATGTGCAGCATCGCGGGCTTCCGGGCCAGGACATAGCCGCGAATTTCCTTGTAATCGGTAACGTGGCCCTTCTTGACGCCTCCCGCCGAGGTATCGATATCCACCGTCGCCTGCAGCGACTGGATCTTTTCCGCCTGCTGGTTGAGGCTCTCGATTAGAGCTTCCTGTGACGATTCCTTAAGCGGAGCCTTGGAGTAGGTTTCTTCGACCGGCCGCGTGCGGAACAAACACCCTGCGGTGGGCAGGGTCGCGGCAACCAGGATCAGGGCCCATATGGGCGAGCGACTTCTCATGAAGTATTTAGATGATCTTCAGAACATTTGAGTATACCGCGCGGAAAAGGGTGCAATAACTCATTCACCACCCTCGCCTTTCGGTTTATCCTCGGACGTTCACTTTCATCTACACTACTGCCATCGTGCGAAAACTCTTCGGCCTCATTCTGATCATAGTTCTCGCGGTCGGAGGCTGGTTCGGCTGGGCGGCGCTGATTCCGGTTGAACCTGCGGCACAAACTTTTGTTATGTTGCGCCCGGGATACTCCACGCGTCACATTGCCGCTGCGCTCAAATCTTCCGGGGTCATCCGTAGCGAGCAAGCGTTCATCCTGTGGCACTACCTCTACCATCGGCGTTCGCTCAAGGCGGGAGAATATTTTTTCGAGAAGCCGGCTAACCTCATCGACATCGAAAAACGCCTGCAGCACGGCGACGTCTACTACCGTACGGTCGTTGTCCCCGAAGGCTTCACCATGTTCGAAATCGCTCGTGCGATCGAAGCCGCCGGACTGGGTCCCGCGGAAGAGTTCCTGAAAGTCGCGCAATCCGATACTGCGCTCGTCGCAGACATCGCTCCGAGCGCGCCTTCGCTCGAGGGTTACCTTTTCCCCGAAACATACGAATTTAGCCGCATGATGAGCATGCAAGAGATGGCAAGAAACATGGTAAAACAGTTTCGCCAAGCCGCGAGTCAGATCGGATTGATTCCGGCCGCGGAAGGTTTCGCCCTTGCGCCAAATTCATCGAATATCACGGTTGAGGTCAGCGCTACTGTCCGGGACCCTCAGGCTGCCCCGAATGAAGTCGAACGTACCGTAATCATGGCCTCGATCATCGAAAAAGAGACCTCTGTCGCTGAAGAGCGTCCGCTGGTTGCGAGCGTCTACTATAATCGGCTGCAGAAAAGCATCGCGCTAGACGCCGACCCCAGCATTATCTACGCCGAACTTCTCACGGGCGCCTACCAGGGAGCGCTGCACCACGCAGATATGCAGTTTCCCTCACGCTACAACACCTACAAGCATGTGGGTCTTCCTCCCGGTCCGATCGCAAATCCCGGCAAGAGTTCGCTCGAAGCGGCCATGCATCCCGCACGAAGCGACTACTACTATTTTGTTGCTGACGCTCAGGGTCACCACCGCTTCGCGCGCACCATCGAAGAGCACAATAAGAATGTCGCGGCCTACCGTCGGGCCATGCAGGGACATTGAAGCTTGGGTGCTGCCTACGAGCATATAATCGCGGCGTGAGCACCGAGTCGGGCAAGACATACAAGCCGTCTGGCAGAGTCCTAGGTTTGGATGTGGGATCAAGGAGGATCGGCATGGCAGTGACCGATCCCCTTGGAATCACCGCCCAGGGAATCGAGACCTTGCAGCGGCGGAACAAGCGGACAGACTTGGCCCTGCTCGAGCAGGTGATCCGCAAATACGACGTGCGGGAGATCGTGGTCGGTTTGCCTCTGCGGATGAGCGGTGCCGAAGGAACGCAGGCAGAGAAAATGCAAGTTTTTGCGGAGGAACTTCGTAGACGCTTCCGGCTGCCGGTGCATTTGTGGGACGAGCGGCTGACCTCGGCGGAGGCGAATCGCCTGCTGCGCGAGACAGAGTTGTCGATTGATCGGCGGGCGAAGGCCGTTGACCGAATGGCGGCAGTATTGATTCTGCAAGGCTGGATGGAAAAACGGACTTTCGCCGCAGGTTAGTGAGGGGGCTTTAAGGTACGCGCCGATTCCATACTTGGAAGGCCCACCCGGATCAGATCCCATCTTTGGTAGTATATATAAGCATCATCCTTGCAATGACTTACGCCATGCATTCAGATGCTTTTAACCGAATATAGCTCCCGCCCAACCCCGAAATCGTCCCAAAGCGGGACTAATCCTTGCTTTTCGTCCGTTGCCGGAGTAACCTGTTTATAGAACGATAAACGTTTCCCTCGCTAAGGCCCTTCTCCTGCCCGGGTGCCTTTTTATGAATGGTGCGGACCTGAATTTTCACATTGGCGACAAGGTCGTCTATCCCAATCACGGGGTCGGCGTTATCGAACAAATCAGCAGCCGCTCGATCGGCGCGACTGTGGAAAAATTCTATCTCCTCAACATTAAGGCCAGCAGTCTCAAGGTCATGGTGCCGTGCAACAACGTCGGCAGTGTCGGCATTCGCCGCGTCGTCCGCAACGGCGAGGTGCAGAAAATTCTGGATTTCCTTGCTGTCACCGACGACCTAAGCACCGCCGACTGGAAGGACCGCTTCAAAGAGAACTCCGACCGCATGCGAACCGGCTCTCTCTTCGAAGTCGCCGGGGTTCTCAAAAGTCTGATCGCCCTTCACCAGGCCAAGCCGCTTTCCTTCCGCGAAAAAAAGATGCTCGAACGCGCCCGCTACCTGCTCGTCAGCGAGCTTGCCATGTCGCGCAACTGCGAAGAAACAAAAGTTGAGGAGCTTCTCAATGATGCACTCTCCAAGTGCAACCTCCGCTTCCCCGAAGCCTCCGAATTTCAGGCCTGATTTTCCCGCAAGCCCGGAAAGCCGAACTCTTGCAAGAAGCAATTAGCCAGCCATATAACATTGCATTCCTCGCGTGACCTTTCTTCTCTACGTGCGTTAAACCACTAGAGGAAGGCACGGGTGACAATTGTCATCTGAGCTGGGTGACGATCTCCACTGGCGGGCTCGGGGGCGCGCGGCGACTATTGGGTTGCGGAAAGTTTTCCAAATACCTATGGCGTCGAAGACGTTAGCATGGCTCCTTGCAAGTTGTGATGAGTACGGCGGGTCGTTTATCCTTGGTGCTATTTGGATGGGGATCATCCGTTAGTCCGGCACGCCACGTCTTCCTTGGGTATCAACTGGAGTTCAATATGACACTGAGCCGGTTCGTCACCAAGAATGCCTTCCGCAACAAGCGCCGCAGTATTTTAACGATCTTGAGCATCGCATTTTCTTTGCTGCTGCTTACGCTGATGATGACGATCTGGCGGGCGTTCTATCTCGACGAGGGAAGCGCCGAGTCGGCGGAGCGCCTGGTGGTGCGGCACCGGGTTTCGTTGACGTTTAGTTTGCCGGGTTTCTATCGCGAGAAAATTCGCGCCGTGCCTGGGGTCGTGGCTATCGCGCCGGTGTCCTGGTTTGGAGGGATTTATAAGGATCAGAAGCCAGAAAACTTTTTCGCTCAGTTCGGAACCGATCCCGAGGAGTTTTTTAAGGTCTACCGGGACATTCAAATGTCTGAAGATCAGCGCACAGCGTGGCAACGGGATCGGCAGGGCGCAATCGTGGACGACA
Organism: Candidatus Sulfotelmatobacter sp.; assembly: GCA_049279555.1. Taxonomy (GTDB): domain Bacteria; phylum Acidobacteriota; class Terriglobia; order Terriglobales; family Acidobacteriaceae; genus Sulfotelmatobacter. Next base: position 11,278 of record JBAPOI010000700.1, read on the forward strand.
CGCTGGCTAATAAGTATGGATGGAGACTAGGCGACCGGATCGTGTTGCAGGGCACGATTTATCCCATCGATCTGGAGTTATACGTTCGCGGAATTTTCAGCTCTTATCCCGACAATAAAGCGGTCTACTTCAACACGAAATATGTCGAAGAGGCGGTGGCTTTCTTCAAAGGGCAGGCCGGCACTTTTAGTATTCTCGCGGATTCTCCCGGCGATGTGAGCAAAATCGCCAGCACTGTGGATGATATGTTTCGCAACTCGCCTCAGCCTACGAAAACGGAAAGCGAGAAAGCGTTCGGCCTGGAGTTTGTCGCCATGCTGGGGAACGTGAAGGCTTTCATTTTTATGATATGTGCGGCGGTGGTTTTTGCCACGTTACTGGTCTCCGCCAACACGATGGCGATGTCGATTCGCGAGCGAACACGAGAAGTCGCTGTGCTTAAGACGTTGGGATTCACACGGCAAAAAGTGCTGAGTCTGTTCATAAGCGAGGCAGTCGCGCTGGCGATTGCAGGCGGACTCATCGGCGTATGCCTGGCATACGTTCTGATTCAAGGCATGGCGCAGTCTCCTTACATGAGTTTTTACCATCTGAAGCTGACGCTGAGCATGTGGTTTGTGTCTGTGTTTGTCGCTGCACTGGTGGGGCTTGTAAGTTCGCTGCTCCCTTCCTATCATGCTTCGCAAGTAAACATCGTGGACGGGTTGCGGCACATTGGTTGAGAGTCGAGATTGAAGTTCTGCGGTTTAAATCGGTTGAATTATGACCTTAAGCAGTTTTG
>JBAPOI010000701.1:0-3430 GCA_049279555.1 Candidatus Sulfotelmatobacter sp.
ACAAGCCGACGGATTCGTAGCACCACTCCCCGCCGGGAGGCGTGTCGAGAGGGTGAATGCCGTGGTATGGGTAGCCTCGGTAAATGCATGGACGTTCTTCACGATAACGCCCACCGTGAAGGCGCCATCGGCAGCGCTAGGTGTCCAAATGAACGTATTTAAGGGAGAATAGCCGCGCCTAATTAGGGTCGGACTGCCCGTCAGGTTGGCAGAGAACTGGTATTCATAAACGGGTGACGTGTCGGGATCGCCGGACACGGTTGCGGTCCAGGTAATGGTCGTGCCGACGGGTTGCGGGCTTGACACATTGGGTGAAAGTGACACGCTGATTGCAGCGAACGCAGGGCTCGCCGCGACTAGAAAAAGGCCGCCCAGGAGCGGTAGTAGCTTTTTGTTCATTGGTTTCCTCTTATAACTCAAAATCAGAGAACGTGAGTGTCCACGCCAGCAAACAGTAGCAGAGTGATCTCGATTTGCGAGGCGATGACCTCCTGCCCTGTGGCCCTAGATGTTACTAGAGTTCTACTGAACTGTAAAGGCTCATCTGACAGTTGGAAAGCTGCGCGGTGTCGACTAAACGCCATAAGGCTTTTGGTAGCGTGACAGGACGCGTACGGGTGAATTGTGTGCGGCGGCCCTAAGCGCAGTCGTTCGGCTCCGTCTCTCGATTTCGTCCATCACGACTTCGTTGTTCGCCCTAATTACAGCGACGAGAGCCTGTACCGGTTCGTTCCTTAGCCGTGGGATCAACTCAGCGAGCGCGGCGTCGAGGGCGGACTTACATTCCTCGTGGCTGATACGGCCTTCAACGAACCGCCTTATGATCGCATATGTCTCTCGCCGGTATGCGTCCACTCTTTTCCGAGTATGGGCGCAGATCGAGGATTCAATCGCCTAGTGCTTCTCCTGATTTTCGGCTGCTTAATTACCTACATTACGGGTAGACTTTTGCTTGATCGCGAGGTAAGACAGGTCAACACAAATCGTTTTGATACGGTTTTGATACGGCACAGGAGAGACACGCCGCTCGGCGCGCGTCTCGCGGCGAAGGTGCGCTCGTAGCTCAGAAATGATCAGGAGCGGATCCGATGAACATCGGAGCACCTTTCAACCCTTACAGGGTCTTTCAAGGAGCCTTCGCGCCGTACTGGCTGCTCGAACATCGCGGAGTTGGAACGTCTGGGCAATTCCGTCCCAGACTGCGGGGACGATCCCGACGAAACCGGGGGCGCAATGCCGCAGGGTTCGTCCCCTGACCGGAACCATGCTTCCGCTCCAGACCGGAACACTTCTTCCGGTCCCATAGGAATAAATTCAGATGGAATAAGTTCATTGGAATCCTCTTCGTCCTCGTCGGCAGACGAAGCAGCACAACCGACGAAGAAGACGACGATTCCCGGTGGGTCCAAACCGAGTTTGCCTCATGTCACACCGGAAGAAGGCAGTGCCGAGGCACAGACGATCAGCCGATGGGCCCAAGAGCGGGGAATTCAGAGACTACGAACGGACCGCCGAATGGGACCGCCGGAAAAAGATCACCTCCAACAATGGGCGGGTATCCTCAACCACCGAGGCATAGCAGAGCCAAAGATAATCTTTGCGGTCCTGGACTCCGCACTAACGGCGGCTGACCGGTCAGGAGAGTGGCGGAATTGGACGTTTCTGACACTGCAGATTCAACTCGCGGCAGAACGCCTGCCGTGCGGGGCACGTCTGCGACAAACAACTTCCCCTCCTGGGTGCGCAGTTGTCAATGACAACCCCTCGTGTGATTGGGCCATAGCGAAGGCGAAAATCCGGACTCAGGTCGGCGAAATCCCGTTCCTGAACTGGTTTGAGCCCACCCGACAAGTCGAGCGACAAGGTGCGGAGATCACGACTGCGGTTTCGGACGAGCCCAGCCGAATCTATCTGGAGGCCGAATATGGAACTCTTACTCGAACAGTACTTGCCGAGCTTGGCATCCATGAAATTCATTTGACCGTTGCGGCACCGGGGCAGTCGATATGATGGGACGAGTCAACTTGTATTACGGCGACGGACGTTCTAGGTCGATTCGAGTCGCTCACGTTAGCCGCTCGGTGCACTTTGTTTTGTTCGCGATGTCCAGCTTGGGAATATGAGAGTAAATTGGAAACAAAATCTCGATGATTGGCGAATCGCCCCAATGAAATCTTGCCGATTCTGGTCGGCACGAGCGCGGTTGAACGATCAAGACCTGAGTGGCAACATCACCGGCTCGCTATTAGGCAATGGCGAATGAGAACGACTACATCGGCCGGCAGCCACTCACCACGCTAGCTGAACCCTCGGACGCCAGCGGCAAGAACCGAAGAAGCGAATGGGAATGAACCCCCTCGGTGGAGCGTGCGGCAAAATCGGAGCTGGAACTCCGATGATTCCCTGCGATGCCAGCTCAAGAGAGGCAGCGCATCCTGCAGTCTTCGACGATAAGAACCGTTCTCCGCCTATCGCACTTCTATTGAAGGAAGCGGTATCCCACACCATGGACGGTCAAGAAGTGGCACGGAGCACTGGGATCCTGCTCCAGCTTATTGCGCAACCGCATCACGTGTGCGTCAACAGTACGGGTGTTCGGATAGGATTCGTATCCCCAGACTGAGTTCAAGATGACCTCGCGCGTTAAGGCGCGATCCTTATTCTGCAGAAAGAAAGCGAGAAGGTTGTATTCCGCAGGTGTGAGCTTTACTTCCGCGCCTCGGCGGATGACACTTTTGCGATCGAGGTCAACCTCCGTGTCTGAAAAGCTCAGAACTTTTTGGGTGTCGCCCTCACTTCGCCGCAACACTGCTTTGATTCGGGCCAATAGCTCGCGGCTGCCGAATGGCTTGACCATATAGTCGTCTGCCCCGATTTCCAGCAGCAACACTTTGTCAATCTCATCACCAATTGCGCTAAGAACGATTATGGGAGTTTGTACGTTCGCCTTTCGGAGTTCTCTGCACACGTCAAGCCCGCTCATTGCCGGTAGACGGAGGTCCACCAGCAGTAAGTTTGGCCTGTGCGCCAGTGCTTTTTCGTAACCGCTCCTCCCATCTGCAGCATACAGGGGCATATAGCTTTCTCGTTCCAGCATCACGCCGATTGTGTTGCGTATGCACTCATCGTCGTCGATGACAAGAATCTTTTGCATGTAGTCTCTTCGCCGGCGAAGGCAAATCACCGCGAATCGCAGAAACCAGTTCCGCTTTGACCCAATACATCGAGTACTAGAAACGGAAGGACAGTGCACTCGTCACCGGGATCGACTGCGCCTTACCACCCGGTAAGTCTTGCTTGGGCCTGGCCAAGCCGGATAAGCAATTGATCCCAATTGTAGTTGCGGAACGCATTTAAGATTGTTTTGAAGCTGTAAAGTTTCTGTGAATAGAATTCTTCGGTGCCAGAGCCTCACCCAACCGGCACGCCG
>JBAPOI010000702.1:0-2391 GCA_049279555.1 Candidatus Sulfotelmatobacter sp.
TGGCGTGCAAGCCGTCGAAGCTCTTGCGCATATCGACGTTCTTGGCGTAGAGATGGATTCTCGTCTGGGCCAGCGGCACGGGAAGCGACAGGGGCTGCATCGATCGCTCCCTGTTCTAGCGGCTACCTACGACGACTTCATGGAACGCGTCGGCACGTTTCGCGTGCGAAGACTGGACGCTATTCACCAAACAGCGAATCACGTCCAAGCAGTCCGCGGGAACCGATACCTCAATCCCAGCGTTCAGACGAAATTGAACCAGCGGACTGTTCACGGTCGCCGCCGAGACGAGCCTGCGACGCACCGGCTCACGATGTCGCTCTGAAGTTCCGTCCCGCACGGCCGACCTGGCCGTAGTCATGCGAACCGCGTTCGACCGGGCCGTAGTCGAACGAACTACGGCCGAACTCCTGCCAATCCGTTTGGCCCAATAGTAGAACGTCTGCTCGGACACCGATTCGTTCGCGCAGAATCGAGCCACCGTCAATCCGCTGGCGCCAAACCGCTTGAATCGGTCTTCCCACTCCCGCCGTTTCTCGACATCCAATCGACGTGTCATCGCACGAGCCTCCGCTGTGAAAATTGAACGTGACAAATCTGTCACGCCAAAACCTACACCCCGAAAATGCCGGGCGCCGTCGAAATCAACAATGGTAATGGTGCGCGCTTACGGCCAAACTTGATGTCACCGCTGATCGCGAGCCGCGAGGCGGCGGCGAGCGGCGTTGAGTTGCTTGCGGTCGGCTTTGTCTCGCCGCTCTTCGACTCGATACGCTCGAACGGCCTCCGGATGGCCCTGCTTCCAGATGTCGGGCAACAGGCTCTCGTAGTCTGTCGAACCCGCGAGCATCTGGTCCAGCACTTCTTTGACGTACACCCAGACGTCGAGGTCATGCCGCCTCGCGCTGCTCACCAAAGTCATCATCTTCGCGCTCTGCTCGCCCCCCGCCACGCTGCACACGAACAGCCATGCCTTACGGCCCATCGCAACTTGCTTCATCAATCGTTCAACGGAGTTGTTGTCGATCGGGATGCGGCCGTCGCCCACGTACACATTCAGCGCGGTCCAATGGTTGCGCAGATATCGTAGCGCCTCGGCGAAGTCGCTCTTCGGCAGCACCGCGCCCAGCGGCGCGCTTTCCAGCCACTGCCGGATGGCGTCCAAGATGATCGTCGATTCGCGCAACCGCAACGCCTGGCGATCCTGCCACGTCAGCTCCGCAGCTCGCGACTCGACGTCGTACAACGCTTGGATCATCCCCAGCAGCAACTCGGACTCGGGCTTGTAGGTCGTCGCCTCCACGACCTTGCGGCGCGCGTGCCCCCAGCACGCCACGAACTCCAAGCGCTGGTCGCTGTGAAGCACCACGCTCCGATTTCCAGAAAAACAATCTCCCTGCACTTTGCAGCGGCTATTCCTGAAAAAATCGTCGGGCCCATCGCGATGCCGTGAAACGCGGAAGTCAAAGATGTTGTAAAGTGCCAAGTGCAGGCCCGAGTAGACCCACATCTTGGCCAGCAGGCTGTCGTTCCCCTGGGCCCGCGCTTCGGCGACCTTCTCCGCCAGCCGCTGACTCTTGGCGTCCCCCGGAATCGCCTGCGGGATCGTCTTGGGCAACAGCATTCGGCAACTCGTCTCGTCGATACCGACGGCGATGTCCTGCTGAACCCGTTGGGTCATGAACTCGATGAACGGCGAGATCACGAACTCGACCTGGCTCACGATGTTCAGCAGCGTCGAACGGCCGGGTGTCCAACCACTCCCCGCGTACACATCCTGCTGGCGGTAGATCGGCAGGTGGTGAAACCACTTGGCTTCAACGATCGTCGACGCCACGCTGGTGTCGTAGCGATCCCCTTCGACCAGCGACGTGGGCCGTTCGGGCGATGCGACTGCGCACTGCGGATTTCCAGGGCAGGCGTATTTCGGGTATTTCCTCACCCGCACGTGCAACTCGGGCCGCGTGTAAACCAGTGTCTCGGTCGTGTCGTAGCCGATGATCGTGCGCTGGCCATGCGTCGAGCAGGTCTTTTGCGCGGCGTCGCCTTCGATGATTTGCTCTTCGCGACGCAGGTGGCTGGGAAGCGATTCGTCGCGTGGCTTCTTGGATTGGACTTTCCGCTCGACCGTGTAGGTCTGGATGACCGCTTCGGCTTGTGCCTCGGCTTCGGCCCGAGCCGCCTGGAATTCCTCGCTACTTTCGAACGGCAACCAATTCTGGTCCGGGGCGGTGATGATTCGCTTCTCGCTGCGATGGCCGTTGACGAAATGGCTGAGCAGCTTGCGGAGCTTTTCCTGTTCGAGGCGGATCTCCTCGATCTGCTTGCTCTGCGCCGCGAGGAGAGCAGATTGTTCGGCGTTCGCAATGGCCTGCTCGGCGTTCGTTGTGG
>JBAPOI010000703.1:0-9371 GCA_049279555.1 Candidatus Sulfotelmatobacter sp.
GACAAATTCCGCTCAGGATGACAATGCTCTACAGCTGATGCAGCGAGGTTTTGTCCGCGATGGGGTGGTCGGTGTGGAAGTACTTCCGGTAGGCAGCGATCCAATCCCTTGAGATGTCCTGTTGCGCCGTCGCCAAATCGACATCGCCACGGCAAACCATCTCGTGCAAACGTTCTTCCAACTGATCTTTAACGTGAGCGTTCCATGCCGTGTCGTAATAGGGTTCGGGCCACAGATTCCGAATATCGGTTGCGCCCCCCAATTCCGGAGTGATCAGGTAATCCACTTCGTAGGCTTCCGGCGCAGCTTTCTTTACTCCGTACATCGCAAATACTTCGCGTTGCAGCGAAATTGGCACGGCGCGAATCGTTTGCTCAGGCAACGCAGCACACACTTGAGCCTTGGTCATGGGCAGAGTAGCTCCCGGGGTCAGATTGGCCCGGGGTTCGACCCAAAGCCCAAGCGAGGCCGAAATCTGTTGTGATCCGCTCTGAATTTCACGCCGGTAAATCGCCCCTAGAAAAACCAAAACCAGGACAAGGCCCGCCAGAGCATATCCACCGCGCGACGGCGTTACCGCCGATCCAACCCCCGCGAAAAATGATCGCCGCGGCTGTGAGCGCATTTTGGCAAGCCGCGACGCTAGGGCAATACGCGATTCATCTGCTGGCGGCAACTTCGGACCAATCGCTTGCCGGTAGGCCTGGGAAAATTCCGCAAGCCTGCCGTTGATCTCCTCCAGCCGCACGCTGCATTTGGAGCATTTACGAAGATGAGCGCTGACCCCGATGCCCTCTGCCCGCGGCAGTTCTTCGCTCCCATACAGCAGCAAAGTCGAGTCCGGCACATGAACAATAAGATGTTCGTCGGTCATGGGATTAGCCTCCATCCGCCCGGCCCAGCCGCGCCATTGATCGTGCCATCGACGCCGCTACGGAGCCCAAAGAAATTCCCAGAGCCTGTGCGATTTCCCGGTAGCGCAATCCTTCCGCGCGCAGGTACAGGCATTGCCGGTCCCGCTCAGGCAGCGCGCTCACCACCGCCAGCAAGTGTCTTTGCCGCTGGCTGGCCGCTAGTTGTTCTTCCGGATTCGGACTACGGTCCCGGCACTGGTTCGAAACCTCCGAATCAAATTCCAGCAGGTTTTGCAGAGCGCGGTTATTGGCGGTGCGCCGTTTCAACGCCAGGTTGTGCCCCACTCGAAAAACCCAGCCTCGAAGATTCTCCCGCAATTTCCCCCGCTGCAGATGCTGAAATAAAAGCAGAAACGATTCTTGAATCACATCTTCGCCATCATGAGCAGATAAGCCCAGGTACAGCAAATAGCGCAGCAGCCGGTCCCGCAATTCATCGAATAACTCGATGACCTCATCTTCAATCGCGGACGGAATCGAAGCCCGGTCACACTCCGCCGCCCCGGAAAGCGGCAACCTTAGAACGGAATCGAAAGAAAATGGCAACGGTCAACCCTCTTGATTAAGCATAGAAAAATCTCAGTCTAGCACGGACTTTCGCGCTTTCTGCTCGCTCCAAGTTTTTCGAAAAAAAGACTGAACAAAATCGTCGCCAAAAGAATATTCAATTGGTGGGACGGTACAAAAGTAACTTCCGCGAGTAGCTTCACAAGCGGGAGACTTGAAAGGGAGTTCCTTCCATATTCATGGGACGAAACAAGAATTGACGAAACAGGAATCAATGAAGCCGGAACTGATGACGAGCATGATCACCAGACTTGCCATGCCTCTCGTTCTTGTCTTGTTTTCCGTCAGCCTCGCTGCCCAGAGCAACACGGGAGAACTCCGCCTCAAAATCACCGACCCTGATGGCCTCGCCGTCAAAGCCACGATAGAACTCTCCAGCGACGCCATCGAATTTCGTCGCTCGTTCTCCGCCGACGATGTCGGCCTCGTCACCGCCCGCAATCTCCCTTTCGGCCTCTATCGCCTCAAAGTGCAGCACGAAGGTTTTGCCGCCTACGAGGGCTTCGTCGAAATTCGTTCCGCTCTGCCCACCGAGTATCTGGTCAAACTCAGCATTGCCGCCCTCAGCACCGCCGTTCAGGTCACCGCGCAAAATACTTTGCTTGATCCCGAACGCGCCGGCTCTGCCAACCACATCGACCAAAAAGAAATCGCCGATCGTCTTGCCTCTCTTCCCGGCCGGTCGTTACAAGATTTGGTCAACTCGCAACCTGGCTGGCTCTATGAAGGCAATGCCGTCCTCCATCCCCGCGGCTCCGAATATCAAACCCAATTCGTCGTCGACGGCATCCCCCTCACCGACAATCGTTCGCCCAGCTTCGGCCCTGAAATCGAAGCCGACGACGTCGACTCCCTCACCATCTACACCGCCGGAATCCCCGCCGAGTACGGACGCAATATGGGCGGTGTGATCGAAGTCAACACCTTGCGCGACGCCCATCCCGGCCTTCACGGCCAGGTGATTCTCTCCGGCGGCAGCTTCGATACGACGGGTGCATTCGCACAAGTCCAATACGGATTGGGACACAATACCTTTGGCCTCAGTGCCTCCGGCAATGTTACCGATCACTATCTCAACCCGGTCGTTCCTGAAAACTTCAACAACCGCGGCACCACCGGCGATTTCGCACTATCCTTTACCCGCGACCTAACGCCAAACGATCATCTCAGCCTCAGCGTCCGCCATGAACTTTCGCGGTACGAACTCCCCAATGAACTGGTTCAGGAAGCCGCCGGTCAGCGTGACGTCGCAGACAATTTTGAAACTATGGGCATCGTCGCTTATCAGCACATTTTTTCGCCCAACGTTCTTGCTGATTTCCGCGGCATGGTTCGCGACGACTCCATAGACCTGAATTCCAATGAGAATGCCACGCCCATCATGGCGTTCTTGCACAACTATTTCCGCGAGGGATACTTCAACGCTGCCGTCTCCGTCCACCACGGGCACCATGAGTTCAAAGCCGGCATCGATTCTGACAACCGGTTTCTTCACGAAAATTTCAGCGATGTAATTACCGGCAACCCTAACGATCCCGATTATCCCTTCGATCCCGGAACACCCCTCACCTTCGCCTTCCCAGGCAATTTCCCTACCGAAGGTGTCCGGCCCGATCTGGAGCAAGCCGCCTACATTCAGGATCTCATCCACTACGGAAACTGGACCGTCGCCGCTGGCCTCCGCTGGGACCACTATCAGCTTCTCGTCAATCAGAACGCCGCCAGCCCGCGATTCTCGGTCGCACGTTTTTTTCCTAAAGCGAACCTCATCGTCCACGCTTCCTATGATCGCATCTTTCAGACCCCGTCGTTTGAGAACATTCTTCTTTCCAGTTCGCAGCAGGTCACTTCGCTCGACCCCAACGTCTTGCGGTTGCCGGTCGAACCGTCTCACGGGAATTATTTTGAGATCGGAGCCACCAAGAGTTTCGCGGGCCAGCTTCGCTTCGACGCCAATTACTTCCGCCGTTACGTCAACAACTATGCCGACGACGATCAAATCCTCAGCACTGCCGTAAGCTTTCCCATCGCTTTCCGCAAAGCGATTCTCTACGGCGCCGAGGCAAAAATCGAAGTCCCCCACTGGCGCCGCTTCTCGGGATTCCTGAGCTACTCGTACATCGTTGGCAACGCCTGGTTTCCAGTGACGGGCGGCCTTCTTCTCGGCGACGACGCCATCAGCAACAACCCACAACTCTGCCCACAGGCAAATAGCTGTCTTCTCACCGGACATTTCCCCGATTCCCAGGATCAGCGCAACACCGGCCGGGGCCGCATCCGCTATGAGTTAACCTCGCGTTTGTGGGTTGCGGGCGGCGCTGAATACGGTAGTGGTCTGCCCTTCGATTTTAATGGCGATCCTTCCGATGCCCTCGCCACCTACGGGCAAGCCGTCGTGAACCGCATCAATTTCGACCAGGGACGCATCAAGCCTCTACTCTCCGTGGATGCAACTTTCGGGGCGCTGGTCTACAAGACAGAGAAGGTAAAGGTAAACTTCCAAGCGGATGGAGAGAATCTCAACGATCGTCTCAACATCATCGATTTCGGCGGCCTCTTCTCCGGCAACGCCATCGGTCCTCCCAGAAGCTACGCCCTCCGCCTCGCCGCCACCTTTTGAGTATGAAGCTGTCATCCTGAGCGAGCAATGATCGGCCATAAGCCGATCATGCGCAGTCGAAGGACCCCTTTTACCTCAGGAGCGCTCGAATCGCCGAGAGGAATTCTCCCAAAACTCTGTCTTGGCTAGCGTCCGTATCGGACGCCACACTAGGGTCGCTCACGCCCTCTTGAAATACTGCACCGCCCGCTCATGCTTCTTCGCCCCTGCGAGCGAAGAAAAAGTCCCCAGATTCTTCCTCTTGCCAGTCTTCGAATCCTTCTTCCTCGAATACAAACGATATTCCCCGGATTGTAGTTTGCGAATCATGCTGGAAAGATGCTGAGGGTGTGGGCGGGGGTTGGAAAGAAAAAATTACGGCGCGGGTTGGGAAAAAAAAGATCTCCAACCGTTGAGAAGCCGCCGGGCAGCAGCCATGCGGCCGTTACTCCGCTGGATCGTAATTCAGGTTTTGCCCCAGCCATCGCTCGACTTCGGATACGCACATTCCCTTGCGTTCAGCGTAGTCGGCAACCTGATCCCGGTCGATTTTACCTAGGCTGAAATAACGTGATTCCGCATGAGCGAAGTAAAGGCCGCTCACGCTCGATCCCGGCCACATGGCAAACGACTCCGTGATCTCCATTCCGGTATTCGCCTGAACATCGAGCCAATGCCAGACCGCGCCCTTCTCAGTGTGATCCGGTGACGCCGGATAACCGGGAGCGGGCCGGATGCCGCGATATTTTTCCCGAATGAGATCTTCGTTGCTTAAGCCTTCCGCTATACCATAACCCCATTCATTGCGGACGCACTTGTGCAGGCACTCAGCGAAAGCCTCGGCCAGGCGATCGGCGAGAGCCTCGGCCATGATCGCGTTGTAGTCGTCGTACTGCGCCTTGTACGAATCGCACAGTTCCTTCAAGCCAATCCCGCTGGTCACCGCGAACCCGCCGATGTGATCGGGAAGCCCCGTTTCCTTTGGCGCAATGAAATCTGCCAGCGACCGGCATGGCTCGCTTCCTTCCTTATTGGATTGCTGCCGGAGGAAGTGAAATCGTTCGATTACTTGCTTGCGTTTCTCGTCCGCGTATACCTCGACATCGTCGCCCACCGCATTGGCCGGAAACAAGCCATATACGCCGCGAGCAGTGAGCAGTTTCTTTTCGATGATGAGATCCAGAAGAGCATTGCCTTCGGCGAAGATTTGGCGCGCCTGCGCGCCTTGCGTCTCATGCTCAAAAATGCGGGGGTAAACGCCTTTCAGCTCCCAGGTGTGAAAGAACGGCGTCCAGTCGATGAACTCCCGCAGCGTCGCCAGCGGAAAATTGTCGAGCACGCGTACGCCGGTGAAAGAAGGCGCAGGCAGATCTTCAGCCCGCCACTGAATCGGAGTTCGTCTTCTCCGGGCTTCCTCAAGCGAGACAACCGTCAACTTGGGTGCGGAGTGCGCCTTGCGGATTGCCTCGTAATCGGCGCGGTGTCGCGCCACGAATGCCGGCTTGCCCTGTTCGCTGAGAAGACTGGTCGTGACCGGCACCGCACGGCTGGCATCGACGATGTGAACGACCGGTTCGCTGTAATGCGGCGCAATTTTGACGGCGGTGTGCGCCCGGCTCGTCGTCGCCCCGCCGATGAGCAGCGGCAACTTGAAGCCCTGCCGCTCCATCTCGCGCGCCACGTGTACCATCTCGTCGAGTGACGGCGTGATTAACCCGCTGAGTCCGATCAGGTCCGCCTTTTCCGCCTTGGCGCGTTCGAGAATCTTCTCGCAAGGGACCATCACTCCCATGTCGATCACTTCGTAGTTATTGCAAGCGAGCACGACTCCCACAATATTCTTGCCGATATCGTGAACGTCGCCTTTGACCGTAGCCAGTACGATTTTTCCTTGCGCCCTGACCGCTTCTCCCGCCGCAGCTCTAGCTTCTTTCTCGGCTTCCATGAAAGGCGTCAGGTGCGCGACAGCCTTCTTCATCACGCGAGCAGACTTTACCACCTGGGGCAAGAACATCTTGCCCGCCCCAAAGAGGTCTCCCACCACACCCATCCCTGCCATCAACGGCCCCTCGATGACAAGTAGCGGACGGCCCAGTTTGACGCGGGCTTCCTCCGCGTCGGCTTCGATATAGGTGTCGATTCCCTTGACCAGCGCGTGTGCAAGGCGCTCCTCGACAGCGCCACTCCGCCACTCTTCCGTTTTCTTTTCGGTGTTGACCCGGCTAGCGCCTTTGAGAGTTTCACCATAGTCGACCAGACGCTCGGTGGCGTCGGAGCGGCGGTTCAGCAGCACGTCTTCGACGAGCACCCGCAGCTCAGGCTCGACCTCCTCGTAAACTTCGAGCATGCCGGCATTCACAATGCCCATGTCCATGCCCGCTGCGATGGCGTGATAGAGAAACGCGGAGTGAATCGCTTCGCGGACTTTGTTATTGCCGCGAAAACTAAAAGAGATGTTGGAAACACCGCCGCTTACTTTCGCGTGCGGCAGATTGGCCTTGATCCATCGCGTCGCATTGATGTAGTCGACCGCGTAATTGTTGTGTTCCTCCATGCCGGTGGCAACGGTGAGGATATTGGGATCGAAGATAATGTCTTCCGGTGGAAATTCGACCTGATCTACCAGAATTCGATAAGCGCGTTCGCACACGCGGATCTTGTCTTCGTAATTCGCCGCTTGACCCTGTTCGTCGAAAGCCATGACAACCACCGCGGCGCCATACTTCAAAATGGTCGCCGCGTTCTTGCGAAAGCGCTCTTCACCTTCTTTCAGGGAAATCGAATTGACGATGCCCTTACCCTGTAAACATTTCAGCCCTGCCTCGATGACCTCCCACTTCGAAGAGTCGACCATGATGGGCACCTTCGCCACTTCCGGCTCACTCGCCAGCAATTGCAGGAAGCGGGTCATCGCCGTCACGCCGTCAATCATCCCCTCATCCATGCAGACATCGAGCACGTTCGCGCCATTCTCGACCTGTTGACGGGCGACGCTTACTGCTTCTTCATATTTGCCCTGCTTGATGAGCTGCGCGAATTTTGGCGAACCGGCCACGTTGGTCCGTTCGCCAATCATGATGTACACACCCGGCTGCTGGGTGAAGGGCAGCGATCCCGAGAGACGAAGGGGCTTCGTCTTTATAGGTTCGACTACAAGCTCGGTGATCGCGCCTTCGGGCTCGCTCACGCTCGACTCTCAATCTCGCGCGGGCGAGCGAAGGTTTCCGCGATGCGGTGCGCGCCCCACTTTCGTGGAGGCTGGCCCTTGAGCGCCTTCGCAATAGCCGCAATATGCTCCGGGGTATTTCCGCAACATCCGCCCGCAATGTTGATCAGTCCTCCCTGTGCGAAGTCCCCCAGATAACGGGCCATGTCTTGCGGGCCAAGATCGAAGCCAGTCTCCGAAAGCGGATTCGGCAGACCGGCATTGGGGTAACAGGAAATCGCCACGTCCGCTTTTTCCGAGAATTCCTCGAGAAACGGATACATGAGATCGGGACCGAGCGAGCAGTTGAGGCCCACCGACAAAGGTTTTACATGCCGTACAGCGTTCCAGAACGCCTCCGTGGTTTGCGCCGAGATCATCGTCTCGCCCCCGCGCCCCACTGCCGCCGAGATCATGATTGGCAGCTCTTTGCCTTGCTCATTAAAGACTTCACGGATGGCAACCAGTGCGGCTTTCGCATTGAGCGAGTCGAAGATTGTCTCCACCAGCAGCAGATCTACGCCACCGGCGATGAGGGCCCGCACCTGTTGCGCATAGGCCGCTTTGACCTGGTCGAAGGTGACCACGCGAAATCCGGCGTCGTCGGCATCAGGTGAGTTCGAGAGAGAAACCGTCAGCGGCCCAATCGCTCCCGCTACAAAACGCTGGCGCGAGGTCGCACTTCCGACCCGATCAGCCCATTCCCGGCACTGCCGCGCCGACTGCTCATTGATGTCCCATGCCAGGCTATTGAGAAATCTATCGTCGATGATCTTCTGGTAGAACTCGGGATCTTTGCGGCCGCCGCGCTCCCGCGGATCTTCCACGAAGAATTCGCTCTGGGCAATGCTGGTCGCGCCGAAGGTGTTCGTCTCGATAATGTCTGCCCCCGCCTCCAGAAACCGGCGATGGATGTCGCCAATCATTTCCGGCTTAGTCACAGAGAACAGGTCGCCATTGTTTAGAAGACTTTTCGTCGCGTCCTTAAATCGCTCCCCGCGGATATCCGCTTCCTTCATCCCATATGCGCGAATCGTCGTGCCCATCGCTCCATCAATGATGGCGATACGATCTTGGAGAATCTTTTCCAGAGGGTGCCTTTGCGATGTCTTCATGTCTCGTGATCTGTCTTTTGATGAGTTCAGATGGCCTTCGATTCGGCGCTGGCGCCCCACTCACGCCATCTTGGGCTGGGGTGGGATTTCCAAAACGTTCCCGGTACCTCATGCACAAAACGCCGGCCCCAAGGACCGGCGTGTGCGAAACCCGCAACCGAAACTCTAACTCCCCGCAACCATCTCCTTGGGAGCGCCACCATCCACGTCAGCCTGATTGAATATGACGTTGTCACCCATATGTGCTGGCCGGGGGGCCAGCATTTGCTCCTTGCGGTAAACCAGATTGCTCGCATTAAACGTCGCCAGCTCAAACCCATGTCCGTGCGTAATCGCATCGGTCGGGCAAGCCTCCACGCAATATCCGCAAAAAATGCACCGGTTGTAATCGATGTTGTAGGTTTTGGCGTAGCGTTCGGCGCCGCTTACGCGGTGTTCGGCGGTATTGTCGGCGGCCTCGATGTAGATGCAATTCGAAGGACAGTTCGCCGCGCACAAGAAGCAGGCTACGCACTTTTCTAGTCCGTTTTCGTCGCGTTGCAGGACGTGAGCGCCACGGAAGCGGGCTTCGATGCGGGCGCCGCGCAGAGGACCTTTCCCGTCGGGATAATTTTCTACCGTCGTCGGCTGGAACATCTCCATAAAGGTGATGCTCATGCCCTTGGCGATGGCGGCTATGTTTTTCAGGACCGGCATTGCTCTTAGTATACCGTATCGCGAAAGCCGAGTTGGTGAGTGGCGCACCGGGCCAGCAGCTTGTGAAAGGGTAGTGGATCCGACCACGCCCTGCGTAGCCGTCAACTCCCGCAGCAATTCGAACTTTGAAAAAACAGCGTGCACTTCTCCCGTCGGCGTCATCCTGAGTGTAGCCGTTTTTCAGGCGGAGCGAAGGACCTCCCGATTGACCGGCCCGGCGCGCAAGCCAAATTGCACCACCACCGAAATTCAAAACCCTAGGAAACCCAACCTAG
>JBAPOI010000704.1:0-5264 GCA_049279555.1 Candidatus Sulfotelmatobacter sp.
ATGCCGGTCAGGGCGATCACTTCTCGCGATGGGAAACTCTCGTGCATTCGTGTCCTATTCTGTTTGAAACAACTTACTGGATAAATGTTTCAAACATTTTAGGTGGGAGCTGGCAGGAGTCAAGCACGATTCGTGCGCGGAGGTTAACTAGAAGAGTGCATGAGGGTTGGGCGGCTAAAGCCGCGCCCTTTCAAAACCGTGTCAGGTCTGCCGCCGCCTACGAAGTGGACAATTTCCAAGCGATCTCCATCTTTCAACTGCGTCTGGCTCCAGTGATCGCGTGGAACGATGTCACGGTTCAGTTCCACGGCGACGCGATCGGACTTCATATCGAGAGATTCAATCAGCGCTGCCAGCGTGAAGGGAGTTGGGGAGTCTGGGAAGGCGCGTTCGTCGCCGTTGATGTAGAGGTTCATCTCTTCGATCCATCTGCGGCTGGGCGCCGGTGGAATCTGATTGTCTCACGATTATTTTACGAAACGACCCAGATTAAAACGACCCGGATTAATCGGCTTTGCGCAAGGCAAATTTGCGGGTTACGGTGCGGCCGTCGTGGTTGGCTTGCACGATGACGGAGGAGTCGGGAAGGACGGATTCTTCAACCTCGACGGAGATGGAGGCAGTGCCGGCTGCGTCCGTGACAGCCTGAGTGTAGAAAGGCGCAGCGTCGGGGCGGGCGAAGCGAAACGTGAGGCGGGCGCTGGCTATCGCCGTTCCATCCTCTGTGACACGCAATTGCATCGTCAGATTGCGATTGGAGTGGACGGACTCGGCGTTCACCCATTCCAGGTCCAGTTGCTTGATGGCGGCCAAGGTTTCGGTTTCGGCGTGATCCAACATACTGTCCAACTTGCCTTCGCGGATGGCTTCGAGAACCTGGCGATGCTGGTCGCGCAGTTGCTGCTCTTTTTGGGGATCTCCAAAGCCCGCCTGGTTGGCCGTGTTCGCGTACGAAACCGCTCGCTTGCCGATGCATCGTCCGCGCACAAAAACTTGAGTCTGCAGCAATTTCTCGCTCTCGCGCGCTTCGCTTTGCACATGGTAGATGGTGTCGCCGTGCTTAACGTCGGTATTGAAGCCGAAGATCATAGGGAAATCTTAATTTAGCAATTGTGTGATCGGGTCATCGGGTGATTAAAAACTGGATCGAGTACATCTTATCGCGTTCGAGTGGAGTTCCAGCTTTGCACAATCTCACGATTGCACAATGACTCAATATTTTCCTTTCCCAAATCGGCAAAATGATGTGCCGTTCCCTTGACACTCTCGCGCACCAGCACCTAATCTAGAATGTTTATTAGCGCTTGGCGCGAATTATATATAGCCTGCCCTATGCCCGACAATTATTTCGCTGGCTACCTGCCCTTTCTGATCCACATTTTGCTGGCTGGCGGAATCGCGACCGCAATTATCTCCCTTTCCTGGCTCATCGGACAGCGCAAACCGACCCGCGCCAAACTTTCCGCCTACGAGTGCGGAATGGCCCCGGTGGGCGACACGCGCGGGCGCTTCTCGGTGCAGTTTTACCTGGTCGCCATGCTTTTCATTTTGTTCGACGTTGAGGCGATCTTCCTTTATCCCTGGGCGGTGATTCTGCACGATCTCAAGCATTTCGGCCTTTGGGAGATGCTGGTTTACATCGGGATCGTGCTGGTGGGCTTCTTCTACGTCTGGAAAAAAGGCGTTCTGGAGTGGGGTCCGACACCTCGCCGGAGAGAACGCTGATGCCCGTGTCCCCCGCCGTTACCGATCTCGAACAACTGAAGACTCATCCAGTAGTGGCGCGTCTCATCGCTTGGAATCGCGAAGCCGTGCTGGAAGCCAAGTTCGACCGGGAAGAAATGACGATTGTCATCGAGCGGGCGAAGATACGCGAGGCTTGCACCCTGCTACGCGACCGTCCTGAGTGCGATTTCAACTTTCTTTCTGACATAACCTGCGTCGACTGGTATCCGGCAGAGCCCCGATTCGAAGTGATCTACCATTTGCTCTCGATCCCGCGGAAAGAGCGGGTGCGGTTGAAGGTCCGGCTCGACAGTGGTAATCCCACGGTCGATTCGCTGACTCCCATGTGGCCGGGAGCGAATTACTTTGAGCGGGAGGTTTTCGATCTGTTCGGAATTCGCTTCAGCGGCCATCCTTATATGGTGCGCATTCTGATGCCTGAAGACTGGGAAGGCCATCCGCTGCGTAAAGACTATCCGGTGGAGGGCTATCGCTAACGATGGCGCACCTTTCCCCCACGCCAGTTCTTGAGCCCGGACAGGATCGAACCATGATCCTGAACATGGGACCGCAGCATCCCTCGACCCATGGCGTTCTGCGCGTGCTGCTCGAAATCGATGGCGAGACCATCGTGCGGATTATGCCGGATATCGGCTTCCTACACACCGGGATCGAAAAGACTTGCGAAGCTAAGTTTTACCAGCAGGTGGTTCCGCTCACCGACCGCATCGACTATCTCTGTCCAATGACCAACAATCTTTGCTACGTGCTGGCCGTGGAAAAGTTGCTGGGGCTGGAGATTCCGCCGAAAGCGCAATGGATGCGGGTGCTGATGAACGAGTTGACGCGCATCAATTCGCATCTGGTGTGGCTGGGCACGCACGCGCTGGATATCGGTGCGATGTCGGTGTTTTTGTATTGCTTCCGCGAGCGCGAAGAGGTCCTGAAGCTGTTTGAGATGATCAGCGGGCAGCGAATGATGACCTCCTATTTTCGAATAGGAGGCCTGGCTCTCGAACCGCCGCTGGGCTTCTTCGAGCGCGTCGGTAAGTTCGCGGAAAGATTTCCTGAGAAGGTGGATGAGTACGAGAACCTGCTCACGGGAAATCCGATTTTCATGATGCGTACCAAAGGAGTCGCGCGGCTCACGAAAGAAGATGCGATTGCTTTGGGCGCCTCCGGTCCAACGTTACGCGGAAGTGGCGTAGACCTCGATCTGCGGCGCGACATGCCGTACTCCGGTTATGAGAATTTTAAGTTTAAGGTCCCGGTGGCGCAGGAAGGCGATGTGTTCGCTCGTTACCTCTGCCGCGTGCGGGAGCTGCGGGAATCGAACGAAATTGTGAAGCAGGCTTTGGCGGGCATGCCGGAAGGTCGCATCAAGGCTGACGCTCCAGGGATTGTTTTACCTGATCGCGAAAAAATGAAGACGCAGATGGAGTCGCTCATCTACCACTTCAAAATTATTACCGAAGGATTCGCGGTGCCTGCGGGCGAAGTTTATCTGGCCGTGGAATCGCCGCGCGGAGAGATGGGCTATTACATCGTAAGCGACGGTACAGCGAAACCTTATCGAGTACACATGCGGGCTGCTTGCTTGGCGAATTTGCAAACTTTGCCCAAGATGTGCGAGGGCGGTCTGATTGCGGATGTAGTGGCGGCCATTGGATCGATTGATATCGTGCTGGGAGAGATCGACCGGTGAGATTTTCTGACGAGTTCGAGGCGCGGTTTGCTGAAATGGTGCCGCACTATCCGACAAAACGGTCGGCGCTCGTCCCAACGCTGCTTTATGCGCAGGATGAGGTTGGATTCCTCTCGGATGAAGTGATTGCCGAAATCGCTGGACGCTTAGACCTGACCGAACTCGAAGTCCGCAACGTGATCAGTTACCACTCGATGCTGACCACGAAGCCGCGCGGAAAGTTTAACGTGCAGGTTTGTACCAACATCAGTTGCATGGTGCGGGGCGGAGAAGAAATTCTTCATCACTGCGCAAAGAAACTAGGCGTCGGTCACAAAGGAACTACGGCCGACGGAATGTTTACCCTGGAAGAAGTGGAATGCATTGGGGCTTGTAGCTGGGCTCCGGCAGCGCAAGTAAATTACGATTTTCATGAGAACCTCACCCCGGAGAAGATGGAGAAGGTTCTGGACGAATACAAGATGAAGGCATAGGAAATTTCTGATTTTGATTGCTGATTGTTGATTGAAAAACACTCGGCCATTTTGGGGTCAATCAACAATCAGATCAACAATCACCCAATGGCAACTTTGGTTTCCCATCCCGACGAGGTAAAGGTCGTCTCCCGGCGCTTCGGCCAAGGGGCGACGAATATCGACCGGTATCTCGAACTGGACGGCTATAAGGCCGTGCAGAAGGCGCTCGCGATGGAGCCGGACGCCATTATTAATGAAGTAAAGAACTCCGGGCTGCGCGGGCGCGGCGGCGCTGGTTTTTCGACGGGGATGAAGTGGTCATTCGTCCCCAAGCAATCGGCGAAGCCGAAGTATGTGCTGTGCAACGGGGACGAGAGCGAACCGGGCACTTGCAAAGACCGATTGATCTTTGAGCATGATCCGCACTCGGTGATTGAAGGCGTGATGATCGCGGCTCTGGCGGTGGGAGCAGCCAGCGGCTATATCTATATTCGCGGCGAGTATCGATATCTGTCGATCATCATGCAGAAGGCGATTCGCGACGCTTACGCGAAAGGCTTTGCCGGGAAAAATGTTTTTGGCAGCGGACGCACTCTCGATATTTTCTGGCACGGCGGTGCGGGCGCTTACGAAGTCGGCGAAGAATCGGCGCTGATGGAGTCGCTCGAAGGCAAGCGCGGCATTCCGCGCATTCGGCCTCCGTTCCCGGCGGTCGTAGGACTGTGGGGCGGTCCCACGGTCATCAATAACGCCGAGACGCTGGCGAATGTGCCGCACATTATTCTTGGCGGCGCCGATTGGTATGCGAAGCTCGGCACGCCGAAGAATGGTGGCACGCGATTGTTTTGCCTGAGCGGCAACATTAACAAGCCCGGGGTCTACGAGCTGCCGATGGGCTACAACCTGAGAAAGATGATTTACGAAGTGGGCGGCGGAATCCCCGGCGGGCGCGAACTGAAGGCGGTGGTGCCGGGCGGAGCGTCGTGTCCGGCGCTAAGGGCCGAAGAAATCGACGTCGCCATGGATTTCGATTCGGTGGCGAAAGCGGGATCGATGCTCGGTTCCGGCGGAGTGGTTGTGGTTGACGACGCGCAGTGCATCGTGAAGTTCGCCCTGCGGACGATGAAATTTTATAAGCATGAGAGCTGCGGCTGGTGCATCCCCTGCCGCGAAGGCACAGATTGGCTTGAGAAGACGCTGACGCGCTTTCATCGCGGCGGCGGCCTGATGAAAGATATCGACAATATGCAGTATCTGGCGGAAAACATGTTGGGACGAACGTTTTGCCCCCTAGGTGATGCGGCTGCGATGCCGACGATTGCCTTCGTAAAAAAGTTCAGAAAAGAATTTGAAGATCATCTGGAAGGCAGGCCGTGTCC
>JBAPOI010000705.1:0-8734 GCA_049279555.1 Candidatus Sulfotelmatobacter sp.
CCGAGCGAAGCGAGGGACCTTGGTGTTTGCCCACGCCATCAATACCGTTCGCTCAGGCACAAACCAAGATCCCTCGCTTCGCTCGGGACGTCCAAATACGCTGGGGTTCTCTTTAGGCTGGGCTCTCGGTGAAACCGCCTACGGCTCGGATGGACTGACAGGGTTGTCATTCCGGATCAAGACCCACGCGGTGACCCCGACGATTGCCGCTCCACCAATGCCGATTGCGAGAGGAGAATCGAGGATGCCGCCTCCGGCCGCGGGGGCCGCGCCTTCACCGCGCTTCTTATTTTTCTTTTTATGATCGGACGACTGGTCCGATTGTTCGTCTCGCGTAGTTTCCTGGCCTTGTGCCAGAGTCGTCGTGCCATTGTCGTCGGTAATACTGAGGTCCCCCTTGCGCGCGGCAATCTTCACCGTACCGTCAACATCCGTCATGTTGAATTCCGTCCAGCTATTGGACGCGGGCGCCACCTTCACATCCCCGGCGCTGGCGGCCACACCCTTCGATGTGGAAATCGCGACGCCGCCGTGCTCCACCTTCAACGACGCACCGTCAAACTGCACGAGAGAATCGCCGAGAACGGTAATGCTCGATCCGGGTGCGTTGATGTTGGCTGCGGCGTCGGAGCGGGTTTGTACGAGATCGCCGGCAAAGATGGCCGAAGCGTTGGGCACGTGGCTGCCGTTTACCCAGGCAGCTCCGGTGGCGTAAAGCATAGCCGCGCCGGAATCGGCGGCGAAAAGCGAAGCAGGAGAAACCATGAGGAGCACGCAACTCACCATCTTGCGGAAAGCAGACATGCCAGACCACGCTCCGTTATTAACTAATTTGATTCTCTGTTAACGCATCCTATCCTCCAAAGTTCTTGGCAGTCAATGCCATTTGTGGCTGCAAATCTATGTCAGCGGTGGAAAACTTTCTAATCTTCACTCGGCGCCGGCCTCACCGCCACTGATCGATGGCCTTCCACCAAATTACCTTCAGCCATTCGTCGGTGAAAGTCTTCGCCCACTGGCGATGAGTCCACCATCGGTCGCCGAATGCAGCATCATCGCGGGCAGCGGCTACCGAGTACTCGCGTCCGGGGAGTTCGTGGCGAAAAATGCTCAGCGCCCGCCGAGTATGGAAGTCCGAAGTCACAATCAATATTCGCTGAACGGATTCGTGGGCGAGGCATCGCTCAACATCTTTCGACTCCGCTTTGGTCGAGAGGCCGTCGATCGGGCAAATACTGATCGATGCCGCCTGCGGCAGGTCGTGAACGTACTTCTGTGCCAGTTCCATCTCGGTCGATCCAAATATTTTCGCATTGTTCGGCACATCGAGCAGAATCCGCTTCCCATACCCTTGAGACAAAAGTTCCAGCGCGCGCTGCGGGCGCCGGTCGGTTTCTCCGGCCAGCACGACGATCAGGTCAGATGTATGCGGCTCATCCAGCACAAGAAAGCTGCCGGCTTTCGATGCTAGACGCAGGCAAAGTCCAACAACCAATGCCACCGCGATCAACTTGAGGTTCAATCTTCGGTGCGCGATAACCATTTCAACCTTGTTTCCCACAGCGGCTTCCCAACCCCGGAAGATGAACCTGGAAGGTCCACTTCTCGTCACCCCATGCCGCCGCGTGTGGCCGTAACTGCGTGCTAGAATCGAAAATGAAAATCCCCGCACGCAGAAAAGAAAGACTTTACTCGCTACGATGACAAATCACTCTGCCGCAATTCGCTCGAATGATCAACCTGATAGCCTGAGAATGAACCGATGAAGACAGACCAGATAAAAACCAAGATCCAGCAACACCAGGCGCGCGTCGGCATCATCGGCTTGGGATACGTTGGACTACCGCTGGCCTTGCTGTTCAGCGAACAGAAATTTGTCGTCACCGGCTTCGACATTGATCAGCGCAAGGTCGATACCCTTGCAAAAGGTGAGTCCTATATCTATCGCATCAGCCAAGAAGAAATCCGCGCCGCACAGGCGAAAGGATTCTCCGCCACTTCTGACTACGGCAAGATCGAACAAATGGACGCGGTTATCATCTGCGTCCCCACGCCCCTCAATGAGTACCACGAACCCGACCTCAGCTTCATCACCGATACAACCCATGCCATCGCCCCTCACCTGCAGGCGGGCCAACTCGTCGTGCTTGAGAGTACAACGTACCCGGGAACCACGGAAGAAGTGATGGTTCCGATTCTGGAAAAAGAGAACAAGAACGGTCTAAAGGCAGCCCGCGGCTCAGACCCCGATGAGAAAAAATTCTTTGTCGCCTTTTCGCCCGAACGCGAAGATCCGGGCAACACCACTGTAGCGCGCCGGGACATCCCGAAGGTGGTGGGAGGAGTAAATCCGACGGCCTCCGAACTCGCGGGAGCGCTCTACGGATCGATCTTCGCCCGCACCATCCCAGTCTCGTCACCAGCCGCGGCCGAGATGACCAAGCTGCTCGAAAACATCTACCGCTGCGTGAATATCGCTCTGGTCAACGAGCTGAAGCTGCTCTGCCTGCGCATGGGAATCGACATTTGGGAAGTAATCGCAGCGGCTTCCACCAAACCCTTCGGCTTCCATCCTTTCTACCCGGGCCCCGGCCTGGGCGGGCATTGCATTCCGGTTGATCCCTTCTACCTTTCATGGAAAGCGAAGGAGTGGGATTTCCGCACTCGTTTTATCGAGCTTGCAGGCGAGATCAACATCAACATGCCGTATCACGTGCTCGCCTCCATCGGCGGAGCCCTGAACGGTCACAAAAAATCGCTGAATGGATCGCGCGTCATGATCCTGGGAGTGGCTTACAAGAAAGATATCGACGATTTACGCGAATCTCCCGCCCTCACCATCATTGAGCTCCTGCAAAAGGAAGGAGCGCAGGTCAGCTATCACGATCCCTACTTCCCTTTCATCGGCAAGGGCCGCAAGTACGATCTGCAGATGAAGCGCTCCGCGCTGGAGAATTTGGGTGACTACGATTGCGTCGTGATCGTGACCGACCATTCCGATTACGACTACGCCCGCATCGTCGGCGAAGCCCGCTTGGTGGTCGATACCAGAAATGCGACGAAAGGGATTTCCAGTCCCAAAGTGGTTCGCTGCTAATGCATCCGGCAGGAGTTGCCGATAGGGATTTTAAGCGGTTCAGTAAGTGCAAGGCTTTTGTACGGTGGGATCAGAATTCTCTTATTCTTCCCGGTTTGGGCCGCAGAGCCTCGGTTCGGGCAGAAAAGATGACGTTTGAATGTAATTTCTTTCTTATCCCGGTTTAGCACCCATCCTTGACGGTCGCGTCAAGTGTAAGCGAATGAGTTGGTTAGCTGGATAATTAAGCAAATTTCCCGAGCGGGCGGCGAAATGGCCTTTGCCGTGCATATTTTTTGACTGGGGTAGTAAACTAAAACCTTCGTTCGACCTCAGCATCGGAACACAATAACTGCTCCGGGTCTGAGAAACTTTTAACCTTAAAGCGGTGTTTTCAGTCACTGCGAATAGAGCGGATATGAGTACTTCTGCTTCCCACGAGTTTCTTTTCTCTTCTCTTCCAAGAACGAGAACGCCTTGGACCGAGTTCGCTTTTGGCACTGGAATGCAGGCCGCAGCAGTTGCAGGCGTTCTCTGGGTGCGTTTGCTCTATCCCGCAGTGGTTACCGCGCCGCAGCATAGTTTCAATTCGATCCAACTGGTCAGCACTCCTGTTCCAGTCAATCACGATCCTCAACCTCAACTCCCGCCTCCGGTCGTGGTGGAGCATGTCGAGGCGACACTGGCTCCGATACGTCCTGCCGCTCTCAAGCAGAAATTGATTGCCAAGGCAGTTGAGGAAGAAGCTCCAGTTCCGTCGCTCAGCGTCACTCCTCGGAAACCGGACCTGCCTCTCACTCCGGCGCCGGTTATTCCACAGGAGGCGGTTAAGACGAACGTGTTTTCCACAGGCAGTTCGGCCACCCCCACGATCGCGCGGGCTCCGGCACAGGTGCAGACCGGCGGCTTCGGCGATCCCAACGGGCTTCCGGCGAAATCAAATCAGGTCAAGCCGGTTACAGTCGCGGCGATGGGTTCCTTCGATTTGCCTTCCGGGCCGGCCTATGGCAACGGAACCGGCGGCTCCAAGGGTACGCCCGCCGTGGTGACAAGTTCCGGCTTCGGCAATGGCACAGCAATCGCAGACGATCGCGTTCACATTCAAGCCGCGGTCGTTCAACGGGGCGGCTTTGGCGATGCCGATGTTCTCGCCCCTCCCACGACGCACTCGCAAGTCTCGCAAGCTGCGATCATTCATGCAGTGCCTGCGGAAATCCTCTCAAAGCCGACTCCAACCTATACAACCGAAGCCCGCAACCTTCGCATCGAAGGCGAAGTTCTGTTGGAAGTGACGCTTCAGGCCTCTGGCAACCTGCGCGTACTGCGCGTGGTACAGGGATTGGGTCACGGCCTCGACGACAACGCCGTCAAGGCTGCGGAACAAATTCACTTCAAGCCGGCCATGCGGAATGGTCAGCCGGCCGATTCCACCGTGGTCTTGCACATTATTTTTCAGTTAGCGTAGCTAGCTCCCTAAGGCTTTTTATGCGCATTCTCCGGGTAGGTTCGCTCTCGATTCTGCTCCTTCTGGTTTCAGCCTTCCCTGCGTTCTCACAAGATGCCAGTTCCGACGCAGGCACTGCCGGAGCAACTCTTTCGGCTCCTCCGCCAGCCTCATTCAACGACGTCATGGACCGCGTCATCCAGAGAGAGCATCTCTTCCTGGCGCAGATGCGCCACATGCGGCCCATGGTTGAGACTTATCTGCAGGATCTCAAGAGCGACAGCAGCGGAAATCCCCAGATCGTCAAAGACAAGTATTTTCTGGGCCGCCTGGATATGAGCGACGGGCCGGAGGATACCTCGTTCACAGGTCAGCCGGGCTTCGGGCACCGCATGCTGAGCCGGCTCACCAGCATCTACGCGGTCCGTTTCCTGCCTCTGGGCTTTGCGCAGATGATTGTTCTTGACACCGATTTCCAGAAAAAATATTACGATTTCACGTTTGTTCGCCGTGAATTTCTCGGAGAAGTGCGCTGCCTTGTGATCGATGTCCAACCTCGGCAAAGTGCGCCGCCGGGGCGTTTCCTGGGCCGCATCTGGGTGGAAGATCAGGATTACAGCGTCGTCCGCTTCAACGGAACATACTATCCTCATCCCAAGAATTCCCTCTACCTGCACTTCGACAGTTGGAGACTCAACCTGCGCCCCGGCGCGTGGTTGCCCGCGTACATCTACAGCGAGGAATCTGATCTTAAAACCGCTTCGGGTCGGGACCTGCACTTCCGTGCCCAGACGCGGCTTTGGGGATACGACCTTCGAGGTTTGAACAAGAATTCCGAGTTCACCCAGATTTTGGTCGACTCTCCTCAGTCAGTAAAAGATCAGAGCGATGTCGCGGCCGACCCGAGCCCTGTGGTTGCACAACGCATGTGGGAGCGGCAGGCTGAAGATAACGTAGTCGAACGCCTGCAAAAAATAGGGTTGCTGGCGCCGTCCGGCGATGTAGACAAAATACTTTTGACAGTCGTCAACAACCTGCTAGTCACCAACAACATCGACCTGCAGGCTGACATTCGCTGCCGCGTCTTGCTCACTTCTCCGCTGGAATCTTTCACGATCGGACACACTATTGTAGTCAGCCGAGGGCTGCTCGACGTGCTGCCAGACGAAGCTTCGCTGGCCATGGTTTTGGCTCACGAACTCAGCCACATTGTTCTCGGACACAAGTTTGATACCAAGCTGGCGTTCAACGACCGCATGTTCTTCCCCGACGAAGATTCTTTCCAGCGGTTGGATTTCAAACGCCGGCCAGCCGACGAAGAGGCAGCCGACACCAAGGCTCTCGCGCTGCTCAAGAATTCTCCTTACAAGGACAAGCTGGGAAGCGCGGGATTATTTCTGAAGGCATTGCAGCAAAGCGCGCCCGAACTCCCCAACCTCATCCGTCCCCATTTGGGCAACAATCTGGGGGGCGGCAGAGAAGTTCGCATGTCGGAGCTGCTGGCTTCCGCGCCCCAATTGGATCCTCAGCGAACCGATCAGATTGCTGCGCTCCCGCTCGGCGGGCGAATCAAACTTGATCCCTGGTCTGACCAGGTTGAGTTGGCAAAGGCAAAGCCGGTTGCGCTAGTCTCGGCACGGGAAAAAATGCCGTTTGAAATCACGCCATTTTTTCCTTACCTCACTCGACTCTCGACTCCGGCGAGAGACAAGGTAGCTGTCACCGCGCCCGCTCCAAAGTAATTGGGATCGTTTGCGCGTAACCCACCGCGCTCTGCGTGCAGCAGCGCCGGTGAGGCATTCAGCGATCAAGAAGACAAAGGGCCTTCCAGGACGGAAGGCTCTGTGAGATTGAGATAAGATTCACCGATTTCTTACTGCAGGGAACTGCCCACGTTCGAGAAGACATTGTTAGCGTTCGAACCAATCAGCCGGATGGTGCCGACCACGATCACAAGAATGACCGCGAGCATCACTGCATATTCCGCGATATCCTGTCCGCTTTCATCTCTACCTAGTTTGTTCCAAAGGTTTCGTAAAGTCATTGCCACGGGCTCCATTTCCTTACAAGGATAGTCTTAACCATCCCCTTTAATCCGAACAGGGGGAATGATCACCGACTTCTGTGACCGATCAACTTCTGTTCCCGAGGCTGGTTTTGGATCACTCCAATGATAGGTTCGGGGGGCCCCGCCGCCAATAGCACAGAAGTGCTACCCAGTTGGGCCCTGTAAGTCCTTCTGTTTGAGCATCAAACGATGCTTTTCAGAGGCAACGACTGATTCACCGCGAACAATGCCAACTCCAGACGCGTCGAAACGCCCAATTTGTCAAAAATATTGCTGAGATGGTGTTTGACGGTGTCTTCGCTAATCTTGAAGTACTCCGCACTTTCTTTGTTGGAGTACCCTGCCACCACGGCTGCCACAATCTCCAACTCGCGCGGAGTCAGGCCAAATTTCTTCTGACGCGCTTCGTCGCTCGACGATTGCACCAGCGTGCGCAAGTACTGCACCAGGTTGGATACGCTCTCGCGTCCCACCCAATACTCACCCGACATCACGGTGTGAATTGCTTTCAGAAGCAATTGAGTGGCTGAATCCTTTAGCACCACTCCGCGAGCCCCTAACTGTAACGCTTCGACGATCTGGCTCTTCTCCGCCGCCGCAGTCAGAAGAATCACGCGCACCGGAGTCGAATTCGTACCCGTGCTCAGGTCGCGCAGCGCTTCCAATCCGGGATGCTTCGGCATCGCCAGATCAAGCAAAAGAATGTCAGGTTTGATTTGGCGAGCGAGCCGTACCGCCTCCGCGCCATCCGATGCCTCGCCCAATACTTTCAAATCTGGCTCGGCTTCTAGGAGCCGGCGCAAGCCATCACGGAAAATTGGATGGTCGTCGGCGATTACGATGCGAACCGGCTGTGCCTTTTTAAAGTTCATCCAAGCCTTCCCCGCCTCGCGGCACTTTGATTTCCAAGCGCGTTCCCAGACCAGGATTCGATTCTACCGTGAGTGCGCCAGCAATTAAACCAACTCGTTCCCTGATGATCATGGGCCCCTTGCCCAACTGATCCAGTTGCTCCTGATTCAGACGGCCGGAGAACGCAAAACCCTTGCCGTCATCCTCCAGAGTCAGGCTCCACTGGCTGGGCGAACAGCTCAAACGCACCAGAGCATGATGCGCACCGCTATGCTTGCGAATGTTCACCAGCCCCTCCTGCACGATACGCAGCAACTCCCGGCAAACTTTCTCCGGCATGTGTAACTTCTCGATGTCACTGACGAAACGAGCCGAAATCCCGGTTTCCCTCTGAAACCGTTCTACTGCGTCAACAATCACGCTTAGCAGTCTTCGATCATCTACGTCGATCGACTTCATCTGCTGCATCAGTTCCCGCAACTTCAGAACCTCTTCCCGCAGCAGGCCTTGAATTCGGCCCAGCTCACCGCCCACGACGTCAGGCGAGGTTTCCGCCTGGCGGCGCAAAACGTCGACCTGCATTTCCACCGCAATTAGCGACTGCACTGCCCCATCGTGCAGCTCGCGGGCGAACCGCGCCCGCTCGGCGGCCCCAGCCCGACGCCGCAGCCGGTGAAGAAGATAAACGTTGTAAACCGCCGGACCAACCTGACGCAACAAATCGAGCATGAAGCGCAACTCTTCGTTGGTCTCGCCTTGCCACGACGGATCAAATAGAAAGACACGTCCTCGCCACTCGGTTCCGAAGGCGAATGATAGCGCAATCACGGACTGGTAGGGTTGGCGCTCGTTCAATCGAACCAGTGCATCGGTGGAAGATGCAAGCAAAGGATTGCCTTCACCATCGAGCGCAGTCACAGACAGGCGGCCCTTAGCTTTCGAGGCGTAGCATACCTCCCCTGGAAAATTCTCGAGCAATGCTTTCGCTTCCCGCGGACCGGACTCCAGCCACACGAAGTCGCCCAGTTCGCCGTTCGCGCTGCGTAACTCGCCCAAAAAGCTGCGATGGCTGTGAATTTCCTGAGAGGCCAGCAACAATCGTGCCGATCCGTACATCGTCGCGATTTCCCGAAACATCTGCTGCAGCGTGCCGGTTAGCCCCGCTTCCACCCTCACTTTCGCCAACATGCGGGTTACTGCCGCCTTTTCCGCGCGAAGATGCTTCTGCTGCTCCGAGAGATAGCCCAGCAACAGTCCCATCACCAGCAGGTAGACCGATAGCATGAACAGCCGC
>JBAPOI010000706.1:0-7052 GCA_049279555.1 Candidatus Sulfotelmatobacter sp.
ATCCAGGTCTCGAACGGAAAACGCGGAGCGTAGGGCGCCAGCGCGATGAAGTGATCGCTCTCGATAATCATGCGCGAACCGGTTTCCAGTTCCTGGCGGATCATGTCGCAGAAAATGCAGCGCTCTTTTTGCTCGTAATAGCGTTTGGAGCTGTCCACTTCCTCGCGCACGCGATTGGGCACGATGGGCAGCGCGATCAGCTGCGAGTGCGCATGCTCGAGCGAGGCGCCAGCCGCTTCGCCGTGATTCTTGAAGAGAAGAATGTATTTGAACCGGCGGTCTTTTTTCAGATCGAGAATGCGGTCACGAAATGTCCACAGAACGTCTTCAATCCGTTTCGGAGGCAGCGTCGCCAGGCTGGCAGTGTGGTCGGGAGTTTCGATAATTACTTCGTGAGCGCCGATGCCGTTCATCCGGTCGAACATGCCCTCGGCCTGCCGGTTCAGCGTGCCTTCAATTCCCAACGCCGGAAACTTGTTCGGCACGACGCGAACCGTCCAACCCGGCGTGTCCCGTTGCGATACCGGCCCACCGTTCGACCCCGGCCGGTACGCCTGAATCTCGGGCGGCGTCTTGCTCTCGTTTCCGTAGCAAAAGGGACAGAAGCCTCCCTTAAGCCTCACGTTTTCCCGCGCGAAATCCGTGGGACGCTTCGCGCGGTCTGTCGAAATAATAACCCAACGGCCAACAATCGGATCTTTTCTCAGCTCAGGCACTTACCAGACCTCTTCGACCAGATATAGACGAATCTTGATTAGAGTCCCCAGATAGACGAATTTTCCATCCTAAGCCGACAGGGAGGAATTGCGAAACAGTTCGATCTGCGGCTGGCTGGCCTTTGAATGCACATAGTATACGCTGACCACATCGAATCGCCACTGGCACGAAAGTGGAAAGCGCCGCAAATACTCACGCACCACTGCGGCGATCTCGCGGCGCTTGTGACGGTCGACGGCAGCTTCGCCGGGTTTCACGTCACGAGTGGTCCGCGTCTTCACCTCGACGAAGCAGAGCACATCGTTTTCCCATCCGATGAGGTCGATTTCTCCCCGGCAGCGCGGCGAACGAAAGTTTCGCGCCACCATTGTGTAACCCAGCCTGCGCAGATGAAAGTAAGCCGCTTCCTCACCGCGCCGGCCAGTCCGCAGATGCGCTGGACCGTCTTTCGCCGGCAGAGTATGCTCCGCCAGCCAATCAAGAAAGCGGAGCGCAGTCTGAGTCGGGACTCCGGAAAATGCACGAAGAAAGAGCATCAGGATCGCTCCCTTCACTGTAGCGGCAGAATCTACTGTCCGATGTGATATCCGCACCGTCATCGGGGCAAAAGGTGTTATCCCTCCCAAACCGGGAAGTATCGTACAAGTTTGTGGCGGTGGCCCACTCAAGCCCGATTTTGGCTTGAGTGGGGATGTTCACGTATCACAGACTTAGTCAGGCGCACAAACTAGATTTTCCCCATGCCATGGGGACTAAGGCGTTTTCACCACAGCGGTCAGAGTCATTTCGTCACTTTCTGCTGCTACCATCGCGGTCGGCTATTTACCACGGACGCAAGCCGACAAATATTCGAGTCAGCTTTGGAGCGGGTGCGGCGCAGCTTCAGGCTTCAGGTTTATGGTTACGTAGTCATGCCGGAGCATGTTCATCTGCTCCTCAGCGAACCGGAAAAAGATACGCTGGCCGATGCGCTGAAGTCGTTGAAGCAAGGAGTGTCGTGGCGTTTGATTGGCGATGCGGAGCATTTCTGGCAAAAGCGATACTACGATTTCAACATTCGCAACTATCCGCAATTTGTGGAGAAGCTGCGCTATATTCATCGCAATCCGGTGAAGGCTGGGTTGTGTGAGCGTCCGGAGGACTGGAAGTGGAGCAGTTTTCGCCACTACGCAACTGGCTATGAGGGACGGGTTGAGATCGAGTCAGAGTGGGCATCACGAAAACGCGAGCGTGAGACGGGAGGGCTTTGTCCGGCTATAGAACTGCCCCACTCAAGCCAAAAGATGGCTTGAATGGGCCACCCGTCCGTTCCGAGGCCTGAAGGCTGTCAATAGCCTAGTAGTACAGAGTCGCGCGTAAGTTGCTCACAACGTTGATCGAATATTTTTGAAACTATGTCGCTTTTGGCCCTGCAGTGTGATATAATAGATACATAGAGTAAATCTTTAGGAAAACATATTTCTAAACGAGGCGCGGCCCATTGGGCTGCGCCTTTTCTTTTGGGCCAAAACGTTTCGCTGAGGATGGGCTTCGTCCTCGCCGGGGAGTGAGATTTGGGCAGGAAAAAGATTCGCAAGCCGGGTATTTTCAGAACTTACAAGGAGCGGGGCGAGTGGGTCGAAGCGCAGTTCGTAGCCGAAGCCTTGCGTCGCGGTCACAAAGTCCTCAAACCTTGGGGAGACTCCCAGCCCTTCGACGTCGCTCTTTGTTTCGGCAACCGTGTCGTCAGGGTCCAGGTCAAGTCCACCAGCTTCCGCGTCGGCACCGGATACCGTTGCCAGGTCCATACCAACCCCAACGGACGGCGCTATACACCTAAGCTGTTCGATTTTTTCGCCGCCTATGTCATCCCCCAGCGCACCTGGTACCTCATCCCGGCGCAGGTTCTTTTCCAGGGCGGCAAACATCCCCGAGGCCCAATGCTCTTTCCCATGGAGCCTATCAAGAACGATTGCTTCCACTGCGAAGGCTACAAAGAAGCCTGGGGTTTACTGCGCCCGAAACCGGAGAAAAAAGAGCCCCGGAGGGGCAGCAGATAATAGCCCCGGACGTAAGTCCGGGGTAAGCCCGCAAGAAATGGAACCAAGTCCCGTAGAGCCTGCCCTGAGCGGAGCCGAAGGGGACGGCACACTGTTTCCTCCGCACGCTCCCACCCTCTCGCGAAGAGCGCGAAAGTATAAGCCACCCGCGACATTGTCATCCTGAGGAAGCGGAGTCCGCGGCGAAGCCGAGGACTCCCGACGAAGGACCTATGCAACTTGTAGACAGCGCCACGAAACCCGTACCGCAGCCGAACCCTCGCTGCTATACTCGCCGAGTTTACTTCCCCAAGGGCCGCAACAGAAATTTGGCCGAGGTTCTCAGTGAAGAAGTGGCGCCACACGATCCTCCTAACACTGGTATCGGCAGCACTCGCCGTGACGGCTCATTGGTGGGTGCCGAGGCTTCTGCCATTTCTCGGCATCGTCTTCAAGAACAAGGAAACAGTTGGGACCTTCAAGGACTTCGTCCAAATTGTGGTCGGAGTCGTGACGCTCGCAATTCCCCTTTTCAAGGTTGCGGCCAACGAGAAAGAAAAAAAAGCAGCGAAAAGGGATTCCGTCACTGCATCTGTGATCAACTCACGAGCCGACCACGACCTCAACACCGCTGATGGCAACATCCAAACCGGAGGCGTAAGCTCCACGAGCCAAGGCCCCGTTTCAATCGGCGGCCACGTAGCTGGGCGAGACGTCAAAATCTACCAGTCCTCCACGACGCCCAGGGAGAGCTCCCGGGAACCCGCGGGCACCCACAGAATGGACGACGGGCGGCTTACCGGTATCGATTGGAGCGCCCGAGACCAGAAACTCCTTCATGAATATTTTTCGAGATGCGCCAAGTACGACGACGACTTCAGAGGCCATGTTGAGCTGGATGAGACACTTGTGAAGGAATACTTTCTGACTGCAGGACTGGCCGCACCCTCACTCGACGGGGTGATGCGTCTCAGCGAAGCCGGGGCCTTGCTGTGCTGCAAGAGAAAACACCTCCCACACAAAGACCTACACGTAAACGTCAAGTTCCAGAATAAGACAGACCCCGCCGACCTCACGGAGGAGCTGTATGGATCAGTAATGCTCCTCTACCTGGAGCTTTTCAAACGCTTGGAGGGATTATCCCAGAGAAAGATGGGATCGCCCAACATTCGAGATGAAGGGGGAGGCGAAGCTGTCTTCGTCGACTATCCCCGAGTCGCGATCATTGAAGCCCTAGTGAACTTTCTCATTCATCGCGACTACACTCCGACGATGTTGGCTTTGTCACCATTTACCCGGACAGACTCGAATTCATCAACCCCGGAAAGAGCGAACTGCCCATTGAGGAACTACTAAGGGCGGAAACGGACATTAGACCGCGATACAAACGAAACCCCCGACTTATAGAAGCCATGAACAAAGCTCGGCTGAACCAAAGAGCAGGCAGCGGCCTAATACGCATCAAGCACGAACTATCAGGTAATGGCTCCTACAAACCCGACGGATCCCTCGGCCTCGAAATCAAGAACGACGACGAGAAGAACCGATTCATCCTAGTTGTTTTCAGACGGAGAACGCTTGACGGCGACGGGCTTGGAGGCACCAAAGCCACCAATTACCAGCCTAGGCCGCCCGTGCTCACCCCGCTCTTTCAGCTCCCACCCCCACCCGCCGACTTCACCGGACGCACCACCGAACTCGCCGAACTCCGCGCTGCCATCGAGAAAGGC
Source organism: Candidatus Sulfotelmatobacter sp. (assembly GCA_049279555.1). Taxonomy (GTDB): domain Bacteria; phylum Acidobacteriota; class Terriglobia; order Terriglobales; family Acidobacteriaceae; genus Sulfotelmatobacter. The sequence continues at coordinate 4,466 of JBAPOI010000706.1, forward strand.
GGCGTCCACATCTCCGGACTCCAAGGCCAAGGCGGAGTCGGCAAGACCGCCCTCGCCCTGAAACTCGCTGCCGAACTCGCCCCCAACTTCCCCGACGCCCAGATCTACCTCGACCTCAAAGGCGTAAGCGAAAAACCCCTCACCGCCGCGGAGGCCATGTCCCACGTCCTCCGCACCTTCCATCCCGAAGCCAAGCTCCCCGAAAAAGAAGAAGACCTCCGCGCCCAGTATCTGTCCGTCCTCAACAACAAGCTCGTCTTGCTGCTGATGGACAACGCCAAAGACGCCGCGCAGGTGAGGTCCCTTATTCCGCCAGCCGGAGGAGCACTTCTGGTAACCTCCCGCCAGCATTTTGCGCTACCCGGTCTCCAAGCAAAGAACCTGGAGACTCTGTCGCCGCCAGATGCGAAGGATCTACTTCTGCGCATCGCACCGCGCATTGACGGCGAAGCCGAGGCCATCGCGAAACTGTGTGGCTACCTTCCTCAGGCCCTGCGGCTGGCTGCGTCGGCGATCGCCGTGCGCGCCGACCTAGAACCTGGGGGTTATGCGAGGCAGCTTGCGGACGAGAAGAAACGACTGGAACTGCTGGCCGGTGACGACGAGAGCATCACGGCTTCGATCACCCTCAGTTACAACCTGCTCGACCGCGAAACGCAAAAGCGCTGGCGCACGTTGGCCGTCTTCCCCGAGACTTTCGACGCCCACGCCGCCGCCGCGGCCTGGGAATTAGAAGGCGCTGCGGCCCGGGACGCGCTCAGCCAGCTGCTTCAGCACTCCATGCTCGAATGGAACGATGCTACCGAACGCTATCGCCTGCACGACCTTATGCGCGACTTTACCCGCCAATGAATGACACCCGCCGAATCCGATGACGCCGCGCGGCGTCATGCCAGTTACTACGGAGCCATACTCGCCACAGCCGACGGCTTCTACTTGAAGGGTGGTGACTCAATCATGCGCGGCCTCGCCCTCTTCGATACCGAATGGGGGAACATCCAGGCCGGACAGGCGTGGGCGGAGGCCAACGCAGCGAAAGATCAGGAAGGCGCGAAGCTGTGCAGCGGATACGCTGCTTGGGGCGCCGATATTCTTTCGCTCCGCCAGCATCCACGTCAGCAGATCCGCTGGCGCGAGGCAGCCCTTGCCTCCGCTCGCCAGCTGAAAGACCGCGCAGCAGAAGGCCGTCAACTTGGCAACCTAGGCCTCTCATACTACTCACTGGGTGACTACCGACGCGCTATCGAGGCCTACGAGCAGCACTTGGCCATTGCCCGCGAAATCGGTGACCGGCGGAGTGGCGGCAATGCCCTCGGCAACCTTGGACTTGCATACAGAAATTTGGGCGATTACCGTCGTGCGATCGAGCACTACGAAGAAGTCCTGGCTATATTCCGCGAGATCGGCGACCGCCGGGGGGAAGGCGAAGCCCTAGGCAGCATGGGTGTCGCGTACAGAAATTTGGGCGAATACCGTCGCGCGACCGAATACCAAGAACAGGCCCTAGCAATAGCCCGGGAAATTGGTGATCGCCGAAGCGAGGCCGTTACACTGGGCAACCTCGGAAATGCATACGCCGCCGTGGGAGAGACACGCCGCGCCATCGAGTACCACGAGAAGGCCCTGCTGATTGACCGGGAGATCGGCGACCGGCTGGGCGAGGGTCAAGACCTCGGTAACCTGGGCAACGTATATGCTGGGCTAGGAGACTACCGACGCGCCATCGAGAACTACTACCAGCGTCTGACGATCGGCCGCGAAATCAGCGACGCACGAGGCGAAGGCAACGCATTGTGGAACATGAGCTTGGTGCTGGACAAACTCGGCGACCGCAAGAAGGCCATCGAACAAGCGGAAGCTGCACTCAAGATTTTCGAACAAATTGAAGACCCTGGGGCGGAGACGGTTCGAAGGCAACTCGACAGCTTGAGAAGCAGCGAACCAGGGACCACCAAGCAGGAACCCCACGAACCTACATCCTCGCATTTCCCGCGCAAGAAGTAGGAGCCCATCGCGCCCAGAATTCCTGTCGGTGGCTTTGCGGGGGCTGGCCAATCTTTAATGTTTCTTGCCCACGCCGCCACGAAAGAGGCTGCCCCAGCTTTGCCGGTTTTGCAAAAGCTGGGCACCACGGACCCCGACTTCGGCGATTCGAAGTCGGAGGCCGCGCGGCTATTTGCAGGGATAAGTGGACTTCCCGCAGGTCTTAACATCGCCGTTTGCCGGATCATTGACCACGATATTCCCCGTATTCCCACCGTGCTTGATCTCACAACTGTTGGCGTCTACATCGTAGTGCTTGGCGGCAAACACGGAGCTCTGGATCATGATTCCGCCATCGACCGTCTTGCCATTGGGGTAATGCAACTCAGCCGTCTGCCCGGCGGGTATGTTGCAGGTTGCCCCGTTCGAGGGACCAATCGAACACGTTCCACCGTTGTCAAGTGTGGCTGTGAAAGTAACGGCGGAAGTGTTGTAGAAGTGGCGGGTTGGACAGTCGCCGGCGAATGCGTTGCCAGGCGCGAACGCCAGAAGAAACGCCAGAAGAGAAAATGTAATAACTAAGTTCAGCTTCATTCAGGCTCCT
>JBAPOI010000707.1:0-2034 GCA_049279555.1 Candidatus Sulfotelmatobacter sp.
CGACACGACTACAAATCTAATTGCCAACGGACTCTTCTCGCTACTCAAGAACCCCGGTCAGTTCGCACGTTTGCGAACTGACGATACTCTTGCGCCGCTGGCCGTCGAGGAGTTGCTCCGGTTTGAAAGCCCGATTCAGTACGTGTCCCGCACAGCCCGCGAAGATCTATTGGTTGGGGACCGCCTCATCAGATGCGGAGATCGGGTGTCGCTCTCGATTGGAGCCGCCAACCGGGACCCTGCGCAATTTGCTTTTCCGGATCAATTGGACATTGGCCGGACTGAAAACGCGCACTTAGCATTCATTGCCGGCGTCCATTACTGCCTCGGAGCGCCGCTTGCTCGACTCGAAGGCCGACTTGTACTTGAGGCCCTAGTCCACCGCTTTGAGAGTTTGGAGCTTCTAGATGAGGCTCCTGAGTGGAAGCCGGATCCAGCTCTTCGTTCATTGAAGCGCTTGCTCGTGAAGGTCACAAAAGTGGCTGTATGAAGCTCTTGGATTTATCATTTGTTAGATTTACCGTTCCACGCCGGTCTCCCTTACGCGAGTTGAATAGGACCGGAAGAATTCCCGGTCCTCAATCGGCATCTCCGGCTCTGGCAGACTGCTCCATCCGCGAGGATCAATGAACTCCCCGCAGGCAAAGTTCCACGTAGCTTCCGAGTGCCTCACGTACAGGAACAACTTATCGCTGGACACACAACCTATTCGTGCGCCTTGTTGGTGGCATTGATATAAAAAACGGGCGTCTTCTCCTAATGACACGGGAGGGTATCTGGCGCCATTGTCAAACAGGGAGCGGGAATATACCAACGTTCCAGCATGCAGGCCGGCAACAAACATCCGATTGAATACGAAGGGATCGCATCGCCAGAACTTCCATTGCGAAATATCGAAGAACACGCAGTCGTCGAATGCGGTAATGTCCGCTGCGCCCTCCAGCAAGGGCTTAACCTGAGAGCTCAAACGAGATGGGCCATACCAGTCGTCGTCATCCCAATGTGCGATGATTACTCCGCGCGCAATTTCGCACGCGCGATTACGCTTCGAACCTAAGGTAAGTCCTGGCGGCTCCAAAACATATCGGACCCGGCTATCGAAGGGTAGTTCCAGAGAAAGATCCTGGGTTGCATCGTCTACGATAATCAGTTCGCAACAAGGATAATCTTGCCTTTGGAAATACCGGATCGCTTGAAAAACAAGATCTCTTCGATTGCTGGTCGGCATTATGCAGCTAACAAGGGGTAGGTCATCCTCGCCGGACACTGGAACGTCCCTCCAAAGCAAGTACTCTCCAACTCATCTTTCGTCCGCCAAGACATATCATATTACGTTCTTTGCAGTAACATCGAGTTCACTTTGGCGGTCCGAAAAGAGCCAAACAAAAAGCGGTCCCAAGCCGGATCGGTGGAGGAAATCGCGGCAAGTAAGCCTAACCCTAAACCAGCCGTGCCCCAAAATAGGCCGCGGAATGGCTGACCGTTATTCAGAAGCCCCCCCGTTGCGCCGCTGGGTCTTCGGACCCCCAGTGCCAAGGAATACCATTTGAACGCCGCGTCGGCGAATCGCTGATCGCCTGTCAAGTGAAAGAGTCTGTTGCAGAAATGGGCCCGACCCACCGAACCATGCAGCAGGTTGTGAATATAGAAGGTAGGAGGAGACTCGGCCCTTCTGAGGGCGATTTCCAGTACCGCCTCTTTCCAGTCCTTTCGCTCAAACAGATATGCGGCGTTGAGTATGACGGTAATAACCCCGAGATCGCCCAGGTACCATCCGCTGGAAATCAGTGGCATTTCGACTCCCACGATTACCGGAAATGATTGATGGAAATCTGCGCCACACCTCTTGGCCATCATCCACGAGACCGCACTTTCTATGAGGTGCTCGATCCCATGCTCGCGAATTCCACTGGCGTAGCTTGCGAGTAATGCCCCGACAATTCCGGCGACGCCATAGCCGACACTCATCGAATACCTTCTACTAGAGAAACTAAGGCCAGGAAAGAATTTTAGAAGTTCTGACTTACCATGACC
>JBAPOI010000708.1:0-2249 GCA_049279555.1 Candidatus Sulfotelmatobacter sp.
TCGTAGTGCAGGTTGCCATACCTCCCATCCCGTCCACTCTGCCATACTTTGCGATAAGCTGCGGCAGCCTCGGTCACATGGCCGCCAGCGCGCAGCAAATTCGCTTCTTCCAGTGGGAATAGATAATTTCTGGGATAGCGCATCCCCAGATCGTGCATGAAGACGCGCGCCTCGTCGTAACGGTGCTCGCGGCGCAGGAACAGGCTAAGCACGACCTTGGCGTCAACGCTGTTTTCTCCGCTGCTGTCGGCCACTTCGCGCAGATATTGGAGCCCCTTCTCTTTGGTTCCACTCAACCCCACCAGAGCCACAGCGGCTTTCACACTCCAGGGCAGGCTACCCAAAACGTAATTGTGTGTGCCCACCACCAGCTTCGCATCCACGAAGTTGGGATCAAGTTCCAGCACGCGTTCATGATCTTTGCGCGCGCCCACTGCATTGCGCAGTGAGGAAAACCAGGCCCGCTCAACCAGCGCGGTGTAGAGAGCGAACTGGGCACGGGTGACGCCGCGCGCGTAAAGCGCATCCCGGCTGTTTGGGCTGGCCTTGAGTAGATCCTCCTCATAGCTCTCGGCGCGCTCCACCAACTGTTTGATCTGCTCCTTCACCTTCGGATCGGCGGTTCGATGGGCCTGGCCGATAAAACTGTCGTTCGAGTACTCGCCAGTGTTCATCGCTCCCATGCGATAAAGCTCGCGCATCAGAACCGCGCTCAGCAAGTGGTTGACCGCCGAGGGATCGTTCGGCCTCCGATCCAGTAACTTTTCAAACTCCTGGATCGCGTGGTCGTAATCCATGTTGTAGAAGTGATCAAAGGCGGTGTCCGCCAGCGGATCATGGGCGGGCGACGAAGCGGTGATCGACAGGCTCTCGGGCACAGCGCGGGCTTGTCCTATTGCCGCCGGAGACGCCAGACAAAGTAAGACAAGACAAAACAGCACTGCATTCCTTGGCATGGGTGTGGAAGATTTCGGAACCAACTGCATCGTCATTCTTTAGTTCTTATCTCTCAAACTCTGGCCTCTGGCCTTGAGTTTTAGTCTATCCGATGCCTCTCGAAGCACGGAACGAACCAAAGACGTTATCGGGAGATACATAACATTTTCCTAATGGATTCAACACTTGACTCTATAATTCGCGCAGTTACCGGCAGTCAACGCACCTCCGTAACCGGGCCATCTTTACCTGAGCTGACGAGTAATAATTGCGCGGAAGGCCGTGATTGTTGGGCGTACGGAAGCTGCAAGTATTTGAGTTGAAAATACCTTACTGAGTGCAGAGCTTTGGCTGTCGGCTTGCGTTTGCTGAAAGCAGAATTCCACCGTATGGCTGATGTCATTCAAGATGCGCAGCAGGAGTTTTGGCGGTCTCCGACCGTAGTCGAACCGGCGGCAGAGATTTCGCTTCCGAGTGCGATACCGGTCATGGCCGATGCGTGTTCCGAGTGTGGCACTGAGTTCATGATCCACGCCCGCTTTTGCCATACCTGCGGGCTAAGGCGTCCCCCGCTGACCACGGCGGAGGCGGATTCATCGGTAATCGCCGGGCTTTGGACTCGGAGCTTAACGTGGTCTGGCACAGCCGCAGCTTCTGCTAGAGCTGCGGGGCGGAAGATTTCCTTCCCTGACTGGCTGCATTATCTTCATTTCCATGAGATTAAACGCCGGGTCGGCTTGCCGACGGCGGCTCTCATCGCCTTCATGATTGGCTTGGGCTGCGTGGCCGGAGCCCTCGGCGTGAGCTTCTTCTACAAAGCATCAAACTTAGCCGAGTTCCAGGCGATCCAGATGTGGCGGATCGAATGGCTGTTGGCCGCCACAGCGTCGTTTGTCGCCGGAATTCTGCTGAAAAAGCCTTCGGGCACGAGCCACGACTAGGGCTGCCTTGCTCTCCCCCGGAAATGTTACTTGCAGCTAGCTCTAGTTTCCCCCGTCTGCATTTGCACTCGTTGTAGCGGTTTACGATTCGCCGCCGGAACTTGCCCCCCGCCGCTGCTGGCTCATTCGATAGAGATGGTGAACAGGCCCGGTCCCGCGCCCCAAGTGATGGCCGGCTGCAATCGCCGCAGTTACGTAGGTCTTGGCCAGCAAGGCAGCTTCTGCGATCCCTCGATCAAGCGCCAAGTGGCAAGCCATCGCCGTAGCAAATGCGCAACCCGTCCCGTGGGTAGAATTCGACCGTTGCCTCTCGGCTCTAAAAACTTCCTGCTGCACACCATGTTTTGACGTGAAACTCAACAAGTCAATCGC
>JBAPOI010000709.1:0-16629 GCA_049279555.1 Candidatus Sulfotelmatobacter sp.
GCTGAGTCTCGATGAAACCAAGGACATTATCGCGGCGCTGAAGAAAAAATTCCCGAACATCAAAGGGCCAGCCGCGCAAGATATTTGTTATGCCACCGAGAACCGGCAGGTCGCCGTGAAGCAGGTCGCTTCGGATTCCGATCTGCTGCTGGTGGTGGGTTCAGAGAACAGCTCAAATTCAAATCGTCTGGTGGAAGTGGCGCGGAACCTGGGCACGAACGCGCACTTGATCGATAGCTATAAAGATATTGAAGCGGAGTGGCTGATCGATGTGAAGACGATTGCGCTGACTGCCGGAGCTTCGGCGCCGGAGTGTCTGGTGGAAGAGACGATGAAGTTTTTGGCTACCAAGGGTTTCGACAACGTGCAGGAACTGGAAGTGATGCCGGAAAACGTCCGCTTTGGGCTGCCGCCGGAGATTGTCGAAGCAATCGCCGCGGCTCCCGCAACGGTTACGGTCGATTAACGGAGACTTATTTCGGGAGGTGCGCCTATGTTAGAGGGATTGTTTCAGCCGCTGCACCTGATCTTGGTCGTTCTGCCGATCTTTCTGGTTGGCGTGTTCCTTGTGTTTCGGATACTTTAGCGTCTTGGATCGAAACTCAAATAAGCTGTGTCGGAGCGCCGTTCTTTTTGAATGTTCCCATTGTCGAATTTGATGGAGAGCCTAATTTGATGGATACAAACTCCCCTGAATCCCATATAGCTTCCGAACCTCAACTTCGCTTTGGCAAGATCGATGCACTAACCAGCCGCGTGGGCGCTGCGATGGACGCCGCCCGCAAACTTCTCTTCTCGACTCAGCACGAACAGGGCTACTGGTGCGGAGAACTGGAAGCCGATACCACGCTCGAATCCGATTACATTCTGCTGCACACGCTGCTGGGCACGGGCGACACTGAGCGTTTCCGAAGGGCGGCGAACTGGATTGTTCAGCATCAGAATGAGGATGGAGGTTGGAGTATTTACGCTGCCGGGCCGTCCAACATCAGCGCCTCGGTGAAGGCGTACTTCGGACTCAAACTCGCAGGCTATACGGCGGATCATCCCGTGTTGCAGCGCGCGCGCAAGAAGATTCTCGAACTGGGCGGAGTAACGGAAGTCAATACATTCACCAAAATCTATCTTTGTTTCTTTGGGCAGTACGACTACGATGCTGTGCCGGCGATTCCACCCGAGATCGTGCTATTTCCCAAATGGTTCTGGTTCAACATCTACGAAATTTCGTCGTGGTCGCGCGCCATCCTCGTGCCACTTTCCATCTGCTACGCCAAGAAGCCGTTCAAGAAAATCCCGCGCGAAGTGGGAGTGGAAGAGTTATTCGTGGGCGGAATGTCGAAGTCGCGCATGCATCTGCGCTGGTCGAAGAAGCTCGTCTCATGGCGGAACTTCTTTCTTTGCCTGGACCGCATGACGCATTGGTTTGAGCGCGTACATATTCGGCCGTTGCGTTCCGTCGCTCTCAAGAGCGCGGAAAAGTGGATGCTGGAGCGCTTTGAGATGAGCGACGGTCTCGGCGCAATTTATCCCTCGATGATGAACGCGATCATTGCGCTGCGCTGCCAGGGATATTCGCTCGACGATCCGCAGGTGATACGGGCGATGGATGAGTTCGAAAAACTTGGCATCGAAGAGGGAGACACCTTCCGCATGCAACCCTGTATGTCTCCGGTATGGGACACGGCATATGCGATGTTTGCGCTCGGCGAGTCGGGCGTGCCGGCGAACGATCCGCGGATGGTGAAATGCGCCGACTGGATTTTGCAGAAACAGGTGCGGACGGTTGGCGATTGGCAGGTGAAGAACAAGAAGGGCAAACCGGGTGGATGGTACTTCGAGTTTAACAATGAGTTTTACCCGGATGTGGATGACACCGCTATGGTTTGTCTTGGACTAAGCCGCGTGGAGCATCCTAACGGACGATACCAGCGGGAGTCGGTGCAGCGGGCCATCGACTGGATTCTCTCGATGCAGTGCAAAAACGGCGGCTGGGCTTCATTCGATAAAGACAACAACCGCATGGTTTTTCAGGAAGTGCCCTTCGCCGATCACAACGCCATGCTCGATCCGGCGACCGTCGACATTACCGGACGCATTCTGGAGATGATGGCGACCTACGGCTACGATCAGAGCGATCCGGCGGTGAAGCGGGCCATTCAATTTATCCGCGACGAACAGGAGCCGGATGGCAGCTGGTTCGGCCGCTGGGGTGTGAATTATATCTACGGGACTGCGCTGGTGTTGCGAGGGCTGGAAGCCATTGGCATGGACAGCCACGAGCCTTGCGTGCAGCAGGCGGCGGAATGGCTGCGCATGGTGCAGAACCCCGACGGTGGTTGGGGCGAGAGCGTGGGATCGTATGACGATCCGGCATTGCGCGGAGTGGGTCCAAGTACGCCATCGCAGACGGCGTGGGCGATTCTGGGGCTGCTGGCAGTGGGCGATACGCGCAGCGATTCCGTGGCACGAGGCATCGCCTATCTGCTGCGAACGCAGAAGGAGGATGGATCGTGGGACGAGGATTTCTTCACCGGAACGGGCTTTCCTCGAGTTTTCTATTTGAAGTATCACCTCTACCGGCAGTATTTCCCGCTGCTCGCGCTCACGACTTATGCCAAGGTGATGGAGAAAGGCGGTAATTAGCCGTTGGCAGTTAGCAATTGGCAATTAGCGTTCAGATTGTCGTTGCGCCAATTGCCAACTGCTAATTGCTAACTGCCTCAGCATGCTCGCTTTCGTCACTGGTGCGACTGGATTCCTAGGCTCCCACGTGGCCCGCGTTTTGGCGGCGCAGGGAGCGCAACTGCGGTTGCTGGTGCGCCCGACGAGCAATCTGAAAAATCTCGAAGGGCTGAAGGCGGAAACGGCGACGGGCGACCTGCGCGATTCGGCGTCGCTCGAAAAGGCAATGGCGGACTGCGACACCGTATTCCACGTGGCCGCCGACTACCGGCTGTGGGTGCGGGATCCGGCGGAAATGTACCGGTCGAACGTCGAGGGCACGAAGGCGATTCTGGCGGCCGCGCGAAAGAATTCCGTGCGCTGCATGGTCTACACATCGAGCGTCGCGACAGTGGGATTCGCGGGCAACGGCCATCCGGCGGACGAAGATTCTCCGGTTTCGCTGGCTGACATGATTGGCCACTACAAGCGTTCGAAATTTATGGCGGAGCAGGTTGCGGTGGAGGCAGGACGCGGCGGAATGCGGGTGGTGACGGTGAATCCGACGACCCCGGTGGGAGAGCAGGATGTGAAGCCGACTCCAACCGGGCGAATCATTGTGGACTTCCTGAAGAGAAAGTTTCCTGCGTACGTGGAAACGGGGTTGAACTTGGTGGATGCGCGCGAGTGCGCACGCGGGCACATTGCGGCGCTGGAAAAAGGCAAGAGTGGCGAACGATACATCCTGGGCGGAGAGAACCTGACGCTCAAGCAGATTCTGGATAAACTTGGGGTGATCTCGGGATTGCCCTCGCCCAAAGTGAAGCTGCCTTACTTCGTTGCTTACGCGGCAGGCGCGGTGGATCAAATGGTGCAAGGCCGATTGCTGGGGCGCGAGCCGCGAGCCACGATTGAAACCGTACGCATGGGAAAGAAAAAGATGTGGGCGAGCTCGGGTAAGGCAGAGCGCGATTTGGGATGGGAAACCGTGCCGGTGGATGATGCATTGAGCCGCGCGGTCGCGTGGTTCCAGGCGAATCATTATGCCTAAGGTCGCTATCGTTGCCGCGCTGGAGCGCGAAGTTAGAGGGCTGATCAGGAATTGGCACCGCGTTGAGCGGGACTTTGAAGGCCGCAAGTTTGTTTTTTTTGAGCAGGACGAGTTGGTTGTGGTCTGCGGCGGAATCGGGGTGGAATGCGCGCGTCGGGCCGCCGAATCGGCGATTGCGCTCTACCGTCCCGCGCGTGTGGAGTCAGTAGGGTTCGCGGGGGCGCTGGATGAGACTTTGCGCGTAGGAGAAATTTTCCGGCCTGCAGAGGTGATCGATGCGCGTGATGGAAGCCGCTTCAAGACTGGCCGCTTTGAGACTAGCGATGCACATGGAGATGGCCGGCTGGTGACTTTTATGGCGGTTGCTGGGTCGGAGCAGAAAGCAAAATTAGCGCAAGCTTACCAGGCGTGCGCCGTCGATATGGAATCGGCAGGGGCATTGGCGGCGGCTCGTGCGCACGAAGTTGCTTTCGGCGCCACGAAAGTGATTTCCGATGAGTGGGATTTTGAAATGCCGGGGATGGCTGACTTCATCGATGCAGCCGGCCAGTTCAAAACGGCAAGCTTTGTAACGCACGTCGTATTGCGTCCGTGGTTGTGGAAGCGTGTCGCTATTCTGGCCACGAACAGCAGCAAAGCCGCGAGGGCGCTGGCGGCTCACCTGGAACATTTCCAGCACGATTTGAAAGAAGGGGCGCTGATGGCGGACACGAGAACAACTGCACCGGTTTTATCTGTAAATCGACTTGGAGGTGAAAGTCGCCAGTGAAAGGATTGTTGCTTGCGGCAATGTTGCAGGCCGTAGTGTTTGCAGGGTGGCGTGCGCCAGCCTTGTATGCGCAGCAAGCACCGGCGGTCTTTTATGCCGAGAGTTTTCGGCAGGGTGCCACGCACATCGTCGAAGACCACTTCGAAGCCAAGCTCACGCCGCAGGACTCGTCCTATCGCGAGCGAATCAAGGATTCCGGCGGTGTCGATCGGTATGCATTTTCTATCGAGCCTGTAGGGCCACTGGGGGACACCAAGATTACCTCGTGGCAGGCGAGGCTGGTGGATCAGCAACACAAGGTGTATGACAACGTGCTGCTGACATCGCAGGTGCCGTCGGATAATCCGGATGATCCAAAAGATGCGATCACAAAGCTCGATCCCAGCCGGTTTGCTAAGGTGCGAGCGCAAACGAAGAGGATCATTAAGGTCGACAGTTTTTATGTGGTCCTGCAAGTGAAGGATTTTCGCTTCAATCCGCCGGATAGTCCTTATCTGGAGTCGATGACGGTGGCGGTGGAGTTCACCAACAGCGACCCACGAAATCGGCCCGAGGGTCAGAAAGACGAAGGTCAGAAGTAAGACGGTCAGAAATAAATCGGCGGCGGCCGCCGGCGCGAAGAAGCGAATCGCGGCTGGACTTCATCTAAGGCAAGTTATGGCAATCGCCGGACAATACGCAATCGAAGATCGAACGCAGTCCATTCCCGCGACGATGCTGGCGGCGGTTTACCGGGGCCTGAACGACGTCCGGATGGAAACCGTTCCGGTGCCGCAGATCGGAGCGGGAGAGTTGCTGGTGCGGGTGCATACCTGCGGAGTGTGTGGAACCGATCTCAAAAAAATTGCCACCGGATCGCATTCGGCTCCGCGCATCTTCGGTCATGAGACGGCGGGCGTGGTTGCGGCCGTCGGAGCGGGAGTGCAGAAGTTTGAAGTAGGGGATCGAGTGGTGGTATTTCATCACATCCCCTGCCGCCAGTGTTATTACTGCCTACATAAGACGTTCGCGCAATGCCTCACCTACAAAAAAGTGGGCTGCACCGCGGGCTTCGAACCTTCCGGCGGCGGATTCGCGGAATATGTCCGAGTGATGGATTGGATCGTCGACCAGGGAACAGTAAAGATCCCTCACGGCGTGTCGTTTGAGCAGGCCTGTTTCGTGGAACCGGTCAATACCTGCATAAAAGGCATCGAAGCGCTGCGTCTGCAGCCGGGCGAGATCGTACTGGCCATCGGGCAGGGGCCTATCGGCATCATACTGAGTGTATTGGCACGAAAGGCTGGAGCAACGGTTGTCACTTCCGATTTATATCCCGAGAGGCTTAAAATAACTAAAAGCCTTGAATTTGAACATATGGTCGATGCGTCAAAGGATGACGCCGTCCGCTATGTGCGGGAGCGGACAGAAGGGCGGGGAGCCGACGCTGTAATATTAGCGGTCGGCAGCAACAGCTTGATCCGTCCCGCAATGGATGCGGCCCGCCCCGGTGGACGAGTATTGTTATTTGCGCAGACACAACGTGGAGAAGTTGTAATCGATCCGGCGGCAGTGTGCGTGGATGAGAAAACACTGGTGGGCTCTTATAGCGCATCGGTCGATTTGCAGAAGAAGTCGGTAGATTTTGTGATGAATCGCGAGATGGATCTGGAACGGCTGATCAGCCACCGCTTCCCCTTGGAGGAGAGCGCACAGGCGTTGGAACTCGCGGCGCATCCTCAGCCAGGGTCGATGAAAGTGGTGATTCAGCCGGGTACAAGTTGGAATCGTGAGGCCTGGGAAGGAAACCAGCAGTGAATGGAAAAATGACGGCTGCGGTTCTCTACGGCAAAGAAGATCTAAAAATTGAAAGAGTACCAATCCCCCGAGTAGAAAAAGGGGAAGTACTGGTCAAAGTGCAGGTGGCGCTCACCTGCGGCACCGATCTCAAGGTTTACCAGCGCGGCTACCACGCCCGCATGATCGTGCCGCCCGCGTTGTTCGGTCACGAACTGGCCGGAGTGGTCGAAGAAGTGGGCGAGGGCGTCCACACCTTCAAAAAAGGCATGCGCGTGGTGGCATTGAATTCAGCGCCCTGCCAGATGTGCTTCTACTGCTCGAAGCATCAGGAGAATCTCTGCGAAGACTTGCTCTTTAATAACGGAGCGTATGCCGAGTACATCCGTGTGCCCCGGCGAATTGTGGAAGCGAATATGCTGGTCATCCCGCAGAACGTCAGCTACGAAGACGCTGCGATGACCGAACCTTTGGCCTGCGTGTTGCGCGGCTTGCATGAGACCGGGGTTGAAATCGGCGACACGGTTACGATTATCGGCGGAGGACCGATTGGACTGATGTTTGTGCAAGTCGCCCGAGCCATTGGTTGCAATGTGATTTCGGTGGTGAAGCGCGACGAACAAGTTGTCGCCGCCAAGCACATGGGCGCGCATGAAATTGTGCAGACCACCAAGGTCAACAATGTGGTGGAGGCGCTGCGCGCGCTCACCCCGCTGAAGCGTGGATGCGACGTGGTCATCGAGGCCGTGGGACGTCCTGAAGCATGGGAGTGGGCGGTCGAAATGGTGCGCAAGGGTGGCACGGTGAACTTCTTTGGCGGCTGCGCCAGCGGAAGTAAAGTGCAGCTTGATACGAATCGCCTGCATTATTCCGAGATCACTTTGAAGGCCACGTTCCATCACACTCCGGAAACGGTACGGCGGGCTTTCGGTCTGATTGCTGCCAAGAAAATCCGGCCAACGGATTACATCACCGGCGAGGCCCCGCTCTCGAGTTTGCAGAAGGTGTTGCGCCACATGCTGAACCGCGGCGGCGACATCAAGACTGCAATCATTCCCGGGCACTGATTCCTTGGCAATGATCGACACGGGAAGTCCTCTGTCGTCATGAAAAAGTGGCCTGTTAAAGCGGCCTGTCATTCTGAGCGAAGCGAAGGACCCCGAGCACCTGTGCAGTTCCCGCGGCGATGCAGGGCGTTCTCACGATGCTCAGGGTTTTGCTCGACACCGGGGACGCTCTGGGTTCAGCATGACCGGGAAGAGCACGACTTCAGTCGTGTCGTAGGAGAAACAGAAAGCGGTTTGACCCACTGAATGACTTCTGCAAGTAGCGCCGACTCTCGTCTCGCGACGCCGCCCTCCGCCGCGGGCTGGAGTCGTCTGCCCGCCGCCTACGCGATCCCGGAATCCGCGCCCTCACTCGAAGAAGCCCGTGAATATTGCCGCCAGCTTGCCGGCAGCCATTACGAAAATTTTTCCGTGGCCACCTGGTTTTTGCCCAAAAAACTTCGTCAGGGTTTTTTCAATGTTTACGCGTACTGCCGGATTTCGGATGACCTGGGCGACGAAGTCGGCGACCCCGCAGTATCACTTACCCTGCTCGACGAGTGGCAATCGCAGTTGGATGCCTGCTACGCGGGTACGCCGCGGCATCCTGTATTTGTAGCGCTGGCAGAAACGGTGCGCAAGTTTGAAATTCCGAAGCACGAGTTTTCTGATTTGCTGATCGCCTTCCGGCAGGATCAGACGGTCACGCGCTTCGAAACCTTCGACGATGTTCTCAGGTACTGCCACTATTCGGCGAATCCGGTGGGGCATCTCGTGCTCTACCTCTGCGGTTATCGCGATGCCCAACGCCAGCAGCTTTCCGACTACACTTGCACCGCGCTTCAGCTTGCAAACTTTTGGCAGGATGTAACTGTGGATTATGCCAAGGACCGCATTTATCTTCCGCTGGAAGATTTACGGCGGTATTCCGTTAGCGAAGATGATCTGGCGCAACAGTGCAACACGCCTGCGTTTTGCGAGATGATGAAGTTCGAAGTGGAGCGTGCACGCGAGTGGTTCGAGCGGGGCCTGCCTCTGATTGCAAAAGTGGACAAAGAATTGGCGGTTGACCTGGAATTGTTCAGCCGCGGCGGGCAGGAGATTTTGAATGCGATCGAGCGGCAGAAATTTGCCGTGCTCGGCAGGCGTCCGGTAATCTCTAAACCGCGCAAGCTGGCGCTGGTGGCGCGGGCTGCGATCGGAAAATTTTTATGAGCGCAGGAGCGCAACCAGCATTGATCCCGTGGAATCCGGCTCCGGCACAGTTGACGATGGCATATTCGGTCTGCCGCGGGATCACGCGCAGCAACGCCAAGAATTTCTACTACGCATTTCTCGTGCTCCCCAAGCGCAAGCGGGAGGCGTTGTGCGCCGTGTATGCCTTCATGCGCCGTTGCGATGACATTGCCGACGACGCCACGCTGAGTTTTGCGGAACGCCGGTACAAACTGGATGCGTGGCTCGCCGAATTGCACGGCGCCCAACAGGGCCATCCCAGCGACGATCCGATTCTGCTGGCGCTCACCGATGCGCAGCGTAGATATACCATTCCCGCCGGGCTACTCGATGAGCTTGCGATGGGAACCGCGATGGACGTGGAATCGGAAGCGGCGCCCGATGCTGCCGCCCCGGGTCTGACCGTGCATTACCAAACCTTCGAAGATCTGAAAGTTTATTGCTATCGCGTGGCGTCGGTGGTGGGGCTGGTCTGCATTCACATTTTCGGATATCGCGATCCCGCGGCCGAGCCGTTCGCCGAGCAGTGCGGTCTCGCATTTCAACTCACCAATATTATTCGCGATGTGAAAGAAGACGCTGCCATGGGCCGCGTGTATTTGCCGGAAGAAGACCTGGCAAAGTTTGGACTGTCGGCCGTAGAGTTGCTGAACGCGCCAGATGCCGCTCGCTTGCGTCCGTTGCTGGCGATGGAGGGCGACCGCGCGCGCGTGTTCTATCAGGCCGGCGAGCAACTCATTCCCTATATTTCGGAAGACAGCCAACCCGCGCTGTGGGTGCTGGTCAATATTTATCGCAAGCTGCTCGAAAAAATCGCCGCTCGCCAGTATGACGTGCTCAGCGCAAAGGTGAGCCTCACGGTTGGCGAAAAGCTGCGGATTCTTGGGAAAGGTTTCTGGCAGCGCCTCACTTGATGTTCGCTACTCTTGTGTTGAATCAGTCGAAGAAAATCTTGTCATCCCTAATCAAGAAACCTTTTGTCATTCCGAATCGAGCCGAAGGCTCGGTGAGGAACTTGCTTTTATTTTCGAGCGGCGTAAACGCGGCCTAGATATCCGAATGAGCCAGCCTCCCACTCAACCCACCGTAGCCATTGCCGGCGGCGGCCTCGCCGGGCTGGCTGCCGCCTGTGCGCTGGCCGACTCAGGCTTTCGCGTGATCCTGTTCGAGCGGCGTCTTTATCTCGGCGGCCGCGCTTCTTCCTACGAGCATCCCGGCACCGGCGAAGTGGTCGATAACTGCCAGCACGTTTTGTTTCGGGTCTGCACCAACCTGGTTGAGTTTTACCGGCGCATCGGCGTGGAAGACAAGATCCGCTGGTACGAAGACATGACATTCATCGAGCCGGGCGGCCGCTCCAGCGTGATGCATGCTTCGCCACTGCCTGCGCCGTTGCACACCGCGCCGTCATTTTTGCAGTTTCCGTTTCTCACAGGAACAGACAAGCTGTCGATCTCGCGGGCGATTGCAGCGCTGACATTGCGTAAGCAAGCGGACACCGGGCAGTCTTTCCAGCAGTGGCTGCTGAGACACGGGCAGACGGAAAACGCAATCCAGCGATTTTGGAAACCGATTCTGGTCAGCGCGCTGAGCGAAGACCTGGAACTGATTTCGATTTCCTACGCGGCACAAGTGGTGCGCGAGTCGATGAAGTCGCCCGCGGCGCGTCATATGGGCGTTCCGAGCGTTCCGTTGACGGAGCTTTACAACCGGGCTGGAGATTACATTCGCGCGCGCGGCGGCGAGATCCGGTTTCGTAATTCGCTCGAGGCATTTTCGCCGGAGCCGGAGCGAGTGTGGATTTGCGCGGCCGATGGCGAAGCGGATTTCGATTATCTCGTCCTGGCGCTGCCTTTCAACGGCCTTGCGCGAGTGCTGCCGCAAATCCCCGAAGCCGCACCGCTGCGCGAAAAGCTGAGCCACTTCGACTCCGCTCCCATCACCGGGATTCATCTCTGGTTTGACCGCCAGATCAGCGACCTCGATCACGCCGTCCTGCTCGACCGCACGATTCAGTGGATGTTTCACAAATCACGGCTGCTGGAAGGGCGCGGAGCAGAGGCGAAAGCGGAGTCGAGCGGCAGCTACATCGAGCTCGTCGTCAGCGCGTCGAAGAACCTCATCGACAAATCGCGCAGCGAGATCGTTGATCTCGCCCTGAAAGAAGTCCGGGAATTCTTTCCGGCGGCGCGAACTGCGAATCTGGTGAAGTCCACGGTGATCAAGGAAGTGCACGCCACGTATTCTCCGCGTCCCGGCATCGACACTTACCGGCCGCAACAGGCCACCGTGTGGCCTCGCGTCTTTCTCGCTGGCGACTGGACCGCCACAGGTTGGCCCGCCACCATGGAGGGCGCGGTGCGCAGCGGCTATCTCGCCGCCGAAGCGCTGGCCAATGCCGCGGCAGGGAAGTCTCATCGATTTCTTGCGCCCGACCTGCCTGCGACAGGATTGATGCGCATCTTCCATTAGAGGACAACTGGACTCGTTGCCGCCCCTAGTCAGGCCTAGCAGGCTGAAAAAAATAGAATCAGCAAGCAATCTTTCAGACCGGCACGGCTGTTAACCGCCTTCGCCAACCACAGTGGATCGCGGCCGGGTGATTCGCGCAATCGTCAGCAGCACAACGCAACCCGCCGCTGCGATTTCCAGCAGCCTCAAGTCGCCCGGCGTTTGTGGTCCTCCCAAGGGCATATCTGTCACAACCAGGACTGCCTTCCCGTGGCTTGCGGGATCATAATGCACCGCGATCGGCGTCCCTTCCGGATGCGCATCCACCCACTCTTGCATCCTCTCGAACTGCTGCGGCGGATATTGCCAGAGGAGCCGGCGTGGTGCGGGTGTGCTGCGCGAATACACATGGGACACAATTTCCTCCCCGTGCACCGTATAGCTGACGCTGCAATCGATGCGGTACGATTCCGGCTTGTGCGTGTAAACATCCAAGCCGCATCGCAGAACCTGTGCCGTTACCTCCGGCCATTGCCTGTGGGCGTGTTCCTGCCAGGCTTGGGCTGCGGTCACCACCAACGCAAAGACCGTGCACAGCCCGGCAGACAAACCGAGAAATGGCACGACTAGCAGCAGGATCCCACGCCACTTCGGCAGATTCGGCACCTCACCTACCGTCGTCATCTCCCGCATCTAATTCTATCGAAGCCACACTTTCAGGGCCGCATATTTCGATATACAGGGAGTCAAGTTAACAGAAAATCGCTGCGCCGCTGAGAAAAGAACAGGACTAATTCGCCGTCTTCCCCCGCACACCCTCGAAGACTGGATCTTCCTTCAGTCTCTTCGGAAATTCTTTTTCATAGCCCGCCAGCCCCGGGCACAACAGGTGATGACTTCGCGAGAAGCCGAACGATTTCATTTCCCGCATCGCTTCGTCGGCAGTCCAACCCTCTTCCGCCATCCGATAGGCCGCGACCATCATTCCGGTGCGGTCATCTCCCAGGCGGCAATGCACGAAGATTTTCTTGCCTTTGTTCTCATGGAGCACCTGCAAAAACTTCACAAAAACTTCGTCATGCGGCCATGGACAATGCCACGGGATCGCGACATATTTCATCCCTAGGCTCTCAACGATTTTCTCTTCAGTCTCATCATTGGCGTGAGTATCGATGATCACGTTCATGCCTAGCCGTTTCAGAGCCTTGATTCCAGCTGGATTGAGCAGGCCTCCGCGGTAAAGCGTAGGCGTGACTTCACCGAAATTCGGCACACCTTTTTCCTGCAGCCTGCGTCCGATGGCGCGCACCGCCGGCGACTGCGTTTCCTGCTTGGTTTGTGCCGCCATACCGCCCATCCCTGCAGTAATTCCGGAGAGAAACATAATCGAGAGAATGCCTACGGTGCGAAAGTATCCAACCGCGCAAAAGGATAAAGATGTCATGGGAAAAGTTCGAACGAAGGACTTCATTATCTGGAATTGCAGGGCCCCGCTCCCGTTTTGCCTATTATCGCAGAGCCTGCGCCGATCAATGATCCGGTAAATCCATGAGTCGCAAGCGAGTACGCTTTTCCGGGAATGGGGCAGAGAAAGAAGACTCCAGACTTCTGTGCTGTACCTGCGAGGCCACAATTATCTTATGATGTCGAAGCTATGGTTCGTATAAAAAACCCTCTGTACACCGCTGCAGGCACGGCTTTTGCGGCGATTGCCTTCACCATGATTTTTGCCGCGCTTCCTGCACAGGCGCAGCGGGCGCCTTTGCCGCTCGGCAATATTAATCCACGCACCGTTAAACAACTGCGAATTTGCCCGGCTGCTTACTATCCGGGAATGAGCTGCTTTAGTGGCATGGTGCAAGACTGCGCGAACGCAGCGGATATTAACTTCAGCTATGGTGTGATCAATCCTCGAGGAGATGTTAAAGGAACCATTGTTTTCCTCGAAGGCGGGGGCGGTACCAGCGCGTACCAGGATCCCAGCTACCCGGCAAAATATCTCGCGGACGGTTATCAACTCGTTTACGTAACTTGGGATACGGACTGGGAAGCCACCAACGGTTCCGGTGGAACCAGCATTAAGGATGCCGCGTGCCGTCCCGCGACCTTTCTGAACTTTATCTACGACAACCTTTACAGCCAGGGTGGGATGTGCGTGCAGGCGCTGAGCGCCGGGGCTGGAGCCGCAGCCTATTCGCTGGCATGGTATGGAAGTTCGAGTTATCTCGATAACGTGGAGCTGCTCTCCGGGCCGGTTTTCGGCAACATCGAACAAGGCTGCGTGGTTCCCCATGCGCCTACCGTGACCGTCTGCCCGACAGGACAATTTGGCTGCAACGGCGAGCAATGGCCGGACCCTCCCGACTATGTGAATGCCGACCCCGGCTTGGTCGGTCATTGGTCGGGCCAGCCGAGTTGTAATGCCGGGAGAGTCACCGGCCAGGGGGCTAACTCCTTATGGGAAAGCATGAGCATCGTTGACGGCAACAATGACCCTAGCTTCTTCTATCCTCAAACGTCTCTGGCAGGCTGGCTGTGCAGCAACGTCGATTCCGAGCAGAACAATTCCGCGGCGCAGGCGCAATTCTTCTTTCAGCAGTTCACCAACTCCGGGCAAACCGCTGACTATTCGGTAACTCGCGTTGACCACTGCAACGGCCCGGAAGATGTCAGTGCTGGCGAGACTCCTCAGGGCCTGAACGGCTTCGACGCCGTGACCGAACACATGGTTTCATCCTGTTTCAAGCGCCACTTCAGGCACACGCCGTAATCGCGGCACGCGCTACCGAACAACGTGCGCTGGAGTCACTTGCTTTAGTGAATCCACCATTCCGTAGGGAGGGTATCCCTCACCGCCAAAACCGATAATTTCGTCACTCTGGAAAGACCGGATTGCGGTAAAATGGATGGTCCTTGAGCGCTGGCTCCCCCGCAATCATCAATCGGATTTCAGGAGAATTATGACCCAGATCAAAAGAAGGTTTCTGTCCCTCTGCCCGCTAATCATCGCCGGGATCTCGGGCCAGTTGCTGCTTTCTGTAACTCCCGCTGCGGGGCAAAACATTGAGATCCGGATGAGCGAGACCAGTCGGCCTTTCTGCTCCGAAACCCAAAAGCTTTTGATCACGGTCGTCGACGAAAAGGGGAAGCATCTCGACCGTCAAGCGGTCGTTAAGCTACACGATACGAAGCGCAACATCGATACTTGGGATACTACCGGAAGCGACTCCGACATCCTCTTCTGCCAGATCGATTTTGGTGACTACGAAATCGATGCCAGCGCCGTCGGGTACCTGGCGGAACATAAGGCTGTGCATCTCTCAGGCCTTATCACGGAGCGCGAATTAAAACTGGTAATGCACAAAGATGCGATGGCAGTCGATTTGAACGCTCCCGACGCTGCCATGCCTGCGAACGCTCGCCGGGAGACGAAACTAGCGGTCAATGCCCTGCGCTCCGGCAACTTCAAAGAGGCGCAAAAGCAACTGGATAAGGCCTACAAACTCGCCCCCTCCAACGCCCAGGTCAACTTCCTGTTTGGCTATCTGTCCATGGCGCACAAAGACATGGAGAAGGCCGAAACCTACCTGAGCCGGGCGGTCACTCTCGATCCGCACAGCGCGCAGGCGCTTACTCTGCTAGGACGGGTGCAACTCGAACGTAAAGAGTATGACGCCGCCGGAAAGACTCTCGAGCAGGCCGTGGCCGCCGACTCTACCTACTGGATGGCTCACTATCTCCTCGGCGACGTTTACATTAAGCAAAAAGAACAAGAGAAAGCGCGCGATCAGGCCCAGCTTGCAATCGACTACGGCAAGGGCTCGGGCAGTCTCGCCGAGCTAGTGTTGGGGCAGGCTTTGGCCAACCTCGGTAAAAACCCTGAAGCGATCCAGGCGCTCAAGCTCTTTATACAGAACAACCCGAGCAACACTGCCATTCCGCAGGTCAACGAGCTGATTAGCAAGCTCGAAGACCGCATCAACGGTCGAACTCCACCCCCCACGCCGGTGGAAATCGATCTGGCTCTCATTGCTTCTGCGCCTTCGCTTCCTCCCAGTGCCTGGGGACCTCCGGGCGTTGATGAGGTGAAGCCCCCGGTCGCTCAAGGCGTTCCGTGCCCCGTACAACAGGTGATCGCAGGCTCGGGCGAGCGTGTCAAAGAGTTAGTGGATAACATCACCAAGTTTGCTGCCATTGAAGACATGTCGCACGAACAACTCGATAAGACCGGCACTCCGATCACCAAAGAGACCCGCAAGTTCACCTATGTGGCTTCGATCACGGAGGATGTGCCGGGTTACTTACAGACCGATGAGTACCGCAACCTGCGCTACGGCATCACCGATCTTCCCGACCACATCGTCACCTCAGGTTCGATCTCTTTAGCCCTCATCTTCCATCCCGACATGCGCGACAACTTCGAGATGACCTGCGAAGGCGTCGGCGACTGGAAGGGCCAGTCCACGTGGCTGGTGCACTTCCGCCAGCGCGACGATAAGCCCAACCGCTTCGCCGAATACAACATCGGTGGCCAACACTATCCGATGAACATGAAGGGCCGCGCCTGGATTACTACCGACAACCTGCAGATCGTGCACATCGACGCCGAACTGATCAAGCCCTTGCCGCAACTTTCGGTGCAGCACCAGATCGCCGACTACGGCCCGGTCCACTTCGGCCACAAGAACATGGACCTGTGGCTGCCTCAGAACGTCGACATCTTCATGGAGTTGAACCACCACTACTATCACCGCCGCCACGCCTACGATCACTACCAGTTATTCGCTGTAGACTCGACGGACAAGCAAGGCCCGGTGAAGAAGCCCGCAGAAAAACCGTTGGAAGATAAACCCGCGGTCATCAAGAACGCATTGCCGGCAACGCCGATCCAACCCTAGAAATCGGAAGGCCTCCGCCTCTGGCAGTTCTGACCGGGAAGGGCACGGCTTTGTCCGCTAGCCTTTGACTTTGATTCTGATCTTGGATTTGCTTTTGACTTTGATTTTGATCGGGAAGGGCACGGCTTTAGCCGTGCCGCAAAGCCTCGCCAAAAATGAACCCGGCTTCAGCCGCTGAGGGATGAGCCTCCACGAACACGTCCACTGCCGTGGAAGAGCAGCGCCTTCAGCGCCGCGTAAGAGTCCACACAACACAACCGGGCTTCAGCCCACACGAGACAAGGCCGCGACTTTCGCCGCGGCCTTCTTGTAACCGCCTACTCTACTCACTGCACATGAATCATCTTGGCGCTTTCGTCCAAGGTTCCATGCACTCGAACTTTCTTGCCTTCGAATTCTTTCACCTGCTCCTGATGGTCAATGTCGTAGGTGTTTCCCGAGGCTGCATCCTGAAACTTGTACTTATCCCCGGACTTCACAATCGTACCCGTAAAGTTTTGCCCCTCAGCCGATGATGGCTGAGCCTGCGCATCCGGCGCTGGCCGCGATTGATCCGGCGTCTGCGCCTGCGGCGGTGTGGCCGGCTGTTGCGCGGTGGGATCGGTTGTTCGCGTCGATGGCGTATTTTGTTGTGCCTGAACCGCGATGCCAGCGCTTAGCAAAAGCACGAGAGCGCAAAGAAAGCCAGGAGACCGCAATTGCCTTTTCATCAAATCCTCCAAGAGATGTAGAGATGTGAAG
>JBAPOI010000710.1:0-5129 GCA_049279555.1 Candidatus Sulfotelmatobacter sp.
CATTTCGTGAAGACGAACAACCTGAAGCCGCTGGTGCGAATTTCAGCTGTGACCTCGGCGGGAGTCGATCCGCGCACGATGGGGATCGGTCCAGTGCCCGCATTGCGCAAGCTGGAGGAAAAACACAACCTGCGGCTTCACGATTTTGGTCTCGTCGAGTTGAACGAGGCCTTCGCCGCACAGGTGTTGGCGTGCGATCGAGAATTGAATTTCAATCGCGACAAGCTGAACGTGAACGGAGGAGCCATCGCGATCGGGCATCCCATCGGCTGCACCGGCACGCGAATCACAGTAACGCTGTTACACGAGATGCTGAAACGGAACACGAAGCGCGGTGTGGCGACGCTCTGCGTGAGCGGCGGGTTGGGCATGGCGCTGGCGCTGGAAAACGTAGCGTAACCCGCAGGTAATTGGTTCGCATCGCTGCGATAGGCTCTACGGTGATAGAGATCTGGAGGCCTTCGCGTTGACGGCCACAAAACGCGGTCGCTATACTTTCAGAAGAGTCCGATCCCAGGAGACAGAATGTCCCTTTCCGCGGTAATCGTGGACGATGAGCAGCTTGCCCGCGATGAACTCGCTTACCTGCTGAAAAGCGCCGGCGACGTCAACGTGGTGGCGCTAGGAAAGAATGGTCTTGAGGCCGTCAACCTCATTAAAGAACACAATCCCGACCTTGTATTCCTCGATGTCCAGATGCCGGGACTCGACGGGTTCGGCGTCATCAAGAAGCTCCTCGACAAGAAAATTACCCTGCCCAAGATTGTTTTTGCCACGGCGTTTGACCAGTACGCCGTGAAAGCATTCGAGGTAAATGCGGTCGATTACTTGCTGAAGCCCTTCGACAAAAAGCGGGTTGCGCTGTCAGTACAGAAGGCGCGAACCCAGCAAGGGGCCGAAGGCCTGCCGGCGGAGCGCATCGAGACCCTGGTGCGGATGCTGCAGGCACCCAAGCCGCAAACCTCGAAAATTCTTCTAAAAGCGATGGGGCGTATGTTTCTGGTGGACCAGAAAGAAATTTGTTATGCCTCGATTGAAGATGGAGTGATCACGGTGGTAACGGCTGGCCCAACAGGCATGGAGGGACACTCGAATTGCCGCACTCTGGAAGAACTGCTTTCCAGCCTCGATTCTGGTTTATTCTGGCGGGCCCACCGGTCTTATCTAGTCAATGTGAACCGGATTCGCGAAGTTGTGCCCTGGTTTAAGAGTTCGTACCAACTGCGAATGGATGATAAGAAGCAAAGCGAGATTCCGGTCAGCCGGGCCCAGACCAAGCGACTGCGAGAGTTGTTCGGACTCTGAGCCGATCGGTTCGCCGGCCGGCTGAGAGTTCGTCTGGAATGCCGAATCCTTCTTAGCGAGTGCTGCGGAACAGTCTGCGGCAGAGTTTAGCGAAGCAGCCTGCTCGGCCCTTTCGACCGCAGCCATCAGATCTTTAATCAACTTGCCGTCGTGCAGGATGAGATCTCCGCGGAAGAATTAGAAGCGGAGGGCAGCATGCAACCGGAGCTGCCCTCCAACACCCTTTGGGGGAGGGTTAAACTGCCAAAGCCTCCAGTCCAGTACGATCACGAATGACCAGCGTCGCACCGTCTAACCGGATCAATCTTTTTTTCTTAAGAGTACTGAGCAACCTAGTAACAGTCTCGCGGGAAGATCCGATCCTTTGTGCCATTTCTTCGTGGGTCATGGCGGATCTCAAGTGGGACTCGTCCGAGTTAGAAACTCCCCGAGGCGCGCATGACAACAGCAGTCTTGCCAATTTCCCCGACGAAGAACGCGCCAGCACCAGATCGTGGATGTCGCGATAGGCCCCTTGGAACTCACGACTCAGCCACTGTGCCGCATGAACTCCCACTTCGCTTTCGCGCTCCAGCAGGGCCATCAAATCCTGCCGGCTGATGAAATCCAACTGACATGCCGAAGCAGCCTCGGCTGTCATTACATAGCTGGTGCCGGAGATGGCGGCGCTCAAGCCGAGAACTTCCCCAGCTTCGGCCTGTTTCAGGATGAGCACTTTGCCTTCTTTCGAGGTCGTGGAGAGCTTCATCTTGCCCGAGCAAAGCACAAAAATACCTCGCGGCATCTGGCCTTCCACGAAAAGCACCGCGCCTGCCGGCAGGATCGTATGGTGGCTGGCGGCGTCCACTGATCTCAGGACCGTTGGCGAGAAACGGCAGAAAAAACCCTCCCGGCTTGCCGGACAGTTCATGCAGCTCTCGATGATATCGAGACCATAAGGAGTTCTCATGCCTGCCTCCGTTTTCGAGCTTTGCTCATAATCGTTTTCAATCGAGTTTTCTGTGCTGTCATTTGGGAACAGCACACTCCTTTGCTGCGAGTGTTCGAGCAATGCCCGGGCGTGTGCTCGCGTGTTCTCATGCGAACTGCGTGCGGCGGAAATGATGTCCCAGCCCGCCGTTGTGTTACCCCGTCTTGCCCACTCAACCTCGCGAGCAAACAAGTACAGCGGATCGACCTCGTTGAGGCTGGGAGTGTGAGCAATCTGATCGCGCCACTCTTCCGGCGCCTTTGCCCCGACCGAGTAAGGCGGGACGGCCAGGATGTCTTCCCTACTTGCGAATGGTTGTTCCCGCCACCATGAACCTCGCGAGTTTCCTTCTTGACTTGGTTTGTTCTTACTACGCAGTGGCAGCAGACGTACTAAATTGTTTGGCTGGAGATTCCTGGCTACTAACACTTCTACACCCCAAGG
The DNA here is from genome assembly GCA_049279555.1 of Candidatus Sulfotelmatobacter sp. GTDB lineage: Bacteria > Acidobacteriota > Terriglobia > Terriglobales > Acidobacteriaceae > Sulfotelmatobacter. Next base: position 2,720 of record JBAPOI010000710.1, read on the forward strand.
TTCCCGAACGCACCGGGCAGTCGACGAGGGCACGCGGCTCGTCCACCCGCTCTTGGAAAGCCCTGATTCAACTTTAAAAGTCTTTCCGATTGAGGACGCTTATGCAATCTCCGTTCCATAATGGCGCGCTGGCGGAAAAGGGTCTAACTCAAAGAAAGGAATATGCCGTGAAGTTAGGACCGAGTTCACTACCGTGAACCTACTGCCGACCTCTCGGCAATTTTCAGGCGAGTCGGCACTTGAGATCGTCAGTTACCGTTTCGGAACATGGATAATCCGCTTTCCGAACACAGCTAATCCTGTTTCTCACATTAATCCAGTTTCGGTACATGGCTAATCTTTTTTTGGTTTTCGAATTATGTAATCGACACGAGTGATTCCTAACCGCTGCATTTTCGACTGCAAGGTGGTGCGTTTTAACCCGAGCCGACGGGCGGCTCCACGCGATCCGGAGATCCTTCCGCTGGTCTCGATCAAAATCTGGATAATATGCTCGCGTTCCGTATGCTCGAGCGATTGCTCAACGTCGCGGGTGTTCGACGATTCTTCCCGCAGCTCAGCCAGTGGCGCCCGCAAAGCCGTTCCATTGGTGAGAATCACCGACCGTTCGATGAAGTTCTCCAGCTCCCTAACGTTGCCCGGCCACTGACATTGCACCAGGGCATCCATGGTCTCGGTGGGAATGGTTTCGACAACACGGCCCATGCGACGGGCGAATTTCTGAACGAAGTATCGGACCAATAGAGGAATATCCTCACGGCGCTCCCGAAGCGATGGAAGCCGGACGGGAAATACGTTTAAGCGATAGAACAAATCGCTGCGAAACTCCTTTTTGGCCACGCTTTTCGCCAGATCCCGGTTGGTCGCAGCAATCAAACGCAAATCCACCCTGATCGTCTTTGTGCCGCCCAGCCGCTCGAATTCGTGGTCCTGCAAAACGCGCAGCAGCTTGGGCTGCAACTCCAATGGAATTTCGCCGATCTCGTCGAGGAACAAAGTTCCCTTGTCAGCCAGTTCCAATCGCCCGATCTTCTGGCTCACGGCACCGGTAAACGCGCCCTTCTCGTGGCCGAATAACTCACTCTCCATCAGCCCTGTCGGAATCGCAGCGCAATTCAGTGGAACAAACTGCTGTGATGCACGCCTGCTGATATTGTGGATGGCACGCGCGACCAGCCCCTTGCCGGTTCCGGTTTCTCCCAGGATGAGAACGGTCGCGTCGCTGGGCGCAACGATTCCCACCTCGGCCAATACCTCCTTAAGCACCGGAGCGTCGCCAATGATCTCCTCGAAATGGGGTTGCGGGCGGGCTTCCCCCTCCAGGTATTGTCTTTCCTGATCCAGTTTGTTCCTGAGCTGCTTGATCTCGGTTACAGTTCGCGCGTTCTCTAAAGCGATGGCCAGCAGAGCGGCAACCTGGTTGAGAAGCGTGAGGTCATCTGTTTTAAAGGCATCAGCCCGGGTGCTGCCCAGCACCAGGACTCCGCGCGGTCCCTTTGGCCGGAGCAGCGGGACGCAACATAAAGACCGAAGACCTTCGGCTGACAGGGTGGCTGCGAACCCAGGATCGAATTCCTGTAGTTGCTCCCGGCTGAAAATCAGAGGAGAACGTTGCTGCAAAACCTTGACACCCGGACCGTGAGCCGTACTAATTGCTTCCCCAAGGCCAAGGTTCTTGCCCAAGGGAAAGTCCATTGCCTGCCGGATCAACTGCCCACTCTTTTCGTCGTGCATGGCCAAAGCCGCGTACTCCTGGCGCAGGACTCGGCGCAGACTAGCGGAGATTCTGGGGAAGATATGCCCTGCATCCCATTTTGCCTCCAGCACGCGGCTCACTTCCGTGAGTACTTCATGCCGCTTCCTCTCGCTACGCAAGGATGCGGAGACTCCGCGCAGCGATTCTTCCAGTCTTTTCTGCTCGGTAATCTCGACGACGACCGAACCGATTTGTATTACCTTGCCGGTCTCGTCCTTAATCGGAATGATGTGCTTGGTCCAGTGACGCGGCTCGGTTGAATTGGGCATCACAAAACTGAGTTCGATGTCCAAAATGGGTTCGCCAGTCGTCAACACGCTCCGAAGCGATGGCAGCACCAGTTCCGCGAGGCCACCCAGAGCTTCGCGAACGCTCTTTCCCAAAATCGCCGTCGCAGGTGCGCCATTCATCTCCGCCAATGAATCGTTGATTGCGAGATAACGGAACTCTGTGTCGAGGATGCAAAGGCCCACCCGGGACGCTTTGTAATAAGCGGAGAGCAACTGTTCCGATTCCATGAGGGTTCGAGAAGCGGAAAATGGTACGACTACCGGATGCTGACCAGCTGCCGATGTCATGGTGCCGTGCCGCTGGCCGTTACCCCCTGCACTGGCTGCGAGAGCGGAGTTCTTCTCAACTACCGGAGCGTTATTG
>JBAPOI010000711.1:0-2513 GCA_049279555.1 Candidatus Sulfotelmatobacter sp.
TGCGAATTGTTTCCCCGGATTCGCTACGGCAATGTAGCGCTGATGAAGTAGGTGAGATATGGGTGCAAGGTCCGAGCGTTGCGCAGGGGTACTGGCGAAAAGCGAAAGAGACAGAGGAGACATTCAATGCGCGGATACCCGAGACCGGCGAAGGCCCGTTTCTGCGCACGGGAGACCTGGGGTTTCTGAAAGAAGGCTACTTATTTATAACTGGCCGATTGAAAGACCTACTGATCATTCGTGGGCAGAATTACTATCCACAAGATATAGAACTTACCGTCGAGCAGAGCCACCCTATCTTGCAGCCTGGTTCCGGAGCGGCGTTCTCGGTGGAGATCGAAGGGGAAGAGCGGCTCGTAGTTGTGCAAGAGGTTGCCGTACGCAAAGACCCGGAATCTGTCGTTCAGAGTGACCTTGACGAACTCGACACTCTTATAAAACTTATTTCACGAAACATCGTTGCAGCTCATGAACTCCAGGCCTTCGCCGTTGTGCTGATACGAAAAAGCACAATTCCCAAGACTTCCAGCGGCAAAATCCAGCGCCACGCATGTCGAGATGCGTTTCTGAACCGAGAACTCTATGTTCTGCGAGAGTGGCACGAAAGAAAGCAGCGCGAACCGGTTTTGCCCAAACCTTCCAACGCAGAGTTGGATGGGCACGTACCGTACGGGCTGGCTTCGTGGTTAGCGCAGGAAATCGCGCGTATCCAGGGCATCGATCAGGAGCGGGTTGACCTCAACCAACCCTTTGCAGCTTATGGCTTGGATTCGCTGGCCGCCATTGAATTTGCTCACAAGCTGCAGACCGAGTTTCAGGTCGAGGTGGACGTCGCGGAGTTCTTCGGTGACTCGACCATCACGGAAGTAATTCGACGCGCGACGAAAAATACACGGTTCCCCGTGAGGAAAGTTGAGAAGGAGCAGGCAGCGACCTATCCGCTTTCCTATGGCCAACGCGCCCTGTGGTTTGTAAATCGCATGGCTCCGGAAAGCGCCGCTTATAACATCGCGAAAGCCTTCCGGATCAGATCGTCTGTCGATGTAGCAGCGCTAGGAGATTCTTTTCAAACATTAGTAGACCAGCACCCAGCTCTGCGCGCCACCATCATTGAGGTCGGCGGTGAACCGGTTCAGCAGGTTGCAGATAAGGCGACAGTCAGTTTTGAATATTGTGACGCCACTGACTGGGGCGAGACAGAATTGATACAGGAATTGCTTACGCAAAATCGCAAACCATTCCGGCTCGCTGAAGGTCCACTGTTCCGGGTGCACCTTTATCGTTTGGCAGAAAAAAATTACGTCATGCACGTGGCAGTGCACCACATCGTTAGCGATTTGTGGTCGCTCATGCTGCTTTTCGAGCAGTTGGGAAAACTCTACCAGCAACGGCAGTTGGGAGCTGATCCAAAACTTGCCGCATCCGATTACACCTACGCCGACTTTGTTGCGTGGCAACGGCAGCAACTGGCTGGACCGGAAGGGGAGCGGCTTTGGTCTTATTGGAAGAACGAACTTTCCGGCGAACTTGCTCCCCTCGACCTTCCTGCTGATCATCGACGGCCGCAACTGCAGACGTTTCGTGGCTCCTCCTATTCATTTGTAATCGATCAAAAACTGTGTGACCAGTTGAGACAGCTTGGCGCCCAAAAGCGAACCACCTTATTTGCAACTCTATTTGCGGCTTTTCAAGCTTTGCTCCACCGCTTGAGCGGGCAAAAAGACATCGTTGTTGGTTTCCCAACGACGGGAAGAGCGCGGGGAGAGTTCGCGCAGGTTGCCGGCTATTTTGTGAATCCATTGCCGCTACGGGCAACGTTTGATCGTGCGCAGTCGTTCAACGAACTGTTTTCTCAGGTCCGTAACAAGGTCACGGGCGCTCTGTCCCATGATCTTTATCCCTTCGCGTTGATGGTTGAGAAGCTCGGAATCGGGCGCGATTCGTTTGCTACCCCCATTTTTCAAAGCATATTCGCTTTGCAAACAACTTATGGTAACTCAGAAGACTTCGTGCGGCTTGCCGTGGAAGAGCCGGGAGCTCGACTCCGACTGGGCGACCTGCAGTTGGAGCCGGTCCAGGTTCCAGAGGAATCGGCCTTGTTTGACGTGAGCTTGACTTTTGCCGAAGGGCCACAAGGACTTACAGGAACTTGGCAATACAACAGCGACTTGTTCGAGCAACGTACCATCGCGCGCTGGGTCGAGAGCTTCCAAGTACTGCTGGAAGGAATTGTCTCCTGTCCGGAGACAAGATTGAGCCGATTAGGACTTCTCAGCGAGAACGACCGCGCGAAAATATTGGAAGAATTCAACCCAGCGGAACTTGCATACGATCGACAGCAGTGCGTCCATCAGGAGATTGAGCAACAAACAAAACTGATTCCATCTAAGGCAGCCATCGCGTATCGAGGTCGTGAACTTAGCTACCACGGGTTGAATGCGCAGGCGAACCGGGTGGCGCGGTATCTGGTTCGGATGGGGGTTGGTAAGGGAGATCTTGTCGGGGTCTTGATG
>JBAPOI010000712.1:0-7159 GCA_049279555.1 Candidatus Sulfotelmatobacter sp.
GATCAAGCAATCTTACCCAGCCGTGAATATCGTGTTTGGGGGTGCCAATGTTGACGATGAGATGGGGGTTGAGTTTTTGAAAGGATTTCCTTGGATTGACTACATCGTCCATGGCGAGGCTGAGCAAAGCTTTCCTATGCTTCTGCATCAGCTTGCGGAGAAAATCTCAAATGTCGATGTCCCCGGGGTTTCATTCAGGCGGGCTGGAAAAGCAATCGGCCGATACGATCAGGCGCGGCCATTGGCGAACCTGGAAGAATCTCCAATGCCCGATTATTCCGATTACATGCGCACTGCGGAAGAGCTCGGCTGGCGAAAAAAAGTGCGACTGCGGCTGTATTTTGAAGGTTCGCGAGGGTGCTGGTGGGGAGCGAAGCATCACTGCACATTCTGCGGGCTAAACGCGGGCACCATGGCTTTCCGGAGGAAGAGCAGCGAACGCGTTTACGACGAGATACTCCATCTGGCAACTCACTATCGGTGCCTCTCCCTCAGCGCAACCGACAACATTCTAGCAATGGATTATTTTTCCGATCTATTGCCGCGACTAGCTGCCTGCGACATCGACTTACAGATGTTTTTTGAGGTGAAGGCAAACCTACGGCGCGATCAGATCGAAGCGCTGAGAGCCGCAGGTATTAGTGAGATTCAGCCGGGTATCGAGAGCTTGAGCTCCCGCATACTGCAACTCATGCGGAAGGGAACAACGGCCATACAAAACATACAGATCTTAAAGTGGTGCGACGAGTATGACATATCACCCAGTTGGAATCTGCTTTATGGTTTTCCCGGCGAAAAGCCCGATGATTATGCCGATTTGGACCGCACATTCGGTCTGCTGATGCATCTCAAGCCACCCAACGCATTTTCGCCGATCATGTTCGAGCGCTTCAGCCCCTACTTTTTCGACCATGAGAAGTTTGGCATTAAGCTGGAACCTTCAGGCGTATATAAGTTTCTGTTTCCCGAATCACGGGTAAATCTGTCGAAGATCGCGTACTTCTTCGATGGCGAATGGGAACGAACCGGGAACTCTACAGAGTATATGGCACCGGCAAGACTAGCATGGGATATCTGGACGCGGTTCTGGAAGAATCGTTCCGCATATTGCTACCTAGAAAAAGGCCCCGGCTACCTCGTTATTCATGACAATAGGCCGCAGTTGCCCGACGGGTCCCTAAAGCCACGCCAACAGACGTTATCGGGCAGGGTGGCGGAGATCTATCTTTTCTGCGATGAGCACCGCTCCTTTCAGGCAATTCACAAAATGCTCGGCCGAGTATATGGCCAGGCGGAGGACGAGGGGCAATTGGGTGCGTGGTTAGATCACCTGGTCTCTTCCCGCCTGATGTTTCGGGAAGGTGATCGATATCTTTCCCTTGCGGTTCGTAAGAGGCCAGCCGTTCGAAAGGGGCGGGCAATCGCCAGTTAGTCGCCGCTTGTACTTCAATCGTAATTGACTCGTCGCGCGTTTCTCGCTCTTGTATTTGCGATCCAGTAGCGCGTGAGGCTTTCCGCCTGAGCCGAACTGTAATTGTGCAGGCCCTGTAACAGCGTGATTTCCTCGGGAGTAAGGTCGGGGTGCCAGAGGTCGACGATTAGGACAATACGAGTTTCAGCCGTGTGATTCCAGGACTCATGCTCCAGTGAATCGTCGAAGACGATGCATTTCCCTTCATGCCAACCGCGTATCTCCTGCTCTACCCTTATTGCGCAGTCGCCTTGGGGCACCTGAATTCCCAAGTGGCAGCGCAACCTGATATTAGTGGGCCCACAGTGTGCGGCAACGTGCGTTCCCGGCGCCATTTTGGATACGTAAGACAGTCCCGCCACTGTGCGCACGGTCGAGAGGGATTCGATAAGCCGCACTGTTGACGGACAAAGGCCGCAGTTCTCGTCATTCTTGCGCCCGCGCTCAAAAAGATGAAGAACTTCCCATGCGCCCGTCCGCCCCACCCTCTCCATTTCAGGATGAAACGCCTGACAACCGAGGGCTAGAAGCTCCGACCGGACCTCGTCGTATCCATTTTGCAGCGCTCGAACAGCGCTAAAACAATCGGGATCGTGGAAAGCACGTAAAGTAAGGCCGGGATAGTGGCCTATCTCCCCAGCCTCTGCCCCCTGCGAAAACGCTCGAAGATAAGAATGGAAACGATCTAGTCCTGCTTGTGGCTCCAAGCAAGAAGTTTGGGAGCGTAAGCTGTTAGCGCCAATCATCATTTTCAACCCTTCACACAGTACGGAACTGGTTATTACTTCTGCGCGGCAAAGTAGTCTATCGCGAAGGCGGAGTTCTTCACTACCTTCATTCGCATGTCCACTTCCGAACAACCTGATTCCTGGTCTCGATTTTAGAATTGCACCCTGTAACAAGGGACGCTTAATATGCCGCAATGCAACACGAGCCCTTAGTCAGTGTAGTTATGCCCACCTACAATCGTCCGTACTTCCTACGGGAGAGGTCGATCCCGTCGGTATTGCGGCAAACCTATACCAATTGGGAATTGATCGTTATTGGAGATGGTCCGAAGGATAACTCCATACGCGAAGCCGTGGAAAGCGTCCATGATGACCGCATTCGATATTCCGAGATTGTTCGCCCGAATTATAGCGGCTTTTCGGCGCAACATTTATGGCATATCGCGGGCGCTGCCGCCCGCAATCACGCGTTGGATCTCGCACTCGGCGAGATTATCTGTCCGTTGGACGACGACGACGAGTTTCTGCCGCACCACTTAGAGGATTGTGTCCGGGCACTGCGGAAGCTTCCCTACGACGTAGTTTACGGGCCGGTCGTGCTGCGCAATCTCGAGAACGGACGCGAAAAGGTCGATTCCGTTCCGCAAGCCGCAGATGACAGCAATATCATTTACCACTCGTCGGTCGCGTTTACGAGGCGGCTGATGCATTTGAGGTATCCGTGCGACGGCGCAGAGCCGGACGATTTCGGCCTGTGGAAGCTGATGCACGCGGCCGGTGGAAGATTCGGTCGGCTCGCCAAACCGCAGAGCGTGAGTTACGGCGAGACACCTAGTACCCGGTACCGTCTATCTGTGCCATCGATGCCCGATCCCAGGTCCACTTTTGAAGCCAACGTCAGGGACATCGTGGAATCGTGCTGGCTTTCCAACTCAGGCCCATATTGCCGCCGCTTCGAAGCCGCAATTAGCGACTATGTCGGAGTTCCCGTGGTAAGCGCGCCCAGCGGAGACAGTGCGTTGATGCTTGCGTTTGCGGCTCTCAGCGAAAAGGTTGGCCGGCGCGAGCGGCGCGAAGTCATCATGCCAAGCTATACACATCCTTCAACGGTGAACAGCTTGCTATGGAACGGCTTCGAGCCCGTGTTCTGCGATGTGGATGAGGCTACTTTGTGCATTACTTCTAAGATCGTTGAGCCCTTACTTGGTCGCGACGTGGTTGCGATTCTGTCGGTTTATGCGCACGGGAATCCGTGTGATGTTGCCAGTTTGGAAGAACTCGCCAAGCAGAGCGATGTCGCCTTGATCGGCGACGCGTCTGCCGCATTCGGTGCCGGCATTGGGAACCACCGCGCAGGTAGCTTCGGCGATATGGAAGTGTTTAGTTTTTCTGGCACGAAGGTACTGACGACAGGTGAAGGCGGAGCCATATGCTGCGGGAACGGCGAATACCAAGAGATCGTCGTACGGCTTGGCCGCTATGGAATTACCGAGAACTACGAATGCCACAGTAAAGGCCTCAATGGAAAGTTAGCCGAGTTGCCCGCGGCCCTGGGGCTGGCGAATCTGGAAAATCTCGAAGAATGCCTGAGAATGCGGCGGCGCGCCGCGGAACGTTACCGTTCACAGCTGTCGGGGATAAATGGTTTTCGGTTGCAGCAACCTTTCTCTTCATTGGCGTCGAGTTCAGAAAAGGACTTTCCGATCATCTGCGACTCGCCCGAGTCCGCCCGAGGTCTCGTCTCCCGGCTCGACGCTTACCGCGTCGATACGCGTCCCTACTACCGCCCCTTACATTCCATGCGACCCTTCGCCCATTTCCGACGCGGAGATTTAACCACTACGGATCGTTTGTCGGACGCAGTCGTGTGCATACCCCTGTATAACAAGATTCGCGACGAACTCATGGATATGATCGTTGGGATCATCCGCGAACACCAGACGCGCCCAGACGCGAACCCCACGGTTTCTTTTGCTGGCGATCCGGTACCCGTAGTGCAGGCAACAGACTAATGAGGCGGGTGGGGGAAATGGTCTTTGTCGATATTCCCGGCGAGTTTGCATCTGCATTGACTAACGCCAACATCGACGCGGCTGGCGCCGCTCGCGAACTGGTTGTGGCCTTCGCCGGTGATTTTCGCGATCCCAAACTCCTGCGCTTTCTTTCCGAGCCCAGACCTGTGCTGTTCATTGGCTTGCTCAGCGGATGTCCAATCCTGGGCCCACTTCAAAGATTAGGCCAATCAGTTTGCATCGGCTGTACGCAATATTGGGCGCGAGCGAGCACACAATCGCCTGATCCCGAGGTCCAGCCGGATCCCACATCGGGACTGCATTTGCTAGCAGGCCTCACACGCGATGTGATTTCCGAGTTCAACCGCAGGGGAACCATATCGGGATTGGATCGGTCGTTGCAGTCGATCCACGGCCGGACACTCGATCGTAGGAGGCACTCGATCGTGTCCTTGCGTTCGTGCCGATTCTGTCGAAGGGGAGAAGAAATTCATGTGAAAGAGCATTGCAGTCCGCTGACGGGGATTGTCAATCGACTGAGACGCACCAGCCAACCGGTGGCCGGTGTCTACCATTCTTATTCTTCATTTATCGTGCCTCCGGGAAGCGAAGCCATACTCTCCACCGCATCGCGAACTTCATGGGGGAGAGGACTAACAGCGGCGGGAGCCGAGAACTCCTGCATCGGCGAGGCCATCGAGGGCTACAGTCTGATGCACCGTGGGGACGAGGCCACGGTTCGAGCGAGGCTGTCTGAAATCGACGGGATTGATCCGCGGAAGATTCTATTGATCAGCCAGCGCCAGTATGAGCGCCGTGAATGCTCCAATCATAGATCGGCAAGGCACTACATCCCTAGTCCAGTCGATATTGACGAACCAATCGATTGGCTTCCCGGGACGAACCTCACCGATGGACGCAGAACGTGGATTCCAGCGGCGTGCTGTCTCATGTCCTATCGTTTTCGGCAAGGTGAGTCGGAGTTCGCTCGGGCGGATGCTAGTGGATGTGCCAGCGGCCATTCGCAGACGGAGGCGATTCTATCGGCTCTGCACGAGAGCATCGAAAGGGACGCGCTGGCAATCTGGTGGTACAACCGGTCCAAGCGCCCGCAAGTGAGTCTCGATTCGGCGGGCAACGAATGTTTGGCTTACATAGAGAATGAATTCCGCCGCCTCGGGCGCACCCTGACGGTCCTCGACATCACAACCGACTTAAATGTCCCGGCATACGTTGGAGTTACAACAGAACTGGATGGGAGTCGGCCGGTGATTGCTTCGGCCGCGCACCTCTCTCCCAGGATGGCTCTTCGGCGGACCTTAACCGAGGTTGCGCTTAATTGGTTTATCGCCTCGAAGAACCCATGTGACGAAGACATCCGAGAGTGGCTGAAAACGGCGGTGCTTGAGCAACATCCCCATCTCCAAGCCTGGGGCTTGCATGCTTTGCCACCAGAGCCAGCGCCCATGAACACACAGGCCCAAGTTGAGTGCTTGACGTCCCGGTTGGCCATGGCAGGCTTACACCCGGTCGCTGTGGATCTCACGCGGGATGACACACTTTTGAATACCGTGCGAGTCGTGGTGCCCGGGCTGAGAACCTTCAAGCCCCGCTATTCTTCCGGACGGCTGTACGATATCCCAGTGTTGCTGGGTTGGCGGCCGGATCCTGTGCCAGAGTCAGAATTGAACCCCTGGTGCGTATTTTGAACGGGGGAACACTTGACGAAGCTCGCGATCAACTTTTCGGCGTGACGGAACAAACGCAAAACACCGGGATGGAAACTATGAGGTTGGGCACGCATGAGTTGCCGCCATTCGCCCAACTGCCGCCAGGCTAAACTAACGGTTTCCCAACTGTGCTCGGCGGAAGGTGATAACGTGAACTCGACGGGCACCGAACCGATGAAATTCTGATATTGAAGACTTCCCTCAGCGAACTCAAAGACGGGCTGCAATTCAATCTCACCGTCATATCCGGTCTCTTCCCGGAGCTCCCGGATTGCACTGTCTCGCAACGACTGTCCGGGCATAGCCGCGCCGCCAAGGGTGCCCCAGCAGTCGCCTTGCCCTACGAACTGAGATCTCCACGCAAGGCAAATCCGGCCCGTAGTCCTGCACACCGGCAGGATGCCGCTGGCGAAAACCACGCCTGCATTCCGTTTGGCGTCGTGGGGCATCGGGCTTGGCCACGAATTGGTTGCATCGAACCTGCGGAACGACTTTACGGTGACAAATTGGACTTGCACTCCATGAGCGACAAAAGCCGCAAGGGCGGATGCGTAATCGATCCTCAACACCGGGCTGACTGTGTCATGGGTGGTGTATTCCCAAAAGACCTCCGCCCCATGATCCGAGCGCAACGGAGAAAACGCGTGGCTCTCGACCAAATAGATCGAGCCGCCACGATCACGCCGCCGGAACGCCTCCTTGCTCTCCCCTACCCATACCTGCACGGCGCCGTTGCTTCTGACGCAGTAGCAGTGTTCCGGGCGAGCCAGGAAAGCCACTGCAAGCCGAATATCATCGGACGCATGCAAGGCCCGATGTCCACTGGGGCGTAGCGTCAACAGATCTTTTCGGGGCGAACCGTGAAAAAGAAGTTTCGGGCGGCCATTCTCCGTCTTGTGCTCAACGTCACGAGGGGACATTTTGGGATTCTGCCACACTTGATCCGAAGGGAAGCCGGCAAAGCACGGAATTTGGCAATATGCTCTTCGCCATTTATGCAACCAGCTCTAAGGTTGCTTGACTGCGCCATTGCTAAGCTTGCGCATTCATGCCCAGCCTTTTGATCAGGTAATCGAAACGTGTTGCCGCAACCGACATATCGTCCAGCATCGTATCATCCAGTTCGTCGGTGTCCTGGTCCCATTTTCCGTAACCCAGGTGCGCGGTTGTCGTACGCAAGCGGTCAGCGAGAAAGCCCGCCAACGCTCGATAAAATCG
>JBAPOI010000713.1:0-1541 GCA_049279555.1 Candidatus Sulfotelmatobacter sp.
GCCCAAATCCATCAGGATGATGTCGGGCCGTTCGCTGCGCGCAAGGTCAATGCCCTGCTGCCCATCCATCGCGAATACCACCTGAAAGCCGCGACGGATGAGACGCCGCGAAAGCATGTCGCGGTTCATTTCGTTGTCTTCGATCAGCAGAACTTTTGCCATTTCGCCGCCCTCATTTAACTCGAGCATTCACGCATCCGAGAAGGGGGAGCGTGATGAACTCGCATCGTTTCACTCGATCACCTCGTCGGCGCGGGCAATTACCGTTGTAGGAATCTCAAGGCCGATCGCTTTTGCAGTTTTCAGATTGATAACGAATTCGAACGTGACCGGCTGGGCGAAGGGAAGGTCTTCGGGCTTAGTGCCGCGCAGAATCTTGTAGGTATAGAGCGCGCCCATCCGAAACATGTCGGCGAGGCTAACGCCATAGGACATTAGCCCGCCAGCGATGACATTTTCCCGGACCTGGAACAATCCCGCGATACGGTTCTTCAAGAGGAAGTCGATAACCGCCGGCATATGCGCCAGATGCAGCGGATCGTTTGTCGTTAGCACTGCGTCGGGACGATCGGACAACATCTGGGCAAAGACGCGGTCGAAATCTACCTCGGTCCGCGCCTCCAGCGAAACAATCGTTACGTGGAACAACGGCGCCGCCTTGCGCAAATCCTCCAAAATCGCGGCAGTAGCCGAATTGTCAGGATTCCATAGGTAGGCAACGCGCGCCACCGCGGGAATCGCATCCTTGAGGACTTGCAGTTTCTTGGTGACAATGTCTGGACCGAGAATGGTGTTTCCGGTGACGTTGCCGATGGGATGCGCAAGACTCGTCACCAATCCGGCTGCGATCGGATCGCTGATCGACATCGCGACGATAGGAATGGTTTTCGTGGCGCGATGCGCCGCCTGGGCCCGCGGCGTGCCGAATGCCGCGATGACATTCACAGGCACCTGCGCAAGCGCGGCGGCGGCGGCATCCAATTGATCCGGATTGCCATTGGTGCTCAGAGACACGTAGGCGAGATTTTGACCCTCCACATAATTCAAATCGCGCAACTGCTGACGGAACGGGTCCCAGCTCGGTGAATCATCGATGATGCCGATACGCGCAATTTTTCCGGGTGCGCTTTGCGCGCCTGCGGCGAGCGGCCAAGTGGTCACCATGCTGCTGACAAACGTGATGAACTCGCGGCGCCTCATTCGATCACCTCGTCGGCCCGCGCGAGCAGGGTCGGTGGCACAGTGAGGCCGAGCGCTTTGGCGGTCGTCAGATTGATGACAAGATCGAACTTGGTCGGCTGCTCGACTGGGATGTCGGTGGGCTTCGCTCCGCGCAGAATCTTATCGACAATTTCGGCAGCGCGCCGGAATAGGTCCGCGTAGTTTGCTCCATAGGATATTAGACCTCCCCCATCGACGTATTCGCGATAATCATAAATTGTTGGCAGTCGCGCACCTAGCGCCAAGGTGTTGATACGAATGCGATTGGTGTTTACGAGCGAGTCGCCAATGACATAGAGCCCATCCACGCGGCCCTTGAG
>JBAPOI010000714.1:0-4531 GCA_049279555.1 Candidatus Sulfotelmatobacter sp.
CTCGCGATCCTTGTCGGGGTCGGGCGGCTGCCAGTGCGGATCGGCGAGACCGGGACCCCACCAGTCGCCGGTGGAGTGAAATTCCTTCCAGAGCAGCCAGATTTTGCGGGAGTTTTCGGTGAGCAGGTTCTCGCGCGGGAAGCCCATGGCAACGGCGAAGCGCTCGGCGCCTTCGCCGACCAGCATGACGTGGCCGGTGTGCTCCATGACGGCCTTTGAAACCAGCGAGACATTTTTGATGTTGCGCACGCCGCCGACGGAACCGGCGCGTCGCGTGGGTCCGTGCATGCAGCAGGCGTCGAGTTCGACGACGCCTTCTTCGTTGGGCAGGCCGCCGAGGCCGACGCTATCGTCTTTCGGATCGTCTTCGGGGCCTTTGACGACGCGAAGGGCGGCGTCGAGGGTATCGCCGCCAGCTTTCAGGAAGGCGAATGCATCTTCGAGGTAGTTGTAGCCGTTGTTGGCGCAGACGATGATGGGACGCTTGTGAGGCGCGGCGTCGTGTTCTTGTTCAGCTTCTGGCGACGCTGAGATTGCCGAGTGGGCTGGCGTTCCTACTCCAGCGGCGACTGCACCCAGCAGGGAAGTCTTTACGAAATCACGGCGCGAGAATGACATTGGGGCTCCAGTTTCCGGGAAAGCGGAAAGCATATCATGGGGCGGGAGTTTCAGGGTGCTGGCCGTCGGGGGTGGTTTTGTTGGTCAGGCGAGGATATTGCCCAGGCTCGTAAGCGGGAAAGCAAAATTCAGGTGTGTCGGATTTCGCAGTCGGAGGTGGGCCGCCACATCAGCTCTCGTCCTAGTTCATTTTCTGCATGGAGCTTGCGGATCTTTGCGGCGGGTTGTGCTTCTGAAGCAGGCCTAGGTCTTCCATTAGCGCGGCGGTACGCATGGCCGCATCTTCAAATTCCAGACGGGTATCGGGGCTAAAGCTGCAATCGATAATCTGGTAAGGCGCGCCCGAGTACCTGACGATACACGAATCAAAGCTGCAGTGATCGAAGCGCGAGTCGTCGATCACCACCAACGAATTGGTGAAGCGCATGTGATTGTAAGTCTTCATAATTCCTTGACCAGACGTTCAGCCTACGGCCCGAAAGGGCGATGCTTCTCACGCCACGGCCACAACTGGACTCTCCTGCTGGGCACCGCCCGCGGGAATCTTCTCGAACATTTTCTTCGGACACACCAGATTCAGCATGGGCAGAGTCAGCAGCGTATTTACCAGGACCATGACTACCAGCATGGAGAACACGGGTGCGGTGATAACCTTCATGTCGAGCCCGATGTTGAATACGATCAGCGCAATCAGGCCGCGAGTGTTTAACAAAATGCCGAGGCCAGCGGATTCACGCAGCGGCATGCCCGTAGACCACGCGGCAAGCATGGGAAAGAGGACCTTGCCGGCGATCGCTACCAGAGTGATCACCAGGCACATGATCCACATGTCGGAGCCCTGAACGGCGCCAATGTTGGTTCGCAGGCCGCTAAAAGCAAAATAGAGCGGAAGCAGGATCGTCAACGTGACCGCCTCGAAACGATCAATGACGTAGCGGGTGAAGCGATTGTCCTTGGGCATGATGACGCCGAGGAGGAAGGCTCCGAAGAGCGGGTGCAGACCGAGGTATCCGGAGCAGATCCCGGCCACGAGCATGAGCAGAACCATGCCGGCAAAGAGAGAGTCGCTGAGAGATCCGGTCTTCTGGAAGGCGCGGTCGAAGACGCTCACCACGGGCTTGACAGCCACAAACATAATCACCGCCCAGATGATGATTCCAGCGAACGTGAGCCAAACGGTTCTAGTGCCGCCAGTGGCTTTGATCATGGCGACGATGTAGGCGAGGATGCACCAGGCTGCAATTCCCGAGGTGGCGGCGCAAGTGATGGAAACAGCCCCGAGTTGCGTGGTCATCATATTGCGCTCGGCGATAATCCGCGCCAGCATGGGGAACGCGGTGATGCTGGTGGCGGCCCCGAGGAAGAGCGCGAAGTTCGTAAAGCTCACGCTGCCATGCGCGATGCGTGGATAAAGATAGCTGGCCAGACCAAAGGCGAGCAGCATAGGCGCGGCCACTGAAACCAAGCTGCCGACGATGGCCGCTTTTCCCTGGCCTTTGAGCTGCTTTTCAGCGTCGATAGTGAGTCCCACAATAAACATGTAGAGAATGACGCCGACCTGGCCGAGCGCGTTCAGGAACTCGAGTCCTGAGGAGGGAAACAAATAGGCCGAAGCGTGCGGAGCAAGCCGAGCCAGCAGGGATGGGCCGAGGAGAATGCCGGCTACCATTTCGCCGTTCACGCGAGGCTGGCCGATTTTCAGAAAGATGCTGCCTACCACGCGACAGGCCGCCAAAATCAATGCCATCTGCACAGTAAGGGTGAGCAGGTTCATGATGTGGTTACACTCCACGCCCCGGGTGGGCGGTGATGATGGGTATGGGCCGCGAACCTTTTGTGCCGAGGCTTGATCTACTTATCGAGCTTCGGTGCTGAGGTTCGCGGCCATCCTTGAATCTCTACCCTCAAAACTTAAACGCTAAACTGCAACCGGCTCGGTTGTGGACTGCTGCTGTGCCTTGAGGCTGAGCAGGCGCCGCATGCGGACGACGGAGTCGTAGCTCTGAATTTCCTCTCCGTAGATTCGTCCGGCAAACATGTCGATGATCTCGCCGCGATGCGTCTGGTGCGCGAAGCGCTGGAAAGGGAAGGGATACTCCCAGAAACAGTCGAGCATGGTCTGGATGATGTCCTGCCCCTTGTCGACGTACACCTGGTAGTCGAGGAAAGGATTATTGGGATTGGCCGACTTTCCGCTGAGATAGTCGTTGATAGCCTGAGCCGCAAACTCCGCTTCTTTGGTCCCGAACAGAAGGCCGAGGGAGAAGATGGGATCGATGAAACGGTGGGAATCGCCCACGCAGAGGAATCCGTTGCCCACAAAGTCATGGATGTAGTAAGAGTAGTTGGAAATGCCCCGGGTTTCCTCGACGAATTCGACGTTTGCGACGCGACGCGCGAGTTCGGCGTTCAAGGTTTTCATCTCTTCCCGAAGGAACTCATCCTTGGACATTTTGCAGGAGGTGAAATAGTCGGACGGAGTAACCACGCCGATGCTCACTACGTCCTTATCGAGCGGGATGAACCAGGCCCAGTGATTTTTCTTTTGATAGAAAATGAGAGTATTGTCGCGGACCGCTCCTTCATCGCGAATGGCGCCTTTGACCTGAGAAAAGACCGCGAGCTGCTTGTCGTAGTTGCCGCGGTCCTTGGGGCCGATGATGCCTTTGTTGGCCAGGAAAGTGTGCTGGCCGGAAGCATCGACTACTACCTGCGCGTGGAGATCCACTTCGCTGCCGTCTTTGGAGCGGGCGCGAACGCCAATCACTTTGTCGCCTTCCAGCAGAGGCTTGACCGCTTCTCCGGAGAAGGTTTCGACGCCGCGTGAGATGGCAGTATCGAGAAGAAGCTGATCAAAGTCCGAGCGCCGGGCCTGCCAAGTCGTAGCGTCCTGCAGTTCTCCGTTTACGCGCGCCATCACCGGAATGTAGAAGGAATTAACTCCTCCCTTGCCATAAACTTTGGTACCCAGCTTGGTGAGGTATTGTTGGGAATCGAGGACATGACCCATGTCGAGCTTGCGGAGTTGGCCGCCGGTTTCGCCAGTGAAAGACTCGCCGATGTGATAGCGCGGGAAGCGGTCTTTTTCGATAATGATGGATTGGATTCCGAAGTTCTTCTTAAGAAACATTGCGGTGCAGGACCCCGCGGGACCGCCACCGACAATTACCACATCGTGGACTTTTGTAGACGAAGGCATAACGGCATGCTCCTAACAGGGTAGAGTCATACTCAAAATCAGCTAATAGCGGTACGAGGGGAGATGCACGGCTTGGCGCGGAACGGATTTTTCAGCCCGCCTTGATCGTAATATTGCGCTTGAGCTTTTGTTACGTCAAGATGAATTATTTTGCGTACAGCCGGGCTGACTAGGGTCAATGTCTTGGCGAGATCGGCGGGCAAAGCAGTAGGCAAAAGCCCCTAGAGGCCCCCATCCTTGTCCTCCTTGCTCTTTGGTACTGCCGGGAGGCAATTCTCGCTGGGATATAGGCGCCGCTACGGGTCGGAACCAGGATCTGGCTCTTCTCGGCTAGTTCTAAGGATGCGCGAACGGACCTGAGGGTCCCTCATTTCTGTCATCACACATCCGCTGAGTAGCAAGGCCGCAGCTTTTCAAAGTTTAGTCTCCGGTTGGCACCAAGTTTGTTTCTAAAATTCGCGTCGCCGCGCCAAAAAGGTAATTTCTATTACGAAATCCGAACAAGTCTGGCTTGCCACACACCCGGTGGGGTTTCTAGGGGTTTCTAGCCAGGAGGGGCAGCTTGTGCTGCCCTTCGACGGCTGGGAATCGCTGGCTTATGTCACTCTCTAGCTCTCTGAGGCGGCATCGCAGATCGATAGCGGGTAGGGATCCTTCGACTGTGTGAGTGCTTGGCTTCGCCAAGCACTCACTTCGCTCAGGATGACAGACCAG
>JBAPOI010000715.1:0-2947 GCA_049279555.1 Candidatus Sulfotelmatobacter sp.
TCAATAACCCTTACCGACTACTCGGGTTCATACCGAGCTATCTGAGACTGAGCCGGTGGTCGCGCTGCGTGACATTTAATCCCAAACCTATCATTATTTTAGTTGACATTTACGAGGCGACAAAGTACAAGTATCCTAGCCTTTGCTTCGACAGTGAGAAATTACGTTCACTCCAAACGGTGGAGCGATTCGAGGGACAGCGCAGGCTGCTGGCTGACCATGCTCGCCAGCAGAAATAGTTCATTGCCAATCAGAAAACATTGTTTTCCCCACGGATAAGGAGATACCATCATGACCCCAGCTGATCCGAACGGTCGGCCAGATGCGCCGGTGTATAACCAGGTGCCACCACGGTTCCAGCAAGGACCGCTGACGACGGCATTGCAATTAGGTCCGCTTGCCTTCCTGAATGGCAGCTGGAGAGGGCCGGGCTTCAACGCGATCTGGCGGCCGCATAATCAGAAATCTGAGCCGGTGAACGTCGCGACCAAGCGGTTCCTCGAGTTGAACCTGACGAACGACGGCTTTGATTTTCACATCATTCCGGGCGTCGTCCCGAACCGTGGCCTAGATCCGCAGCCGGATCTCAGCCTGTATGGCCTGCATTACCTACAACGCGTGAGTGACGCCGATCCAAAGCCCTCCCCGCATGTGCATCCGCATGGCTATTCCCAGACTGCGGGCCAGGCGCTGCATATCGAACCGGGGCTGTTCATGCACGTGCCGGCGAGTTCACAGCCTCCCGGCGGTATCGGTGACACGCCGATCGTGAACAAGAACGCCATCGTGCGGATGGGAAGCATTCCGCATGGGACCACGGTGCTGATGCAGGGGCCGAGCCCAGGCAATAAACCGAAGCCTGGCAAGCCGCATATTCCGCACCTCATGCCCTTTAAGGATTATCCAGGAGCGGTAGGACCGGGACTCCCTGGCACCTCGTTTCCGCTTTATCCCACTGCACCCCAGACTCCTCCGCCTCCTCCGGGGCCAAACCCGCCGGCCCTCGGCATCCAACCGCTCACACTGGTCGGCGGCCAACATCCCGTTCCGGAGGTCAATATCGAGCTCGACACGCTGGTTACTGCAATGCCAACGCCGGCTGGTTTGAGCACTGGCCCGTATCCTGCGCATTTCCAGGGTTTTATTAATGACCCCAATTCCGTGCTCCGGGAAGCGATAGAACACCAAGATATCCTTGGTCATATCGAAATCCATCTGACCACCGATACTTTGTCTGCAGATGGCAAGCCTACCGAAGGCATCGGCAGCCTGTACGAGAGCGTGAGCAACATTCCGTTCCTGGGGGTCGCTACTCGAACGCCTCCGCCTGCCCCCGGTACTTCACCCGCTCCCTCAGCTTTTCAAGCGGCTCCCATCCCCAATGCCTTTGTCTATTCGGCAAGTGCGACCTTCTGGATCGAATGGGTGCGCAACCCGGGTCCGCCGCCGATACCGCTGCATCACGGGCCGGGGGACCCATGCCCGCCGGTCAGCGAGCTCGAGCCGTATTGGGAGCATTCGACATATTTGCAGTTGCAGTACTCACAGCTCGTGGTCCTGATTTTCAACGGCGTGCTCTGGCCACATGTGACGGTGGCGACGATGACGCTTAACGCAGGGTAGCAAGTAAGGAGAAATGGGGGGTCGGGGCTGCCGCCGCGCGGAGGCGTCGTCGGGGTTGGCCGCTCGACCACAACGTTAGTGGCGTGCACTGACGCCATGGCGCCATCAAGGGCGGAGTTTGCCTGGACCGACGGCATCGTCTTGGGCGGTAATCTCAGACAAATTGCGAAGCTGAGGTTCTTCCAGCATTCGACTGCGCAGCGGTGTCATTCCAATGAACTCCTTCGTTCATTGGTGCACCGCGCTCGCTGTCCGCAACCTGTCTGACACGCGCATGCCGCTGGCGGCTCAGTTCAAGGCACATTATCGGCTACTTCTCGCGCGATCGACCGCCCTTGAGCTTCAATTGGTAAGGTAGTGAACCGCAGACCGGCGAGTGCGACGGAAGTGGTCTCGAGAGCGCCAAGATTCTTGATCCACCGAGCGTCGCTGTCCAAGTCCTTTTTGCCATAAATGTTTGGAGCGTCTGGGGATAGTTCTGATTCGTCTTGGTCGCTAGGCATACGTCTAGGCTTCACGTTCTAAACCAAAGCTTGTCGTTAGTGGCCATAGATCAGGGCGCTTCGGGCCTTCGAGGCTACAACTAACTTTTCGCGCACATACCGCACATCTCTTCGAGGCCGAGTTCACTCCTCCTTTGCCGCCCATTCCAGGTGTTCTACTCGTGCCTGGATGTCCTCAATCTCGATCGCGTGTTTTGTGTGATTCAGTATGCTGTCCGCGGCGCGCACGCGCGTCGAGGCCGGCGCCTTGGGGTCAACCATGATCTTCAACAAGGTTGAGACGGCGGCCGCCCCTGACGCCTGCTGAAGACGCGCGACCGTCTGGGAAAAGACCTCGCGACGGGCTTCCCGGTAAACGTGGGTAGGGGCGTTGTTTTCGTGTGATTGTGGATGGTGCAGCGAAAGATCTTCTGGATCACCTTTACCCTCTTGAGTTTGATCGCCGATTTCGCGCTTCCACTGTGGTGGGCGCTGGCAGCGATGATTCCCATTTGCGTCGCGAGCTGGTGGTTCGCATATCGGAGCGATTGGTTCTAGACTCAACGTGCGTGCCGAACATCGGCCAAGCATGTGCGGTTTCGTGGGGTATCACGTAAATCAAATGCTGCGCGTCCAACTGCGTTTCGGTCGGCTCGTGGCCGCACAGTGTAATTGGGCACGCTCTGCGACAGCAGGGTCAAGCCTGCCGCGTTGGAAGATGCTTGATAGTCATACTTGTAGCCCTTGTTTATTCATGTAACAAATGAGCACATGCTGAACCCAGAGCGCCGATTTCGCAAGTGGCATTTGGATCGCAGAGGCCTTTGATTTCATGACTCAGC
>JBAPOI010000716.1:0-2807 GCA_049279555.1 Candidatus Sulfotelmatobacter sp.
GAAACCGTGCTTTCTTTGGTGGCATGGCAAAGTTCGAACCAGCTTCTCGGGCAGCATGGAAAAGCGCGCCGTCAAACAGCGGCCGGCTGCTGTGAATCTCGACTGTGGAAGTGAGCGGCACTAGAAAAAGCTACTCGCGGAAACCGGGCTTCACGGAGACCCGCTTCCGTCCCTTGGCGCGGCGCCGGGAAATTACTTTCTGGCCGCCCTGGGTCTTCATGCGCGTGCGAAATCCATGTTTCTTGACTCGCTTGCGCCGGTTCGGTTGGAATGTACGTTTGGGCATGAAAGATAGCTGCTCCTGATTCCCTCAACAGTGTTTGGGCAAACGTTGAGTATAAATGAGCGGACGGCATGAGGGCAAAGGGGGAAGACGGTGGGTGCCGGTGCATTTTGCTCACGCGCGAGGCCACTGCAGCGGGAGGTCCTTCGCTCCGCCTGAAAAACGGCTGCGCTCAGGATGACGCCGCTTTGGCTTCCCCTAGTTGTATGTTTTTCTAGTCTTGATTTTCTCCCCTAGGCAGGCTGCTGTGACATGGTATGGGACAGCAGGTTCCTCACCGGCGTACCGCCCGATTCGGAATGACATCGCTTGGTATTCCGTCGAGCCGTCGTTGGCGCTCCGGCTCCGGTCGCTGACTGTTTTTCTTCTGAACCTCCAACCATTGCAGATTGAATACATTCCGGATTGCGTAAAAAAATCAGCCGTCGGGCTGGCTTGGGATCAAACCGTCCTACACTCGATTGCCTCGCTTAAGCAGGCCACTCCACTCTCCCAGTGGTTGAGATCCGCAAAATCAAATTTCAGGAGAACCCCCTATGAGACCCACACGGTTATTCGCGGCCGGACTCGCTTTGTCTGCGCTTGTTATTTTCTCTGCGCTTGCCGGCGCTCAAACTTGGACAACCTTGACCAACGCACCTCCGGCGGCCTTGGGCACAGCTCTGCTGCTTACCGATGGCACCGTCATGGTGCAAGGCATGGCCACCACCGGCTACGCCACGAGAAACTGGTACCGGCTCACTCCCGGCGCCACGGGCAGCTATGTGAATGGCACCTGGACGACGCTGGCGTCGACGCCGTCGACCTACTCGCCTCTCTACTTTGCGTCCGCCGTGCTTGCGGATGGGAAGGTCGTGGTGGTGGGTGGGGAGTACAGCAACAACTCAGAAGCTGAAACCAACAAGGGCGCAATCTACAACCCCGCAACCAACGCGTGGACGGCGATTAATCCACCTACCGGATGGACGCACATTGGAGATGCGGCAAGCGTCGTACTTCCGAATGGAACTTTCATGATCGGCAATTGCGGCGTTGCGGGAACGGAATGCACCAATCAGACCTACCAGGCGCAGCTGAATGAAAGTGCACTGACCTGGACGATCATTGGAGCCGGCAACGGCAAGGCCGATCAGAACTCGGAAGAGGGCTGGGAGCTTTTGCCCAACGGCGACGTGCTGGTCGTCGATATCTGGGACCTGATGCACTCGGAGCTCTTCAACCCGAGCACGAGCAAATGGACCAGCGCAGGGAGCACAATTGTCACGCTTCCCAACACCAGCTGCGAAGAAACCGGACCCGCGCTGTTGCAGCCCGATGGCTCGGTGTTCGCGGTGGGAGGAACGAGCAGCACGGGGCTCTACAACACGGCTACCGGTACGTGGTCGGCGGGTCCAACCATTCCCAACTCATTAGGCGTGGAGGATGGGCCGGGCGCGGTTTTGCCCGACGGTAATGTGCTGATTGACGTCGGTCCGCAGTCGGCTTGCTACTCTGCCCCCTCCAGTTTCTATGAATTCAACGGGACCACTTTGACGGCGGTTCCCAGCCCGGCAAATGCGGGAACGGATCCTACTTACGTTGGACGAATGCTGGTGCTGCCGACCGGCCAGATTCTGTTTACCGACGGAACGAAAACTGTACAAGCCTACACGGCAGCCGGCACCTACCAGAGCGCGTGGCAACCGACCATCAGTTCAGTGGCCAGCACGCTGACTCACGGGAGCACAAATAACTCCATCTCAGGAACGCAGTTCAACGGGCTGACGCAAGGTGCGGCGTATGGCGACGATGGACAAATGGCAACCAACTATCCGCTGGTCCGGATCACGAACAATGCCAGCGGTCACATCACCTATTGTAAGACGCACAATCACAGCACGATGGCGGTAGCAACGGGATCCGCTACGGTCTCGACCGAGTTCGATGTTCCGTCAACCATCCAGACCGGAGCCAGTGAGCTGGTGGTGGTGGCGAATGGAATTCCGTCGAACCCGATTGCGGTGACGATTAACTGAAGTCGGTCGTTGTGGTAATCCTCGTTGCCGCCAACGAGCGCCCCATCTTTTCCGGAAGTTTTTTCTGGGGAAGATGGGGCGTTCGCTATTTGAGTGAACTGTCGGGGTTATCCTAACTGGCTGGTGTTCTGGTTCGGCACGCGAAACTCTGTCGTTCTGCATCATTCATGTTGCAGTTACATCCTCGCCACTTGACATGCAGCCTGCTTCTCGTTCCGAATAGGCAGACGCAGAAATTTTTTGAGTGAAGATTTCCGTACAGCGAAAAAAAATTGTGCTACTATGCCGCACTGTCGGCTTTGAGAAATTCTCATTCACCAATGGCAACCGCGCAGCACAGAAGAGGCGCATTCCGCAGTACACTAAGGGTTCAATCAGCAAGTCGGTAAAAGGAAGTTATTAACAGGCGCCCTCAGCCAGCCGCCGGGACGCCGCGGCGGGTATTTCATAAATTATGTCAGTTCCAAGCACAACGCTCTCCCCTAATCCGTGGACACGCATTCTTGATG
>JBAPOI010000717.1:0-4901 GCA_049279555.1 Candidatus Sulfotelmatobacter sp.
GCCGTTGGGGGTCTTGCAGAACTGAACCAACACCTGACCGCACGCCGGACAAAATGCCTCGTGCAGCACTTGGGCTGAATGTATCGAAATAAATTCGCTGCACCTATCGCAATACCACAATGTAGTACCGGACTCGGCCGTAAAGGGATATGGGCCTGTGATGTCCGCGTTGAGCATCGTGGACTCCTTTTCTTGTCCAGCGGAGCG
Source organism: Candidatus Sulfotelmatobacter sp. (assembly GCA_049279555.1). GTDB lineage: Bacteria > Acidobacteriota > Terriglobia > Terriglobales > Acidobacteriaceae > Sulfotelmatobacter. The sequence goes on from JBAPOI010000717.1 coordinate 208, forward strand.
TAACCGGTCAAATGAGCGCCTGAACACTGTCAATTCTCGCAGCGTGGAAAAATGTTATCTACCCAGCGCCATTGCCGGCAAAACGCGTTAACCGCCAGCAGGGAAGAGCTGTTGCGGGAAGCGAAGCAGCAGCTGACCTCTGGTTTTAACCAAAACGCCGTTTCGTTGCCAGGTACTCAGTATGCGGCTGGCGGTAAATGGAGTAACGTTCGCCGCGTTGGCGAGCTGTTCATTTGTCAAGTCAACGCGAGTCCCGCCCGAAACCTTATGGCCGAAACCGTGAGCAAGAGTCACCAGGACCTGGGCGAGTCTTTGTTCTGCGCTGTGAGTAACGAGGCTTGTGTGTGCAGCGAGATACCAGGTTAAATAGTCATTTGCAATAGACAACGCATTGTCCAACAGTCTGGGTATTTGCGACGTGAGGGCCCGCAGTTGCTTTCGATGCCAAACTAGAAGATAACCGTCCTTCAGAATTTCGGTGCCCACCAGATATGCGGTGGGTCGTGATAGAAGGGCAGAACCACCAAAGATCTGCCCTGGCATTAACCAGAACAAGACAATCTTTTTCCCGTCAGGAGTGATGTAAAAGTATCTAGCACAGCCCTTGACGATGAAAAATAAATAGTTGGCTTGATCCCCCTGAGTTACGATCACAGAATCGGCCTGCACGCGCCGCTCCGATGCTGCGGCGAGGACCACAGCGCGATCTGATACCGTCAGGCCTTGCAGAAGTGGCGATTCCAGTTGACCAGCCGCAGATACGATGATCGACGGCGCATTCATTCCTTCTGTTCTGTGACGGTAGGACGTGTCGCTCACCTCGCGAATCTCCCAACCAAGACCGTGTAAGTCTGCTGGCAACCTAGTGTATTAGGCGGAGTAGGCCGTCGGGGACCAGCAAAACTAACAGTGCTGCAGAATGTGACCTGGTTGACGCGGAATATTACTGGCACTCACCTTCAAGACCAAGGCCAGCTAATTGACGGCTAATGAACATATGTCCTCTAGAAACTGAGTGAATCGCAGCTACCAGATCCGTCGCCGCATCGGATTTCAGAACATAGCCACAACCGGCGTCCAGAGCTGCCTGTACCACATCCGAGTCGCACTGTTCGGTGAGAAATAGGATTCTGCAATTGGGAGCACATTTTCGAATTTCCACAGCTGCATCAATTCCGCATAACTCCGGCAGGCCGACATCCATCAAAGCGATGGTTGGTTGAAGTCGTTCAGCCATCACGACCGCCTGTCTTCCATCCACAACTTCACAAATGACTTCAAAAGATGGCTCGCTCTCAAGCTTAGAACAGACGAACTCCCGCCAGAACGCAACATCATCTACCACAAGAATACGTACCTTCAACATTCTCGTAACCCTTCGCAATGGAACGGCCCGATTGACACCGAAATCAATAAGTTCCCAGTGTGACCGATCCATTACGAGGGTTGCACAGCAGAACGCTTCAGTCGTTGCTCTAGAGCAACGTTATGCTTCGTCGCTACCCGACAACAACAATGCTTAAGTCGTCGCGTGCTAAGGCTATGCCAGGATTAATGATGGCGCAGTCATGGAGAGATAATAGACAGGGCTTGGCACCTCGCAAAGGCGTGGCAAAGGGCTTGTGAGGAGCTTGCAGGTTACTCTGAATAACATTTTACTCACCACCGAATGCCGAATGTCAGCGGTAGGACGGCGGTATCAACGTTCTGCGTGAACGCTCGATGATATCGGACCTCGGTGTAAAAGTTGGCGCTAGAGTCTCCCAGGCGGAAGGCAAGTCCTCCGCCCACATTAAAGCCCCCAGCCGATGAAGTCCTCGAGCCAACCGTTATATCGGTGGGGACAATGCCATTCACACACTGCACATCCCACCAGATCCATTCCGGCTCGCAAACCTCACCGGCTTTCAGAACGGTCTGCTTGGCTTCCAGTGTGCGCCGGTACCAGCCGCCGCCCGCGATCAGATATGCAGATTTACCTCTTCCTGACGAGCCCACGATAAGGTTGCCCGTCAAGGAATAAAACCTCCCTTTCACATCGGAAACACCTAACTGATCGATAATCTTGCGTTGCACCGGCAGGCCGTGAAACATGAACTCGGTATTCATTGCCACATGGGGGCGCAGATTGGGTCCGGCACCTGCGACGAAGTTATAAGAAATATTTGTAAAATCACTCGTTTTTCCTAGCGGGAACCCAGGGCCACCTCCAAAATTGAAGTTGTAGCCCTGAGCAAGAGCCGGCAGTGTTAGCAAACTGCCGATGAACGCAACCAACGCACATCTGAATGGCACACTCACCTCACGGCTTGCCTTTACGCGTCGACCAGCTTCACGGCGAATACATCCCTCACGTGTAAAAATGCCAGATCCGCCAAGCATGAAGACACTGTCACTTTTGTCAGGTAAAAGGTTGTTGTTCGCTCCGCTACAGTCAATACTTGACGTAAATCAAATGCGCCGCCGTGGCCAGGTCCTGTCCTCGAACCGCAGCTAAGCCGTCGGCGAAGAACGCAATCTGTATCCGATTTTCCCGGTCCGCCCGAGACCATTCTCAGGAGTGCCTTAAATGAACAAAATACCCGGTTTGCCACGTGCGATCCCTTTCCAACACGTTGCGCTTGTTGCGATGATGCTTTTATTTGCCTGTCCCCTGTTTGGAAAAAGAAAGGATGATGTCGTCACTATGGAAAACGGAGATAGGTTTACTGGCGAAATTAAAGCGCTTCAGTACGGTGAGCTTATTTTCAAATCAGAGTATATGGAGGATTCGGTTCATTTGGACTGGAAGAAGGTACGAAGTGTGCAGAGTAAAGACACTTTTATTGTCAGTCTCAGTAATGGACAGCGTGTAACCGGCCATATCAAAAAAGAGATAAATTCCGCTGATCGTGGAAAAGACTTCAAGATTATTGCAGAGGGCGCGACGGTAGAGGTGTCGCCGCTTGAGGTAATCGCGGTCGGACAAAGAGAAAGTAGTTTCTTGAACCAACTAACAGGATCTGTTAATTATGGGTTTGGTTTCGCCAGCGGCAATAAACAGGCGAATTCCTCCTTGGCTGCTGATGTCGCTTTTCGCGCCACCAAGAATTCCGTGCAATTAGCGGCCAGTTCGCAATTCGATTCACAAACCAACGCCAAGAATACGAATCGCATCACTTTCGATTCACAATATGCGAGAATGCTCACCAACCACTGGCTGGCCGCCGGTTTGTTTTCTTTGTTAAAAAGCAATCAGCAGGACCTACAGTTGCGTTCTACTTACGGCGCCGGCATCGGGCGCAAGTTGGCGCAAACAGATAGGACCTCGTTGACGCTAATTGGTGGAGCGGCGTATAGCCACGAGGACTATGTTCCTCAGCCCGGTTTCCAACCGATTCATAGCAACGCTGAAGCGCTGGCCGGCGTGACGTTTTCCACTTTTCGATTCAAAACCTTGAATCTGAATTCTCAGACATTACTATTCCCGAGCCTCAACGACCCGGGTCGACTGCGTGTGAGTTCACAATCCAGCCTGAGAATTGAATTAATCCGGAATTTTAACTGGGGCTTGCAGCTCTACGAAAACTATGATTCACGCCCGCCAATCGTTGCTCCTAAGAATGACCTCGGAGTCACAACTTCTCTGGGCTGGACATTCTGAGCCGGAATCGCTCTGTGCAACGCACGCAGTCTTTAGCAATGCTAACTAAGCGGACAATCTCCCGCCACTCAGGTGCTTTTGCTGTGTCCCCCCAAACCCTGAAAATCAGGAAGATCAGCACGCATTCTATCTTGAGGCATTGCAAAGCCTTGATCGACTGTTGACTTAAGTAGCTCCAGCTCTTGTCGCAGGACTGAAGAGCGATCGGGTGGTAGTAATGGAATTAACTTTTCTAACATGGCCCGCATGCGACGTACCACCTGAGTGCTGTTCGCGCCAAACTGTCGTATTTCTGTCACGGCGAGGGCGACGAAGTCTTCCCAGTTCGGAGTGCGATAGACCACGCGTGGGTTCCCACTCGAGTCAAGGACCAACCCGGCGTTTAGTTGCCTCCATCCTACTTCTCGCAGCAAGTTGTGGATCTGATCAAGCGCAAGTACGGCGGTAGTCGGGTCATTGATTGCCGGAGATAACGCTTTTGAGGCGATGTCCACGATAATTCGGAAGGCAAAAGCGGGATCCTGCTCAAGAGTGCGCTCTCGCGCCAGGACTATGTGTCCCAACAGTTTCTTGGAGGTGACTGCGGCACCGTCACCATACAGTCGAAATACCGGATCATTGCTTGTAACAAAATCACCAACCTGAGGAACAACTTCGATCATGCAAGATGTTCGGATCGCAAGATCGACCAAGCTTTCGATGTCAATAGCTTGAATTACCCCCATTCTACCGGTGTACGTTATTATGCGGGAGGGCGGGTCCAGAAAAGCTTCATGGGGATGCTCTTCAAAATTCTCGTGTACGATTATTACCGGATACACCGCCTTAATCACCTTGATTCCTTCCGCGGCTACATCCGCCATCACGGTTGCCGGGCGAAGCTCTTTACTTACGTGCTCAACTACATACAAGAAAACGCAAATGCTGACGACAGTCAAAACCATGATCATCGCCGTAGTTAGTTGTCCGATATTCCCTTCAATCCCGCGAGCGACCACCGCCATGCTGTAGATGAGAGTAAATACAAACAGTCCCAGCGATGCTTTGAGAG
>JBAPOI010000718.1:0-3763 GCA_049279555.1 Candidatus Sulfotelmatobacter sp.
CTTAACTTTGTTGTCTTTGTCGAAATCGACTTCGAAGGTGCCATCCTACTGTTTGATGGGCCAGGTCATATACAACAGGCCGTCGGAGCCTTTACCCGAGGAGTCTGGCTTGCCAAGCGTTTTCATCACCGCATCCTGGGTATCGCCCATCTTTACGCCTAGCACGGCGCCTTTCCAGTCGCTGAAAAACATGCAGCAATCGACAACCTTTTTATAGACCTCGAAACCAAAGCTGCCGAAATCGAGGAAGACCGCCGGCTTGTTCGATTCTGAGGTCGTCGCGAAGACATCTTGCGGATAGCCGAATTTCGCAAACACCTTCGACATGCGGTCGCCGACTGCGTCGATGATTTCCTTGTCGCTAGGGGGCGATTTGGCCGTTTTTGTGGCCGTTGATCCGGATGTCGCATCTTGGGCGCTGGAAATTCGCAGCATTAGCGCGCAAGTCAACACTAAACATATTCCGACGGTCGTGCGCATAATTTGCTCCCTCAGCACGGCAATTGACTTCTTTCGACAAGCTTGCCGATATCGTATTGCAGCTTGTGCCCGGCAGCAACTAATCGGACCAGAATAAAGAGCAGCCGACGAATGGTGCATAGATCTATTTAACTCGTTCCAGCATTTCACGTTTGAGTTCGTTCCTGGGTTTCATCATTCGATCGTATTTCTTTTGCCTGCGTTTTCTCTGTCGTGGCTCAAAGCGATCAGGCCGGTCGGCGACTCGGTGAGTAGCAACAGCGTCGAGCAGCTTCTGGTAGAGATTTCGTCGGTGCGCCGTGTCACGGTCACCTTGCGTGGCGATCAGTGGCTGAAACGCTTCCAGCGTTTGAACTGCTCCCTTGAAGCTGATGGTACGCGGTTCAATATGGTGCTTGTCGGCAGCCTGCGCGATGACGGTGCGAATGAGATTGTAAGCAAGGATGTGTGTCCAGATCTCCTTCCGTACTAGCACGGGCGTCTTGCAACGCAAGATGTCCATTTGCATGGTTTGCTTCAGCGATCGCAGATCGAGTTCGGCATTCCAGCGCGCACGATACAGGTTCGCCAAGTCGCTGGCCATCACCGCCTCGGCATCCAATAACGTTGAAACAACGATCATGCTTCGGCAGCGGAATCCGGGCTGCTGAATTCGCACGTGCGTTTCACGAATCGTGAGTTGCTCGGGAAGTAATTTGAGGGTTTGCCAGTCGATCGAGCGAATGCGACCAGGGCGGCGCCACTCGACAAGGTGATCGTCCTTGCCCAAACGCTTACCGCGCCGGAAGTCGACTCTGCGGCAATGATGCACACGAGTGACCGTGTCGATGCCACGCTGCTTGAGCAGATAAATTTCGTGCCAGGCGCACAGGTAACGGTCCGCAAGCATAATATCGCCAGGGCGCAACACCTCCCACAACTTGCGAAGCATTCCCATTTCGCTGTTGCCCTTACCTGCGTAAGGGCTGATGGCCAGGTCAATCACGGCTCCACAGGAGAGTGAAAAGAAAGCCGCTATCCGTGCCAGGGGAAACCCAAGGTCTGGCTGTTGTTGGGGAGGTTGCGGATAAACTTGTTGGTTTTCCGCAGTATCGGGCATCGATACAGTTGAGCCGTCGTAGGCCAGAACGCGACGGCCTTTCCAAAGCCAACCTTGCTGGGCGCCCTCATCCAACGCTTGTCCAGTTTTACGAGCTACTGCTGCAAAGAACTCTTCCGGTAATCGCTTCCTAGCTTGGCAGTACGCGCCCGTTTCCGCCGAGCAAGCGCGCTCGCCACGCGAGGCGCGATGGGCGATCAAGCGAGCGACCGCGGCGCGGCAAGAATGGTCCCGGCTCAACACCTGGCCCAAGAAGACCCATAGCGTCACCAGCGGCGAATAGATCCGATCCAGCCAGACAATACTCAACGCTGCCAATGCATGCGCTACAGCCCCTTCGGACAACACGTCAGTGAACGGTAGATCGCCGTCTTGCAGAAACTGACGCCGCAGAAAACGCACTTGTTCGCGAAATCGTCCATGATTACAAAACGACATCGTGAGGCCTCCTTGCCTAGGATGGGTGTGTGACAACTCCATCTACGCAAGAGAGGCCTTTTTCATCTATACCAATTCAGGGTAATACCTTACGTGAGAACTACGCACCATTCGTCACGCCCTCCTTAGGCAGTTGGACAAAGTTCGACCCAGTACCTGAGATCGACGTGCCCTGGGCATGCGCTTTGCGCGCCTGGTTCGCGTTGCTGCGTCATTTTCTCGATGTCGCGGGGATGTGACATGGAGGACATATGCGTCTAAAGCTGTGCCTCTGACTGCCTCTCATCTCATCCCAGGCCGCGGTCGGACTTCGCCTAGCCAGATTGGGACCGGGCCCCAGTCCTCATCTCTATGACGCCCAAGTAGAATAATCGTCGGCGGTGATGCTCAGCGGAGATGCGTTTGGCCTCTCATCGCCTTTGATACCGGGTATTTGCATGACAGCAATTGGGCCATCTCAAGACGCAACTACGGCTCTGGGGCAGCACCGCGCGCTATTGGGGGTTTCACAAGCGATTGTTTTGTGTCGCGATTTGCCTTCGCTCTTTCAAGCATTGGCTGCCCGACTCCGAGATGTCGTTTCCTTTAATTTTCTTGCGCTCGTCCTTCACGACGCGAAGAGCAACACCATGCGACTTCACGTGCTGGAAACGGACGAAACGGTTACTCACCCAGTCGAGCTAATCCTGCCCGTCGAAGGCGATCCCGCGGGACGGGTCTGGCAGACTCAAAAACCCCTGCTCGCCTCAAGCCCTAGCGAACTGACATCCTGGCCTGAGTTCATGAAACGTGTGCAGCCTTATGGCGTTCAGAGCTACTGCTGGATGCCACTGACAACCGCGCAGCGGCGGCTGGGAACATTAGTGTTCGCAAGTAAGCAACCGTCCACCTATGCTGCGACGGACTTGGATTTCCTGGAGATTGTTGCGAACCACGTGGCCATCGCGGTGGATAATGCAATGGCCTTTGAGGAGATAACGGCACTCAAGGAGCAGCTGTCGAAAGAAAAAGCGTATTTAGAGGAGGAAGCGCGTACCGATTACAATTTCGGCGAGATCGTCGGACGTAGTGAAGCGACGCGCAACGTTCTCAAGCAAGTCGAGACGGTCGCCCCGACCAGCTCGACGGTTCTCATTTGCGGCGAGACTGGCACGGGAAAAGAACTTATCGCACGCGCTCTTCACGACCTCAGCCCTCGCAGCGAGCGCACATTCGTCAAGCTTAATTGCGCGGCCATCCCCACGGGCCTTTTGGAGAGCGAGCTTTTTGGGCACGAGAAGGGCGCTTTCACTGGGGCAATCTCGCAGAAGATTGGCCGTTTTGAGCTGGCACATAAGGGGACGTTGTTTCTCGATGAGGTTGGAGATATCCCGCTGGAATTGCAGCCCAAACTTCTGCGTGTCTTGCAGGAGCAGGAATTTGAGCGGCTAGGCAGTACCAGGACTCTCCGCGTCGATGTGCGTCTTGTGGCAGCGACCAATTGCGATCTGGCTGCAATGGTCGCCGACAAACGCTTCCGCAGCGACCTTTACTACCGCCTAAATGTTTTCCCGATTCTTTTGGCGCCCCTCCGCGAGCGGAGCGACGATATCCCGCCGCTGGTTCGCCATTTTACACAACGCTTTGCCCGCCGAATGGGCCGTCGGATTGAATCGATCCCCCCGGACATCATGGAGGCCCTGCTCGCGTACAGATGGCCGGGCAATATTCGCGAGTTACAAAATGTTATTGAACGCGCGGTTATCC
>JBAPOI010000719.1:0-3052 GCA_049279555.1 Candidatus Sulfotelmatobacter sp.
GAAAAATCACCGGGGTCACCCATTGGCACTCCCGGGGACACTCCCCATTTAATTCTTGACGCAACACATACCGCCGTCACCAGCACCTGTTACGACCTTAATGCAACCTTGACTAAGCAGGTGGTTGCATCTGTTGCTGCATGTGCCAGATAGCCCCTGACACGAGACAACCAGAACCAACCAAACGCCGTGAAGCTTATTTTTTTGCCTCTTCCGCAGAATCTGTGGTATTCGCCGTGTGTTGAGTTATCTTTTCAGACCTAATCGCTCCCAGAGGAAGGTAACATCAAATGGCTCTCCACCGGTCTGTTCTATCCTACGAGCCTCAAGCTGATCGATGGATTTGAGCAATTCGATCACCGCCGGACACCGTTTTTTGTCTTTAACCGCCTCAAGGGGCGATTTTCCGTCCAGCGCTGGTAAAGATGTCTCCGGCCAGGTTTCGTAATGCTTCTCAAGGTACTGATGGATAATCTGACGCTGAATCTCCTTGGGGATGTCTGACTCCGGTGCAGGCTTTGCCGATTCCCGAGCTTTTTCCGAACGCGGGTCAACAATTTCACGGATTTTATACGTGATAACGCCTCCGGCAATAGCTTCTAGCCAATTTCGCGCTTCATCGGCCAGTTTCGGTGTACGGCAGAAAACTTCCAGCAAGTCAGAGCCCTTTGGCATCATGGAGGCGCGGGAACGGCACCGGCCATCTTCAAGCTCAACAAACCGGTTCCACCCATCTTCACGGTCTCCATCAACATCTTCCTGCGATTCAAGAATCCGTTCGAACTTCTTCCAGTCTGTCACGCGGTAATGATCAGTCGTTAGGAGAATCTTGTCTCCAGTTGACATATCAACCAACTCTGGGAGCGGCTCGTCATGATCTGCCACCAGTCCCATCAGCCAAGTATCAATGATGGTGGTTCCGACAATAACTCTCCTGTCTGCATCGCACGGTTTTTCAGATTTGATGATATCCAGAATCTCATCCCGGCAGTCGATCCCTTCCTCCCGCTCAAACGGATAGAGCGCACCGCTGAATACCCAAGCATTGTCCTGTCGCGCCAGGCGGGCGCCTAATACATCCCATCGCACCAGACTTTTCGAGGCGCTCCGCTCTCGCACCCAAACCGGCTCCGCATCGAGGTCAAGCAGATCGGCAATCTGCAATCCTTCACCCGGCTTTGTCTCCCGCACTTCGTAGATACTCATGGGAAAATCCCCCAACGCCTTGAGCCATTCCCGCCCGCATGACGGCAGCGACGGTCCGCCAGCACCCAGAATCAGGTCAATGACCCGTTTTGGCGTACCGTCGATGATTAAGTCGCCATCAGCCAACATCCATTCGCTGCTGTTGATGCTTACCATCCCCTGCAATCCGGAGGGGAGTTCGTCCAGACACTCCTGTTCCTCATCGGTCATCTCACCAAGAAATCCTTCGTGATAGGCATGCGCGGTCTCTTCGGGATATGTCGCCGCCAGCCAGGAAAGGGCCAACTGCACCGCCCGCTCTTCATCCCTACGGCGCGACTCAAACTGATCATCCTTTGCTAAACAGCATTTCTTATATTTCTGCCCACTGCCGCAGGGGCAAATATCGTTGCGGCCAATTTTATCCATGTGATCCGAACCTTCGAACAGAATTCGCAGTAATTTTATGTGAATTGGAGCAAGAACCGCATGTAATGATAATGTTTCGCAAACCAATCATGACAACTTCGCAGGAGACGCAATGCTTATCAAGACTTTACTGAACAAGGTCGAGCGATTCAAGTCTTTCATTTACGGGAACTCCCATTTTGCCACCATTAACGGTGCTGATGCCCTGATCATTGACATCAAGCCCCGTCGCAACAGTAAACCCGAATGCCCCGAGTGCGGCAAGCGTGGCAAAACATATGACACACAGCCAGCCAGGCTGTTCGAGTATGTGCCGATCTGGGCTTTCAAGGTTTTCTTTCGTTACTGTCCCCGCCGGGTTTTGTGCCCGGTTTGCGGCATCAAGGTTGAAGCGATGCCTTGGGGATATGGCAAAGAGCAAATGACCTTCTCGTATCAGGTCTACCTGGCCAGATGGGCGCGCAGGCTCTCCTGGAAAGAGACGGCCAACATCTTCAATACCAGTTGGGACAGCGTCTTTCGGGCCGTACAGTTTGTTGTCGATTACGGCTTGGCCAACCGAAACCTTGATGGCGTCACGGAAATCGGTGTCGATGAGATTGCCGTCTTTAAGGGGCACAAGTACCTGACCCTGGTCTATCAGCTCAATGCCGGTGCCAGACGCCTTCTCTGGTGCGGTCCCGAACGCCGGGTGAAAACCTTGCTCCGGTTCTTCCAAGAATTCGGCAAAGAGCGCAGCGCCAAACTCAAGTATGTCTGTAGCGATATGTGGGCACCGTATCTCAAGGTCATTGCCAAACGGGCACCTAATGCCCTGAACATCCTCGATCGTTTCCACATTATGCGCAAGTTCAACGAGGCAATCGATGAGGTCCGGCGCATCGAGGCCAAGGAATTCAAGGCAGCCAAACAGGAAAACGTCCTCGAAAAGGGCCGTTGGCTGCTGCTGAAACGACCGGAAAATCTGTCAGAGAAACAGACATCGAGACTGGGAGATTTGCTCAAGCTCAATCTATCTTCGGTCAAGGCATATCTTCTACGCGAAGACTTTCAGCGGTTCTGGGAGTACCACCGCTACGACTTCGCCGAAAAATTTCTGGAAAACTGGGTTACCAGAACATTGCAGACTGATCTGGAGCCAATGAAGAAGGTTGCCAGGATGTTGCGCAATCACAAGCCGATGATTCTCAACTGGTTCAAGGCCAAAGGCCGACTTTCAAGCGGTGTCGTGGAGGGTCTGAACCTCAAAGCAAAACTGACTATCAGAAAAGCGTACGGATTCAAATCAATGAAATGTCTGCAAGTGGCCTTATATCATACACTTGGCGACTTGCCAGAACCTCGTGTAATCCATAGATTCTGCTGACGAGCCTGTTTTATCCTCCCCAAAACCGTGCTTCCGCGTTCAACGAGCCGGCCATCTCATCCTTGAGCGCAA
>JBAPOI010000720.1:0-5090 GCA_049279555.1 Candidatus Sulfotelmatobacter sp.
GTTCCCGTGCGGTCGCCGAATTTGCAAACGTCACCAACCCGAATTACTTCATCGCCTAAAACCGAAACGCCACCGAATAAATTGGCAATCGTCTGCTGCGCACCGAAGCCTACGGCGAGAGTGCCAATGCCCACGCCAGCTAGTGCGGTGGTCAGGTTAAAACCCAGCACCCCAAGGATAAGAAATAGCCCCATCACGAAAATGAAAGCCTTGATGAGGCGTTCACCCAACAGCATCAACGAACCTGTGCCTCCGTGACCACGGGCCAGTGCCTGATTGCGCACGCGCTGCAGAAACCAGCGCATGACACGCCACAGAATCCAGTTGGCCCCGATAATGACCGCGACCTCAACGAACTGGAAATAGTAGTGGCGCTGGAGCAGCGGCATGCGAAGATAGCGTGCGAGTATCCGGTGAATGAGGATGCCGGCTAGAAGCCATGCCGGTCTGGATACCGAGCGCGGCGCCAGTTCGACGTGGCCATGTTTTTGTGCCCACCAGCGCACGGGAATTTGCAGCACTACTAAGACCAGCCATCCGGCTGCGGCCGCCACTGGAATCAGCAACACTAGCGCCAGCCATTGCCAGAGCGGCATCCCTCCGGGCTGATACTTGACCATCCACTGGGGCAATCGCATTTCTACTTTTTGCGCGCTGACTTGATCGTAGAGCTCGGGAAGTTTCGCCAGAGTGTCGGAAGAGATCAGCCAAATTTTCGCTCCGCTAGGATCGGAAACTCGAACCAGTTCCAGATTCGCCTCGGCATCGCCGACGGATATCATCCCCAGTCTCTGTCGGCCTGCGGGCACACCTTCGCTCTCCTGCTGCTCGCCATCCGGCAGCTTGCTGCCGAGAGTTCCGGAATACGCGCGGTCCATTACTTCTTTCAGATCCTCCGCCACAGCCGCGCCTTCCGTCTGCCGGCGTGAGGGGCTCATATACAGATATTGAGCGGCGACACTGTAGTTGGCTCTCTCCGCCTGTTGCAGAAATCCGAAGACCGTGCCATAGGGCGTGTCGCGGCCCAGCGGATCGGCATTGGCTTTTGTCGAAGCGTTTGCGGGTGCCGGTGTTTGCAGCAAAGCACCTAGCGCGCCCTGGGCCGAGAGCGGCACGCGGATGGCGAGAATTAGAGCGAGAAAGACGAGTCGTCTGAAAAAATTGTTCATGAATTTCTTCCGGCCTTGTTAGGACGGGCCGAGTGCGACGGATGCGCAGCTCAGGCAAAGTGAGAGTTTATTGTAGCGGAACCGGTTGCCTGTGAAGTTTGATTCGCCGTGAAAACACGCGCGTTACCCGCGCTTGGGCCGGTAGACGTGCGTGCTGGTTCCGAAGAAAACTTCGGCGGCTTCCATCACAGTTTCGGAAAGCGTTGGATGAGGATGGATCGTCATGGCTACATCGCTCGCGAGCGCGGCCATTTCGATGGCGAGAACTCCTTCGGCGATCAGTTCTCCAGCACCAGCGCCGACAATGCCCACGCCCAGCACGCGTTCGCTCTGCGGGTCAACGAGCAGCTTGGTCATGCCCTCGGGCCGGTCCAGCGTAACCGCGCGTCCAGATGCACCCCAGGGAAATTTCGCAACTTTGATTTCTCGATTTTCTTTTTCCGCTTGAGTTTCGGTGAGGCCGCACCAGGCCACTTCCGGATCGGTGAACACCACGGCGGGAATCGCAGCGGGCTCGAATGCAACCTTGTGCCCGGCGATGGCCTCGACGGCGGTCCGGCCCTCGTGCGAAGCCTTGTGCGCCAGCATGGGTTCGCCGACGACGTCGCCGATCGCGTAGATGGAGGTGTCGGCGGTCTGCAGTTGCTTGTTGACTTCGATGAAACCGCGCGGGTTCACTTGCACCTGCGTTTTCTCGAGACCGGGAATTTCGGAGTTCGGTTTGCGTCCGACGGAAACCAGGACTCGGTCAAAAATCCTTTCGCGGTTATCGTCTTTTACCGATGTGCCATCGAAGGTCGCGCGGATTCCCGCTCCATCCTCTTTCAGAGATGCGACGGTCGTGTTAAGCAGGATGGCTTCAAACTTTTTCTCGAGGCGTTTATGAAGCGGGAGAACCAGATCGCGATCCGCCCCCGGAAGCAACCCGGGCAGCATTTCGACCACAGTGACTCGCGTGCCCAGCGCAGCGTAGACCGAACCAAGCTCCAGGCCAATATAGCCGCCGCCAACTACGAGCAGGCTGCCGGGGATATCTTCGAGATTGAGGCCTCCAGTGGAATCCATCAGGCGTGGCGAATCTATCTTGAGCGCTGGAATGATCGCCGGCCGCGAGCCGGTCGCGAGGATGATGCGGTCGAACGAGAGAGTTATTTCGGCAGAATCGGTTTTTGTGATCCGCAGGGTGGTCGAATTTTCAAACGCAGCGCGGCCTTGAATATATTCGACATGGCGCTGCTTGGAAAGTTGTCCTAAGCCTCCCGTGAGCTTCTTGACGACGCCTTCTTTCCATGTCCGCAACCGAGTCAGATCGATTTTCGGCTCGTGAAAGTCGATTCCCCAATTCTTGGCTTGCTGAGACTCTTCAATCAGCTTGGCCACGTGCAGCAGCGCTTTCGAGGGAATGCAGCCGCGATAAAGGCACACGCCGCCGGGATTCGCTTCGGGGTCGATCAGGGTAACGTGCATGCCAAGATCGGCCGCAAGAAAAGCAGCAGCATAGCCGCCGGGTCCGCCGCCGACTATGGCGATACGCAAGTTCTTAGTGGTTCCATCCTGCGTTTGGTTGGCAGTTTCGTGCATGATGACTTTCTTCGGATGATCTTGCGCGGACGCTATCCCTGAACGGATAGCAGGAAAGGCTGCTCAAAGGCCTCCGCGACCCAGCGCAGAAAACGGGCGGCGTCGGCGCCATCGATGAGCCGATGATCGTAGGAGAGCGAAAGCGGCAGGATCAGCCGCGGCTCGAACTTTCCGCCAATCCATTCCGGCTCCATGCGCGAACGCGAAAGCCCGAGAATGGCAACTTCGGGATGATTCACGATCGGAGTGAACGCCGTTCCCCCAATGCCGCCGAGATTGGTGATGGTGAAGGTTCCACCTTCCATATCGGCGAGCGTTATTTTCTTGTCGCGCGCCTTCTGCGAAAGTTGCGAGAGTTCGACCGCGAGTTCCACAATATTTTTCTTGTCCACGTCGCGGATCACCGGGACCAGCAAGCCGCGATCGGTATCAGCCGCAACCCCGATGCTGATGTACTGCTTGTAAATGATTTCTTCCTTCTCCATATCGATGGTTGCGTTGAATTGTGGGAACACTTTCAGTGCGGCAGCGCAGACTTTCAAAGCGATGGCGGTCACGGTCATCTTGCCGCCGGCCCGTTCGGCCTTGGGAGCAAAACGTGCGCGCAGGTGTTCGAGCTCGGTGATATCGGCCCGGTCGTGCTGGGTCACGTGAGGGATAATGTTCCAGGATTCGGCCAGATGTTCCGCCGTCTTGCGGCGAACTCCGCGCATGGAGACGCGTTCGATTTTCCCCCACTTTGTGAAATCTGGCAGCCTGGGCTCGATAAAATGTCCGGCGCGCGGCGCAGCCTGCGGAGCGGAGACGACAGAGGTTAGCAGCGACTTCGCATAAGCTTTTACGTCGTCTTCACTGACGCGCCCACCCGGGCCGGTACCCTTCACTTCGTAGATGTCAACGCCAAGCTCGCGGGCTAAGCGGCGGGTATGCGGCGCGGCGGGAACAGCGGCACGATGCTCGGTTCCGGCGACCTTACCCAACTGCACCGGCATGGAGAATGCGGCTGGGCGCGCTACAGGCTGGTCCGGAGGCAACGCCTGCTCTTCGGTTTTTCCCTCAGCACGAATCGCCGCTTGAAAAGCGAGGCGCGCGCCATGCTGCCCAGAAACATGCTCCACCGGACGGTTCGCCGGACGAACCGCCTCGGCTTGCGTTGGTGGACCGCCTTGCAGGGTGAAGATCACTTGGCCAACTTTGATCTTGTCGCCTTCCTTTACCTTCACTTCATTTACAACTCCGCTCACATTTGAGGGAACTTCAACCACGGCCTTGTCGGTTTCCAGTTCCATCACCGGCTGGCCCTCGGAAACTTTCGCGCCCGGGCTAATCATCAAGCGCACAAGATCGCCCTGCGAGATATTTTCTCCGAGCTCCTGCAGCCGGAATTCGCTGGCTGTTGCCGCGGAAGAAGAAACTGGCTGCGCCGTCGATTGCGCGTGCACTTGCGGCGAGACCGGTTGAGGCGACTCGGGTTGCGGCGGTGACGGTTGTGATGCTAAAGATGAAGCCCGTTGCGGTTTTGCTGCAGCCGCTGCCGGGGCGCCGGAGGGGCGCTGTGCAGCGGGTGGAATTGCATTGTCTGGTCCCGCCTCAGTCCGACGCGGCGCTTCCGCTACAGCCGCACTGCCATTACTGTCCGCGGTAAAAATCACCTGGCCGACTTTGATCTTGTCGCCTTCTCTGACCAGAATCTCATGCACCGTTCCGCTCACCGACGACGGCACCTCGACAACTGCCTTGTCGGTTTCGAGTTCCATCACCGCCTGGCCCGCGCTGACGCTTGTGCCGGGTGTGATCATGAGGCGCACGAGGTCGCCCTGTTCGATATTTTCGCCGAGTGCGGGAAGTTTGAATTCGATCACTGATTCCATTCCTTGATTTTTCCGAAGACGATTCGCGACCCAGTTCAGCTGGTTGCCGGGTTTAGTTTTTCCCCATTGATTCCAAGATCCTTGATCGCCCGTTTCACCACGTCAATTCCGATTTTCTTTTCCCGCGCCAGCGCTCCAAGGGTTGCCAGCACGATGTGCTTTGCGTCCACTTCGAAGAAGTCGCGCAAGGCTGCCCGGCTCTCGCTGCGGCCAAAACCGTCGGTGCCCAGCGAAACTAGTTGCCCCGGCACCCACTTGGCCACGCTCTCCGGCAACACCTTCATGTAATCAGATGCCGCGATGAATGGTCCGGGCGCATCCTTTAACGATTGCGTGACAAAAGGTGTCTTCGATGATTCGCCGGGGTGCAGCATGTTCCAGCGCTCGCAGTCGTTGGCATCGCGATAGAGTTCTTTATAACTGGTCACGCTCCATACGTCCGCCGCAACTCCGTATTTTTCTTTGAGAA
>JBAPOI010000721.1:0-1580 GCA_049279555.1 Candidatus Sulfotelmatobacter sp.
CGGCTTTCTCGTAGCTGGCGCGGCGCATGGCGAACGCGCCGTGCGGGTGAATCGCGGCCTGAAATAACTTACCAGGTCCGAGCGGCGGAACCTGTAACGTCCGATTCCCCCAGAGGTACTCGTCCCAGGCGACGTGGCAGCCATACCAGGTCTCGCCGAGGAATCTGTGCGGCGTCCCCATGAAATCGGCCCCCACCTCTTCCATGTCGGCAACTATCTGCCGGAAGAAGTTGGGCGGGACGACGACGTGCGCGTCCAAGAAGAAAATCGGGTCGCCCGAAGACTGCTGAACCCCGAGATGGCGCGCCGCCTGCGGCGAATTGTATTGCGGCCCTGCGAACACGGTCTTCACGCCGCGCGCGTCGTGCATGAGCGAGGCGGTTATAGGGTACTCGCCGTTCAGTATGATTATAACTTCGTATTCGAGCTGCGTCTCTTCGAGCGCCGAGATGGTGGAAGAAACCGTGTACCAGACCTCTTCGCCGACGGCTGCACTGTTACGCGCCGAAGAGTGGCACGGGATTATCACGCTGACCAAGTGGTTAGCCCCTTTCAACGATTGCGGTTTTTCCACCAAAGCTTCCTGGCTCGCGACATATTCTTACGAGTCTTCAAACTCATCTTAGGGCGTAGATATAGGTTTTCATGGAGCGGAGGTCCTTTCAAAACCTCCGCTCCATTATACCTTTAATTGATACCCTAAAGAAAGCTTAGAGTACCCCGTACAAGAAGCCCAACCCCACATACTGTTACCCGTTCGATTTCCTTGAACGGAGCAGGTCGTTTCCGCCTGCTTCTCATGGTTTATTTTCCCATAAGATCGGACTGTCGCATCCTCCACGTGGGAGGTTCTCTCGCTCAGTCTCTACTGCTGCCCGGCTTGCGCCTGCTTGCAGTCTGTTCCCGTTTCAGGGTTCAGCTTGATCAGAGAGAATTTTTCGCATCCGTATTACTACAGTGCGCCGCTAGTTTGTCAACGGAGGAGCGTAGCCGAAATCGGCTCGCTTGACGCCCCTGATTGCAATTTGATTTTTATCGAAATAGAACTCTGTTGAGCAATCTGTTACCCGTTCGATATTCCGAACGGAGCTGGTCGTTTCCGCCAGCTTCTCGCGGTTACTTTTTCCCGCGAGTTCGGACTATTGCATCCTCCTGTTTTGAAAGGAGGTTTCTCCGCTTAGTCTCTCAGCGTCCAATGCTATACAACGCAGAGGTTCGCCCTCGTTGGCATTTCAGCGTTCGAGTCAATCAGGAGAAATTTTCGCATCCACCTTGCGATGGAGCGCCGCCAGCTATTAACGGCGATTTCCAGAGTTCCCGGTTCCGCCAGCATCAGGTACTTCGGATTCGTGAAGAGGATGTACGAACACGTCGCCGTGCTGCCCAGCGTCTGGTCCTGAGCAATCCAGGTAGTGTCGTAGATGGGCCAGCCGAACAGGCGCTGGACTACTTGGTTCGGGTCGAAAATGGGACGGCTGTTCTTGTCAATCATCCCGCTGATGACGTCATACAGCACATGCGGGTTCGTGAACCAGGCGAACGGCCCCTGCGCCTTGGCCTTGCGGACGGCGGACATCAAC
>JBAPOI010000722.1:0-1522 GCA_049279555.1 Candidatus Sulfotelmatobacter sp.
GTTCGAACCGGTCTTCGTATTTGCTAGAACCCGACTTCCAATCGACCAAATAAGCCTTTTCGACGTCAGACGCCACGACGTCCAACTTTCCCCGCAACCACACTTTGGTGTTGTCGAAGAAATCGCAGGCGCGTCCTTCGGCCGTGACGCCCAACTTGAGCTCGCACCTTACTCGCGAGGTCTGTACCGGTGTAAGCGCGCCATCGAACGGAACAGCGAACGGCTCCCACTGCGCGAAGTCGGGATGCAGCGGTTTCTTGTGCGCGATCCGGTACTCCATTGCCTCGTGCACTTTGGTCCCGTAGCGCATCGCCTCGGTCTCGACGAACGGGATAGATTTCTTGATGTAGCGTTCGAAGAATTGATACGGACAGATGTTCTCGTAGCAGTTCAAATTCGTGTACGAATACACGAGCCGCGTGCGATCGAGGAAGGCGGGGATGGCGAGGGGGTCGGTCAAAACCAAAACTCCAGACATAACATTGGAAGTGGGCAAACATAGAGAATACGTTTACGGCGATCCCAAAAGATTCCTATCCAGAAATCGTACCAGTACAAACCGCACCGAACACGCTTGATCATTTGCTGTCCTCCGCATCCACGGCAACCATTCCGCAGACTCCTTGCTGTTCGTCTTGAATCACCGCGGCCTCTAACACGCGCGTAATGTACTCATTCACAGGTCGCAGGATTAATCGAGGGGTCAAGGTTCCTAATCGGTCCCCTGTATGCGGGCGATGATTCCTTTGTGGCTTTCGCGAATGCCCTTCTCATGTTCCGAGAAGTACGCTAGCCACCCTTGTACCGTTTCCCGCGTCACCGGCTCATCATTGTTTTCTGTTGGGCACTCGTACGCCTGTTTGAGTACGGCCGGAGACCGGGCTTTCGGGCCATATTTACTGGTCGGTTGGTCGTTCACAGTTGTCTCCCTTTCTTCTCCGCTGCCGCCTTGCGCAGCCGCTCGACCTCCATCCAGAGATCATAGATGAGGGTGCTTGTCCCCATGTGCATCGTCTCCTCCAGGAGTTCAACTGCAAATTGAAGTCTGCTGATGATCTCCTTGCGGTCCCGACTGGGGCGAGCCCCTCCCATCTCGATGAACTGCTCCACGCGGCTCTTCAGGTCATCCATCTCTTTGATCCTCCATTCATAGCTGGCTTCAAACCTACTTAGAATATCTAACCCCAAGACTTGCTTCCGCATCCAGGGGAATCCCCGGCAACCATTCCGGCTCCCGGCACATTTCCAAGCGGCACAATTCCAACGTCTCCTCAGCTTTGGAGTTGTCGGGGATCAACAGCAAGAGCTCGTCGTAAGGCCAGTTCAAGCTGCGAATCCCGTACTGGCGCTTGATCCGGATCATGGCTTGGCTGACGATCACGCGGCTGACCATCTCACAGCAATTTTGAGTGAGTTTGGACCCAAACATTTTTTTCCAGCCGCGCTTGACCTTCATCCGCCAGTAGCCGTTGCGCTCGAAGTCGCGGCAATCCTCGCCGGCATCCGGCCGGTGGAATTCGAG
>JBAPOI010000723.1:0-4817 GCA_049279555.1 Candidatus Sulfotelmatobacter sp.
GCTCCGGGTTCTGCTCGATGATCCGTCGAGCTGTAAGGACAATCGCGCGGCTACTTCTAAAGTTTTCGTTTAGATGCTCTGTCTTTACACCGGGGTAGCGCTTTGCAAAGGTGATGATATTGTCAACGTCGCTACCCCTCCACTGATAGATAGTCTGATCGTCGTCGCCGACGACACAGACATTCGCCCCGAGCGTTGAATGTTGCCGTATTAGCTTCTCTTGCAGCGGGTTAATATCCTGGTATTCGTCAACAATCAAATAGCGGATTGTCTTCTTGATCGAAGACCGCAGGGCGCGGTTCGAGGAGAGCTCATCAACTGCGCGCCGGAGCATTCCGGAATAGTCCAGGTACTTTAACTCATCGAGCAAGGCGTGATATTTTCCTGTTGCATCAGCAATCTCGGCAGGAATGTCCCCAGGTCGGCCCCCTCCCTCTTCGAGCACGCCAAGCAGAGTTTGATAGAGCCTGGAATCCACCCAGCGCGTGAGGTACCTCCCATCTTGGAGCGGGACCTCAGTCAATCCGCTCCTCCTGCTGTAGCGGTCGATCAGCAGCCTCTGTTGGACTTCGGTCAGCACAGAGAATTTAAGAAAGCTATAAACTGGCGGCTGCTGAAGGAGATTCAGGCAGTACCCGTGGATCGTCCCAACGTACATTTCGGACAGTCCGTCGTCGGTTCCTAAGTGCTCGACGCAGAGCCGTTGAATTCGATCCTTCAGCTCTGCCGCAGCTTTTTCGGTGAAGGTGAACGCGACGATGTTGGCCGGGGTTATGCCATCCTTCTTCTTCGCATCGAGGATCTTCACGATGCGGTGTGAAATGACTTGTGTCTTTCCGGAGCCAGCGCAAGCGATTATCTGCAAGTTGTGATTTATCGAGTTTATGGCTCTCTTCTGAGAGGAAGTGTAGTCCACTGTCGCCTCCGGTCCCGTCGGCAGCAATCCAAGACATGGAATGCAAGCACATTAATCCATTTTGGCGTCTGATGGAAGAGCCGCATCGTTTTTGCCAACAGGCGCGCTGTGCTCTGGTGCGAGCACCGAGTGGAACACAGTGCCGGCTTGCGACCGACGCTGGCGGACCGGGGCCCGGTTGGGCATCGGATCGCAGAGTGCACCGCCTTTCCGGCGGAGGGGGTTTATTTTGAAAACGAACTGATTTAGCTCGGAGCATTCCGCTGTTGGCGCCAGCACTTCAATCCAGTTAGACCATAACCCCACAAAACGACGACCAAGACAATGTACGACAGGGTGGGAAGCAAAACTGTCCCACCACTGTCACCACAGAACGAGACCTGCCATGGAAATGCAAACACTCTACGACTATTTGAGAATCTACGGCCCCCGCGAACTCGGGCGCCGGATCGTCGAAACCTATCCCCCACTGCATGCGCTCAACGATCCTCCCGCTCCTGAGCTTTCGCGTCTAATGCGTAAGCCACTGCCTGCCCAGGAGCTCGCCATCATGGGGTGCGTGAAGTACCTCGCCGATCACGATGCGGTGAAAATTGTGGGCGAATGCGGAACAGGGAAGACTTTCATGGCCGGAGCGGGCGTCGCGTACGTGGCCGCCCACTCCAAGCCATTCTCCACGATTGTCATGTGCCCGCCGCACCTCACTGAGAAGTGGGCGCGCGAAATCCTAATCACGGTCCCCCACGCACGAACCTACATCATCGAGGGCTTGCGCAACGGCGGCGACCCGAAGAAGCCTCACGGCGTGGTGGAAATCCAGTACACCAATGGCATCATGCGCCGCCGTGGCCTTGCCACAACTCTCCCGCAATTGCGCGCAATGGGCCGGCGCGCGTGGCTCCAGCAGCATCCTTATCCGACCTACTTCATCGTGGGAAAAGAGAAAGGCAAGCTCGGCTACTACTGGAAACACGTTTATGGGAAGGCGGCGCGAAGCAGCCGGGACCATGCAGGCAGTGTCGTCAACATGGACACATACCAGCCCGTAGCGAAGGACTCCAATGGCGTTCTCGTTGAAGACGATTTTGATGAGCGCCGGAAACATTCTGAAACGGTAGAACTCGGCAAAGGCGGAACGAAGCTGTATTCGCCTCTCTGGTCCGCCGATCGCTCACGAATCCAGCGGATGGCTCCCATGGATTACATGGGCCGGTACATGCTCGACTTCTTCGACTTCTCGATCGCCGACGAGGTGCATCAGCTGGCTGGTGACACCGCTCAAGGTAACGGGCTGGCGGTGCTGGCCCGCATCGCGAAGAAAGTCATCACGCTCACGGGCACGATGATGGGAGGCTACGCCGATGACCTCTATAACGTGCTGTACCGCATCGATGCTCCGCAGATGGTTCGCGAGGGCTTCGAGTGGGGCGGTGCAGGACGTGAGATGTTCCAGCGTAAGTATGGCGTAATCGAGACCGTGGAAAGAATCACGGAGAGCGTCAACGCGTGCTCCCGCAATCCTAAGAAGTCGATTCAGATTCTGCGCCGCCCAGGCTGCTCGCCTATGCTGTTTGGCAATCACCTGATGGACTCCACGGCCTTTGTTTCCCTGGAGGACATCGCAGATGCGCTCCCATCTTACGCCGAGACGGTTATCGAGGTGCATGCCGGCAACACATTGCGGGACGCCTACGACGATCTCGCTGAACAGATCAAGAAGACTATCAACCAATACCCGAAGGACAAGGGGCTGCGGAGCATCATGCTCAACACGCTGCTCTGCTACCCCGACCATCCCTTCGGCTTCGAGACGATCTACCGGAAGATGTGGGATCGAAAGACACGCGAGTACACGATCATCAAAGTCGCGGAGCCCGCGATTCTCGACCACCAGGTCATCTATCCGAAAGAACGTGAACTGATTGATGACATTCGCGCCGAACTGGCTCAGGGACGTAAATGCCAAGTCTTCGCCACCTACACCGGAAAGCACGATGTGGTGGGACGACTCGATACGGTACTGCGTAGTGCGGGTGTTCGCGTTGCTGTGCTGCGTCCTTCGGTCGCGACCGACAAGCGCGAAGCGTGGTACGAGCGCCAGTTGTCGCTGGGCGTGGATGTTGTCATTTGCCATCCACGGCTTGTGGAGACTGGTCTCGATCTCCTGTCCTTCCCCACCATCTACTTCTATGAAACGGGATATTCCACCTACACGCTGCGTCAGGCCAGCCGCCGTTCCTGGCGAATCGGCCAGCGGCGCGATGTGCGAGTGAAATTCTTCTCCTATGCAAACACGATGCAGAGCAACTGCATCCGCCTCATGGGCCGGAAGGTTCTCGTTTCAATGATGATGGAGGGCAAATTCAGCGGCGAAGGCCTTGCCGGTATTGAAGAGGATACTGACATGATGAGTGCCATGGCACGCGAGTTGGTTGAACTGGGAGGTGTTGGGGAGACTGCCGACGATGTGTGGCGGCAGGTCAACCAACAGCGTCAGGCACAATTTGGCTCTGCCCCGCCCGCTCCTATGTTGCCAGCTGATCCAATGGAAATGCCTGCCGAGGAAGAACCACTTCTGGTTGCAGCTATGGCAGCGGAGGTTCCTCCTGCAGCGGCCGCTTCCACAGCCAGTGCCCAGCCGTCATTCATCGGCTTTGCCATGACAGCCATTTCAAAACGGAGAAGGAAGCCGCCCGAGCGCATTGACAGCGGGCAACTCCCGCTCTTCGCGGCATAGCCGGTCGTACCAACTCCCATGTATTGTCAGAGAACCTGCTGACCGTGCACGCATTTTCTGTCCCTTTGAGGTTGGTCCAATCGGCTCAATCTCATGGCAACGGGTGTGCTTTGTGGTTTCTCCCGCTCAAAACACCCCGTTGCTTTCGCTTTTCACTCACTCCACAGTTTCAGGACCCCGCTCCTATGGCACGTAAAGTTCTCACGTTTCACTCCACCTCCGGCCGCATCGTGATAGATACAGGCTGTTCAGCCTTCGACAGCCAGTGCTCGCATCTCACCAGCGGAAATCATTGGGGCAGCTGCCAATTCAGCACCTTTGTCCGCCCGGTTTCCGAGACCGAGTGCAATGGTCGCACGCTTCCCGCTGGCGATTTGTTCGACTTCGACATGAGGGCCTTCACAGATATGCCTGCTCACGTTCGAGCCGCGATCCGCGCCATGAACCGCATCGTCGTCGTCTCCGAGATCCGGCACCACATCGGCTCTCACAGGCTTGGGCGCAAGATCGTTCACGGCTACATCGTGACCGACGACGCAGAGCGGCTGATCCGGGTCTTTCAGACAACCGCAGGGGCAGTCTCGGAGCGCATCCTCTCCACCGTCCTCCCGTATATTGCAGATCTCGATGCGGCGCAGCAGGCCGCGTAGGCGCACAGGGAGGTCTCAGGGACCGTCTCAAAAGGCTGTTCAGCATGTCCTTCGTAAGCCATTGAAAACAGTAAGTCGGATCAGCGGATTTTGCCCTGTCTCAAAAGGTGTGGGTTCAGAAACAGGGGCTCTCGCTTAAATCCTGTCAAGCCCCGAACTAATCTTCATCTATATCGACTTCATCCTCCGAACGCTGAATAGAGCTCTCAATCGACAGATTGTATTGACCCAGAAAATCATTCTCTTGCCGTCGAAGCTCATCCTCGCGAGAAATTACAAATTCAGCGAGGTTGCCGGCCTGAATGGCTTTGCGTGCCGATTCATTTATGCCATGACTGTCGAGAGCGGCTATCAGTTGCGCCTTCTGCTGATCATCTCCCAAAATGGACTCACTCATCTCAAGTGACTCCTTAATCATTGTTCTGGCAGAACTTCCGTACTTTCTATCTACCAAAATGCGATTTGCCGGACTACGCGCGATTCGGGTACCATCCGGAGGAAACACGTAGGGGAG
>JBAPOI010000724.1:0-3615 GCA_049279555.1 Candidatus Sulfotelmatobacter sp.
CAACTCTCTCGACGAACTCAAATACTCCATTTTCGAGAACTCGGTGAAATCTTCCGAGATAAACGTCGAGCCGAGTCTTGAGACCCTGCAAACTAACACCGCTGCCGCAGCTGAGCGCCTCGGCAGAAAGTCTCTTTGGTTCTTGCAGCAGGTCCCGCTCATCAAAAACTACGTCGGCGGACTTGGTCCAGTTTGGTTTCTATCAGTCAGGGAGACCATTGTCTGCATTGATGACATTGAGCGCCGCGGGAAGGGATTGTCGGTCCGAGACGTCTTGGGGCTCATCTCAAACCTTAGGGAGCTTAAGAAATGCAAGGTGTGCCTAATACTCAATGACGAGGCTCTCGATGAGGATAAGAAGGACTTTCAGACCTACCTCGAAAAGGTCGTCGATGTCTCACTGAAGTTCGCTCCCTCTCCAGAAGAGTGCGCGCGGATCGCTCTTACCCCAGATTCAGAGACCAACACGGAGCTGGCCGAGTGCTGTGTTGCACTCCGTATTTCCAACATCCGTCTCATCAAGAGGATCGAACGGTCCGTTATTAGGGTTAAACCTATGTTGCAAGACCTCGACAGGCAGGTACTAGAACAAGCTGTGCGGTCGCTGGCCCTGCTCGGCTGGAGCGTTTACGAGCCGAACACAGCGCCGCCGGTCGATTACCTGCAGGGAAGGAAGGCGGCACAACTGGGAGCCGAAAGGGGCAAGTCCGTTCCTGCACGGGAGGCGGCGTGGAACGCACTGCTCGACTCTTACGGATTCTCCGGAATGGACGAGTTCGACCTCACTCTCCTTGATGGCATCCGGGACGGTTTCTTCGACCCGGGCCGC
Source organism: Candidatus Sulfotelmatobacter sp. (assembly GCA_049279555.1). Classification (GTDB taxonomy): domain Bacteria; phylum Acidobacteriota; class Terriglobia; order Terriglobales; family Acidobacteriaceae; genus Sulfotelmatobacter. The sequence goes on from JBAPOI010000724.1 coordinate 830, forward strand.
GTTAAGAAGCACGCCTCTGCTCTCAGCGACCAGGCCAAGGCGGGACGGCTCAGAGGTTCGATGTGGAATGCATGGGCCGGGTTCCACGACTCGTTTGATGACAACCAAACTGAAGTGCTCAATTCGATCTACCAATCGTTCATGGAAGGTTCCCGATACATTGACCCCATAAATCTGAGCGCTACGGTAGCGTTATTTAAGGAACTCGGAAGCCCCGAGAGAGCCGACGAAATAATCAAGAACTATGTCGCAAGCCACTCGGACGACTTCCGGCTCTTTGACCTCGGAAATTACCCATTCCGAGAGGATGTAAAAGATCCAGACGTAGTCCGCGCATTTGCGGATAAACTCGGGATGTTCCAGGAAACCCGGAGCGCAGGGGATGTCCTGCGTTCCATCGGTCGCTCAAACGGCTGGAGTCGGGAAGAAATCGCGATTCTTTCGGCAGCACCGGTCGATGAATATTACCGAATGTTCAAAGGGGCTAAGGGGGACGATCTGCGTCTAATTCTTAACGCCTGCTTGCAGTTCGACAGGATCGCAAATGCAACCGAGGAAATGAGGGAAATCTCACGGCGAGCGAGGAACGCTTTAACGATGATTGGCGAAGAGTCCTCCATTAATGCGAGACGGGTGAGGAAGTATGGCATAGAGGTAGCGGCGCGACCCGACAACCGATAACATTTCTCAAGCCATTTCTCGGTTTTCGCCGACACGAATGCAGCGATCAGATCAACAAAACTCCGGAACCGAACGCGGAGAAAACGAGAATGTCAAACAGGCGCTGCATCTAAGTTGAATACAGAGTAGAAGGGAGCGTGTTGGATGAAATCAGCAAGCGGATCTTGTACCTTTCACATTCCCCTGTGACATCCGACCTTGCCTCCGCCAGCCTTTTCACGCGATCATGACCTATGCGGACGCAGTGCAGCTCGTATTTTGTCCCGAACCAGCTAGGTATAACTGCTAAGCCATTGATTGCAGGGATTTTCCTCGTAAGATCTTTGGAAACAATATTTTAGGAGATGCGACACGGCTTTGCACATAAATAGTTACCTGCACAAAAAGTCGTAATCCTGCACAAAAACATGGAATCCCCGATTTCCCTGTTACTCATATGCCCTTCACTAGCTCTACTACTTTGACCTTGAGGGTATCCGCAATCAGCTTTAGCGTCTGAATTGTAACGTTGGATTCGCCGCGCTCGATCTCGCCTACGTGCGCCCGATTTAACCCGGCACGGTCGGCGAATACGGCCTGAGTCATCTTCCGTTTCAGCCGACATGCGCGAACATTGGCCCCGACACGCTTTTGAATGTCTTGCATAACAAGCAGTGTCGTAGTACTCTGCCTAAAACCATACTGGTTATAACCAGAGTCGGAGAAGCGGGTATGAAAAAACCTAAACCTGTTCGCGGCTGGCGCACCTACCGCTCGGTCGCGGGTAAAGTCGTCAAAGCAGTCGAAATCTCCAACGACGAAATACCCGCTGTGATTATCTACTTTCGTGACGATACCCAGCTCTACGTTGGAGTGCAGCACCCAATCGAGTTTCAGGTCCGGCTGGAAAAACTGACACGAGATGACATCCTGATCCTGCACGCCTATCCCCTTTACAAAAAAGTAAGGCGTTAACGGTTCTATATGCGCCTCAGTCTTTGAGCAAATCTGACTCATGCGCTCCTCTTGTCTCCCGGCCACGATTGCCCCCGAATCCAAAAACTACCTTCCTGTCGGCCACGGCTCTCCCCGCGCAATCTTCTCTCTGAATAAGGCAATCGCTGCCCGCAGCCGTTTAGCCTGAAGCCTATTCTTATATAGGTGCGACGATGCTTTCTCCAACGCAAGCGCCCATCCTTGATTACCTGTTTTTGCAGTAAGTTTGTCTTGACTATATTTACCTTTTTTAGCCATAATTCACCTCGTGGCCGATGCCATTAAAACCGCTCTGCAAGAAGCCAAAGCTAAGCTTGATAAGCTTCTCGTCGAACGAAGAAAAATCGACGACCAGATACTTGATTGGAAACGAGTAATCGACAGTCTGTGCGCGGTTTCGGAAGATGTCAGCGATACACTCCCGCCCGATATAGAATTCACTGTCATTGCTCAGGGCTGCCTTCACGGCAGTGACGATCATCCCAAAGCTGAATCTTCTCCTACGAAACTCACCTTTACAGAGGCAATTCGGACAATTCTCCGACTGAGAGAATCTAAGGTCATTCCCGTTCCAGAAATCCGTGACGAATTGATGGAATGCGGTTTTGATTTTTCTAGATACAAGCAGAAGCTCGTTCCAGTCCACAATGCCATGAGGCGACTGGAAGAGCAGGGAGAAGTCAGGGCGATTAAGAACGATCAAGGACGCGTAAAAGGATATCAGTGGATTGCACCCATTGAACGCGCCTTTCTGGAAGAACACGATTGGTTGCACACGGGTGGACTTTCGGACCACATGCAGACAGCGGCAACCGAGGCTCTCCGCAAGCTTATGAGAGAAAACCCCGATTATCGCGAACGGCTGAGAGAACAGGCACACAAAAACGCAGAAAGAAAATACGAAGAACGGAAGCGCGAGACACAGAAAGTAAAGGCAGATTAAATTGCGCTGCAAGTGGGGAGTCAAACGTTTGGACACGTCCTCCCCACTCGCAGCCTTTAACGGAGAAGTCCCAAGCCTGTGGAGGCAAGCGGTCTGCAAAACCGCTGGACGGCGTGTAAGCGCCGTGGGTTCGACACCCGACTTCTCCGCCAAACCGTTTGAAAGATCGTAGCTACCGCGCTTTGAG